>CAZFKN010000047.1:0-23755 GCA_964519805.1 uncultured Gemmatimonadaceae bacterium
CGCTCGGCTTCAGCAGCATCGAGCTGCGTGTGGCGGGCCGGAACCTGAAGAGCTGGAATAACTACACGGGTGTCGATCCGGAGACGTCGCTCCTCGGCGCGGCGAGCCCGGTCCGGGGTCTCAACTACTTCAACAACCCCCAGACCCGCTCGTGGGTATTCACTCTGACCCTCAACCGCTGATGGCCGGCGCCAACTGGAGACAACGGACTATGCGACACTCGATGCGAGTGATGCTGGGCCTGGGCCTCGTGCTGAGCGCCACCGGCTGCGGCGATTTCCTCTCGGGACCGGGGGTGGCTTCGACCTCGGACCCGAACAACATCATCACGCTTACCCAGCCCGGCCCGCTGTACGTCAGCGTGCAACAGGCCGGCCCGCCGCAGCGCCAGGGGCAATTGGCACGGTTCGCGGCGGAGTACACCCAGCAGATCGCGGGCGTGGCCCGGCAGCAGATCGGGTTCGACCGCTATCAGGGCGCCGCCTCAGCCACCGACCCGTACTTCGGGGCGGTGTACGGCGCGACCAACAATCTGACGGGTGGCGGAGGCCTGCTGGACGTTCGCAAGATGCAGCAGCTCGCCGCGAAGAAGAACGACTCGCTCTTCGTCGGAATCGGCAAGGTGTACGAAGCGCTGATCGTCGGCTTTGCCGCGGATCTCTGGGGTGACATTCCCTATCGGGAAGCGGCCGACTCGACCATCGTGCAGCCGCATTTCGATCCGCAGCTCCAGATTTACGCGGACATGCAGGCGTTGCTCAATGACGCGCTCACCAACCTCGCGGCAGCCGGCCCCACCAACGCCGGCCCGGCAGCGGACGGCACCGAGTTGACGTACAGAGACCTGGTGACGCCCGCGCCAAACGTCGCGGCGAAGGCGACGATCTTGCGGACTGTCTACACGCAGGTCGCTCACTCGCTCAAGGCGCGCTACTTCATGCACGTCGCGGCGACAGACCCGACCGCCTACGCCAGCGCCCTTGCGGAGGCGCAACTAGGCATCAGCAGCAACGCGAACGACTTCGTCTGGTACGCGGACGCGTCCACCAGCGCTAACAACATCTGGTGGCAGTTCAACTCGGCTCGCACCGGTGACATCGCGCCGGGCGCCGCGATCATCGAGATCCTCAAGCGCCGGATCGTGGCCAGTGTCGAGGACACGGTCCGGATGAGGTTCTACTTCACCACGACCGACGGCGCCGCCGCGGACGCGGTGGCCGGGTCGAACTTCGCCGGGTTCCGGCCGGCCGGCACCACCGGCATGGTCACCAACGGCACGATCTACAATGGAAACGGCGTCGCTGGCGCATATTCGGCCTTCGCGCCGTTCATCGATCCGGACATCACGGATGGCAGCTTCCGTATGCCGGAGATCACTTACGCGGAGACGCAGCTGATCGCCGCGGAGGCCGCCTGGCACCTCAACGGCGGCGGCGCGGATCCGACCGTCGTCGTGGGGGCAGCGCAGCCCTTCCTCGACGCGGCCCGCGCCACCCGGCGCTACGGCTCGCAGGCGTTCGCGGGGCCCGTGCCGGGCGTGCTGCCGGCCTCGCTCCAGAACATCATCGAGGAGAAGTACGTGACGCTGTTCCTCAACCCGGAGGTCTGGAACGACTACAGGCGCACCTGCTTGCCGTCCCTGGCCCCGGTTCCCGCGGCGGGCTCCAACGCCCCGGGGCCGAACCCGGTGCCTGGCCGGCTTCCATACGGCCTGACCGAGATCAACGCGAACCCCAACGTGCCGGCCACCAGCTCTGCCGGCGTCGCGATCACATCCGTCAGTCTGAATCCGAACCAACCGGCGTCGTGTCCGGTGCTCAACTACACGAGCTCGTCCCCGCTGGCGAACTAGTCGCCGTGTGGGGTGACGCAACAACGCGTGCGCCGGTCCCGCGAGGGACCGGCGTTCGCACACTTTGGAGAGTGCGTGGTATGAGGGCATCAATGAAGGCCGGCCTCCTGTGTACGCTCCTGGCCGGTTGCTACAGCTACCGCCCCCTCCCATCGGTGGACGCGGCCATGCCGGCCGCAGGCTCGCAGGTGGAGGTGCGGCTCACGACCGCCGGCGCGAGCGCGCTGGCCAATCAGCTAGGCCCGGACATGCTGTTCGTCCAGGGTGCCCTGATCTCCGCGGACGATGCCGGCCTCACGCTTGCCGTCAATCGAACCGAGACCGCCCGCAAGATCGGGGCGGAGTGGAAGGGGGAGCACGTGACGCTACCGAAGGAAAGCGTCGCGAGCGTCGGGGAACGGAAGTTCTCGGTAGGCTCCACGGCCCTGCTTGGCGGGCTCGCCGGTGGCGGTCTGGTGGCCGCCTATGCGCTGCTCAACGGATCGGGCGGCACGTCCGGGGTGGTCGTTCCCCCCGGCTCCGGGCACCAATAACAAGCACCGCAACCACCCTCAAAGGGAACGGCCCGCCTGTCGGCGGGCCGTTTCTTGTCGCGCGCGTTGCCGGCGCACCCTCGTCAGTACACCGCCACCGTTGACCGCGCCAGCTGGCTCTCGAGACGCCACTCGATGAACTGTCCTGGCTGAATGTGGAGGGTCTCCGTTCGGGCCGAGGCGTCCGATCCAATTGGGTCGGCCAGCAGGCGGATGTTCCTGGACATGCCGATCATCCAGCTGGGCAGGAAGAAGTTGCTGGACGAGGCGGCGGTCACGGTCCCTACCCGGGACAACTCGCCGTCGTGGAATACGAAGATGACGACGTCGAGCCAGTTGTTGTTCTCGACCGTGAGCGGGGTCGGCGCGTAGAGGTCCTCCTCCGGCTCGGCGTCGTCCTCGACTTGGTGGCGGGCGCACCCGATCGTCAGGCCGGTCACTGCTGCGAGGAAGACCAGAGCCCGAGTTACGCGCCCTATCGCAGATACTCCGCGCATCGTGGGCACCCCGCGAGTCAAATGATGGTTCTTACGCTCTACCAATGATGGGTGCCAAGGTCGATTTCGTCCAGACAGCGTCCTGGTGTTTCGCGGTGCAACACCTTGCGGGGCCGCAAGCTAGTGCGGCTCCTTCAGGTTCTTCCTGAGGGCCGCCAGATCGAGCAGCGGCAACCCGCCCTCCGTTGGAACCATGACGACCAGGCTGTTCGAGGTCCGCATGTCGTGCAGCACCTCCAGGTACTGCTTGGTCAACGCTTCCGCGGTGAGCGTCTGATTCAGGAGCCGTTGCTGCTCGGACTGGAGCCGGGCCACCTCCACTCGATGGCGCTCGGTCTCGATCTGCTGCTCCTGGGCGATCTTGTTGTTGATGGCCTGAACCACCTGCGCCGGCGGCTCCAGGTTCCGGAGGAAGAACGCGGAAAGCCGCGCGATCCGGAACGTGGCCTCCGCGCCCCGCGGCCGAGTGACCAGCGCGGAGTCCACCTCGGCCTCCATGGCCGCGGCAATCTTGTTGCGCTGCTGGATGTCGTTGATGGAGTACTGGACCATGCCGTCGCGCACGCCCTTGCGGATTGCATTGAGCACTACGTTCCGGATCTGCTCCTCGTTTCCGATCTCATTGAAGATGTGCGGCGCATCGTGCGCATCGATCTGCCAGCGCACGGCGACATCGACGTTCATGGCCATCTGCTCGCTCGAGAGAGCCGGGATCGTTTCCGCCTGCCGCCCTGCCTCAGGGTACTGTTCCTCGCGCGTGGAATAGCGCTCGACCTCGGACCAGGGGCTCACGAATCGCACGCCCGAAAGCAGCGGCGCCGGATCCACGGTGCCGAAGGCGTGGCGGACCCCGACCTGGCCCGGCTCGATAACGACCACGGTCGACCCGATGACCAGGAGCACGCCGACCGCGGCGAGCAGCAGACCGATCACCCGGAGGAGCGCAGCCGCGGGGCGGCTCCCCTGACCGGGGCCTGATGCGACGGCCGCGCGTCCGACCATCACGAACAACGCGGCGAAGAGCAAAGCGCCGCCCAGCATGAGCTTGCCCATCGTATCTCCAGGGAGGGGACGGTTCGAAGATAGGCGACGGGGGGTTGGGTGTCACCGGAACGCCAGCTTGACGTGTCCTCCCGGGGCCGGTAACGTCGAGGACATGTTGGCCTTGTTGCTCTCGCTCGCGCCGGCGCCTCCACAGACCGCCTCCCAATGGGTCATGGAAGGAGGCGGTGGCTATTGTGTCGCCACCGGATACTGTACCAGCGGGCCGGGACAATCCGGCCGTCCCGCCGGTCCGATGTATCTGGCTATCGGACTCGTCGGGGCGGGCCTGGCGGCACTCCGGCGGGAGCGCCAAGGCTAAGACCAGGCATCCCGGACGTCCCGGTCCGCGCGAGCCCCAGGCCGTGTGAGGCCGGGGCTCGCTCGTTTTCGAGCCGCTGAACCACAGCCTTTCGCCTCAGAGGAGCGTATGCCCCACGGCAAGATCTACCAGAACGTCACCGACACGGTCGGCAACACGCCGCTCATCCAGCTCAACCGGCTGACGGTGGGCCTTCCCGGCCGGATCGCGGTGAAGCACGAGGGCTACAACCCGTTCAGCTCGGTGAAGGACCGCATCGGGATGGCGATGGTCCAGGACGCCATCCAACGGGGCGCGCTCAAGCCCGGGATGGTGATCGTCGAGCCCACCAGCGGCAACACGGGCATCGGCCTCGGGTACGTCGCGGCCGCGCTCGGCTACCGCTGCATCTTCACCATGCCGGAGACGATGACGATCGAGCGGCGCCACCTGCTTCGCGCGCTCGGATCGAAGGTGGTCCTCACCGAGGGCGCCAAGGGCATGAAGGGCGCCATCGCCCGGGCCGACGAGATCCTCGCCCGCCTCGGGCCCAAGGGCTGGATGCCGCGGCAGTTCGACAACCCCGCCAATCCGGCGATCCACTACACGACGACGGGCCCGGAGATCTGGGCTGACACCGAGGGCAAGGTGGATGTGTTCGTGTCGGGCGTCGGCACCGGAGGTACTATCTCCGGGGCGGGAAAATATCTGAAGGAAAAGAAGCCCGGTGTGCGCATCGTCGCGGTGGAGCCGGCGGAGAGCCCCGTGATCTCGGGCGGCCAGCCCGGCCCGCATAAGCAGCAGGGGATGGGCGCCGGCTTCATTCCGGCCAACCTCGACACCAAGATCTACGACGAAGTGATCAAGGTGACCAACGACGACGCGATCGCCACAACTCGGCGGCTTGCCCGCGAGGAAGCGATCTTCGCCGGGATCTCGACCGGCTCGATCACCTGGGCCGCGCTTCAGATCGCCAAGCGTCCGGAGAGCAAGGGGAAGCTGATCGTCTCCGTCGGCTGCGACTTCGGCGAGCGATATCTCTCCAACCCGGTCTATACGGAGCTCGCGGATCCCGACTACTCGGATCTCGACTCGGCGATTGCGCCGCCCCAACCGGCGGGGGTGTGAACCGCGGTAAACAGTGAACGGTGAACCGTGAACAGGGGGCCCGGTCGCTCCACGGAGCCCCTGTTCACTGTTTACCGTTCCCTGTTCACGGCCGTCCTTCCTCCCTACCATTCTGGTCCCCAACGGGCGACATTCCTGCTCCACGTTCCACGGTCGCCGCGATGGCCGAGCACAAGTACCCGCTGGGGCACGTCTTCTACCGTAAGCTCAATAAGCGCCTGCCGTTGATCATTCGCGGCGAGGGGTGCTGGCTGGTCGACGAGACCGGGAAGCGCTACCTCGACGCCTGCGGGGGAGCGTTCGTGGCCACCTTGGGGCACGGACTCGCCGAAATCGGCGAGGCGATGGCCCAGCAGGCGAGCCGCGTGAGCTACGTCAACGGGACGATGTTCACCCACCAGGCCGTCGAAGAGCTGTCGGCCGAAGTTGCCGCGGTGTCCCCCGGTGATCTCAGCCGCGTGTATCCGCTGTCGAGCGGATCCGAGGCGGTCGAGGCGGCCCTCAAGTTCGCGCGGCAGTACTGGGTCGAGGGCGGCAAACCGGGCAAGCATCGCATCGTGGCTCTGGCGCCAGCCTACCACGGAAATACGCTCCTGGCACTGAGCGCGTCGGCGCGGGAGCATTACCAGACATACTTCCGCGAGTGGCTGGTCGACGTCACCCGCGTCCCGGCACCCTACTCGTATCGCTGCGCCTGCCGCGGCCGCCCGCCGCTTTGTCCCGCCTGCGACGGCTCCGCGGTCGAGCAGGCGATCGTCACGCTCGGGCCGGAGACCGTCGCGGCTTTCATCGCGGAGCCGGTGGGAGGCTCTTCCAGCGGCGCGACCGTGCCGCACGCGGACTACTTCCGGCGAATCCGTGAGATCTGCAACCGGCACGAGGTGCTCTTCGTCGCCGACGAAGTGCTGACGGGGGCCGGCCGCACGGGCACCTGGGCCGCCATCGAGCCGTTCGGCGTCGTCCCCGACTTGATGACGCTGGGGAAAGGCCTGGGCGGCGGCTACGCCCCGATCTCCGCGCTGGTGGCCCCGGATCGACTGGTCGACCGGTTCGCCAAGGGCTCGGGGAGCCTGATGCACGCACAGACCTACTCCCACCACCCCGTGCTCACCGCCGGCGCGCTCGCGGCGGTTCGCTACCTGAAGAAGCACGGCCTGATCGATCGGTCGGCCCAGATGGGGCTGGTGCTCCAGCGGGAACTGCAGGCTCTGCGGGGTCTGCCGCACGTCGGCGACATTCGGGGCCGCGGCCTGCTGGTCGCGGTCGAGGTCGTCGCGGATGTGGAGACTCGCGCGCCGTTCCCGCGGGCCGCGGGGGTCGCCGAACGACTCGCGGCGGCGGCGCTGGACGAGGGGCTCGTTCTCTGGCCCAACGTCGGGCAGGCCGACGGAACCAACGGCGACCTCGTCATGATCGCGCCTCCGTTCGTGATCACCGATGAGGAGGTACGCGAGCTGGTCCGGCGCCTCGGCCGCGCGCTCGAGCAAACGGCCACGGCTACGAAGGCGGTGGAGGCGGTATGACGGCGACGGCACCGGGCAAGATCACCTACACCTCGGCCTCGGGCGACCTGGAGGCGTTCCACGTCCAGTTCGACTCGGCCCTCGCGACGATACGGGCCGCCGTGGGCAAGCGCCACCCGTTCTACATCGGGGGGCGCGCGGTCGACACGCCCGCCGAGCCGCTGATCGATCGCTCGCCGATCGACACGTCGCTCGTGCTCGGAACGTTCGCCGCGGCGAGCGCGACCCATGTGGACGAGGCGGTGCGCGCCGCTCGCGCGGCGCAGCCGGCCTGGGCGCGCCTCCCCTGGCGGGATCGCCTGACAACGCTGCGGCGGGCGGCGACGCTCATCCGGGAGCGGAAGTACGAGCTGGCGGCCATCATGGCGCTCGAAGTCGGCAAGAGCCGTCTCGAGGCCATGGGAGACGCGGAGGAGTCGGCGGACCTGATCGATTACTACTGCCAGCAAGTGGAGGACGCCGACGGCTTCATTCGGCCGATGGGACGGGTGACGCCGGTCGAGCGGAACACCGACGTGCTCCGGCCTTACGGCGTATTCACCTGCATTGCGCCGTTCAACTTCCCGCTGGCGCTGTCGGCCGGAATGTCGTCCGCGGCGCTCGCGGCGGGCAACGCCGTCGTCTATAAGCCTGCGGAAGACGCGCCCTGGACCGGGCTCAAGTTGTACGAGGTCTATCGTGATGCGGGCGTTCCCCCCGGCGTTTTCAATCTCCTCATCGGGCACGGCACGGAGATCGGCGACCCGCTCTGGCAGCATCCGGGGGTGGACGGCGTCGTGTTCACCGGGTCGAAGGCCATCGGGCTCCGGATCCACCACGGTATCTCTCAGCGCTGGATCAAGCCCTGCCTGCTCGAGCTCGGCGGCAAGAACGCGGCGATCGTCATGGACACGGCCGACCTCGACGCCGCGGCCGAGGGCGTGATGCGCTCCGCGTTCAGCCTCCAGAATCAGAAGTGCAGCGCGACCTCGCGGGTCTATGTGCATCATAGCGTGGCGCGCCCGTTCGTCGACGCGCTGCTCGCGAAGACGGCAGCCATCAGGATGGGTGATCCAACCGAGCGGGACGTGTACTTCGGCCCGGTGATCAACGAACGGTCGGTTGCCCGCTTCGAGCGCGCAGTGGCGCAGGCCCAAAAGGAAGGCACGGTGCTCGCCGGCGGCGCGCGGCTCAAGGGCGGGGTGTTCGACCGCGGCCATTTCGTGGCTCCGACAGTGGCCCGCCTGCCGCTCGTGAGCTCGCTGTTCACGGAAGAGCTGTTCGTGCCGTTCCTCGCGGTTGGCGAGATCGGGAGCCTGCACGAAGCGCTCGCCGAAACCAACAAGGTGGAGTACGGCCTCACGGCGGGGATCTTCTCCGGTCGACCCGAAGAGGTGCAGCGGTTCTTCGATGAGGTAGAGGCCGGGGTCTGCTATGCCAACAAGCGCACCGGTGCCACAACCGGTGCCTGGCCTGGGGCGCAGCCGTTCTGCGGATGGAAGGGCTCTGGCTCCACGGGCAAAGGCGGCTGCGGTCCGTACTACGTCGCCCAATTTCTGCGGGAGCAGAGCCGGACGGTCATAGAAAGCACGTGAACCGTAAACAGTGAACAGAACAGGGGGCTCCGTGGTTCAGCGGAGCCCCCTGTTTACGGTTTACCGTTCACTGTTTACCGCAGTTCAGTCCTCTTCTCGCAAGCACTCCTCCATCAGCCCCAGGCCCGTATCGACATCGTACTCGTCGATCACGAGCGGAGGCGCCAGGCGGAGCACGCTCTTGCCCGCGCCCAGCAGGAGCAGGCCCTTGCCGAACGCGCGCTGCACCAGCCGCTGCACGAGATCGCCGTCGGGCTCGCGGGTGGCGCGGTCCTTGACCAGCTCAACGCCGATCATGAGGCCGCGGCCGCGCACGTCCCCGATGGAGGGGTAGCGCTCCTGGAGGCGCCGGAGACCGGTGATCAGCCGCTCCCCCATGGTGAGCACGTGAGGCAGGCTTTTCTCGACGATGTCGAGCGTCGCGAGCGCCGCGGCGCAGCTCACGGGATTGCCGCCGAAGGTCGAGCCGTGCGAGCCGGCGCCCCACGTCATGACCGATTCCTTGGCGATGAACGCGCCGATCGGCATGCCGGAGCCGAGGCCCTTGGCGGACAGCAGGATGTCGGGCTCGACTCCCTCCCATTCCGACGCCCACATCTTGCCGGTACGCCCGACGCCGCTCTGCACCTCGTCGCAGACGAGCAGGATCCCGTGCTGGTCGCAGAGCGACCGCAGCGCGCGAAGGAAGCCCGCCTCAGGCACGACGTAGCCGCCTTCGCCCTGGATGGGCTCCACGAAGATCGCGGCGCAGTCGGTGGGATCGAGCTGGCGACTGAACAGCTCCTCGATCCGCGCGATGGAGCCGAGGGAGCAGGGGTTGCCCTGACCGCAGGCACGGCACCGGTACGGCGTGCAGTACGGCACGTGGTATACCTCGGGCACCAGCGGCCCGAAATGAGCGCGCTGCCGGGCCTTGCTCGAGGTGAGGCTCATCGCACCGTACGTGCGGCCGTGGAACGAACCGTGGAAGGCGATGAGGGCCGGGCGTCGCGTATGGAAGCGTGCCAGCTTCATGGCGCCTTCAACCGCCTCCGCGCCGGAGTTGGTGAGAAACACGCGCTTCTTGCTCGGGCCCGGAGCCAGCCGGGCGAGCCGTTCGGCCAGCTTGGCGAACCCGTCGAAATAGAAGTCGGTGCCGCAGATATGCAGGAACTTGGACGCGGCATCGCGGATGGCTTCGACGACGGCGGGATGATTGTACCCCGTCGACGTGACGGCGATGCCGGCCATGAAGTCGAGGAATCGGTTGCCGTCGACGTCCTGGGCGCAGGCGCCGGAGCCGCCCGCGATGACGAGCGGATACTCCTTGATGTACGACGTGGAGGTCCAGAGCTCGTCGCGCGTAATGATGGCCTGGGCCTTCGGGCCCGGGGGCGCCACGACGATCTTGGGGTAGTCGCGCTGGGTCATGCCGATGCCTTTCGGGTGGCGTGCCGTGCTATGCCCGGGACCCTACCTCTTTGTAAGCCCGCCACCACGCCTGACCCGAGGGGGGCAACAGATAGATGGGGTCGTAGTATTCGTACCGTCGCGTGAGCGCATCAGGATCCTCGAGCTCCAGTCCCGTGCGGTAGTTCTTGGTCCACCGGGAAACGCCAAGCTCGCGATCGTATTCTGCAAGTTGATGCACCCAGCGCTTGCCGACGAAGGGAACGTCGCAAACGATCCGGGGCGTCGCGAACCCCGGAAGATAACCCATGATATCATGTTGCAACTGCTGTGCCTCGAACACACCGAGCCGCCAGTGCTCGGAGTTGGGGATCATGTCGCACAAATAGAAGTAGTAGGGCATAATCTTGGCGTGGTCGAGCAACATGAAGCACAGCTCGACCAGGTCACGCGTGGTCGTGTTCACCCCGCGGAGCAGCACGCCCTGATTCCGAACGTCCCGGAAGCCGATTTCGAGCAGCTTGCGCGCGGCGCGCCCCACGAGCGGCGTCACCTGCTGTGCGTGATTCGCGTGGGTATGCAGCGCGAGGTCCACCCCGCGGGAGAACGCCTTCTTGGCCAGCCGCTCGAGGCCGGCGACGACGTCGTCCTGGAGGAAGTGCTGCGGCAGGCCGATCAGCCCCTTGGAGGCGAGCCGGATGTCCCGGATGCTCGGGATGTCGAGCAGCGCGCTCACGAACGGCTCGAGCTGGGTGATGTGCAGGTTGGCGATGTCGCCGCCCGACACGACGACGTCCCGTACCGCCGGGGTCCGCTGGAGATACTCGAGAATCTGCTGATGCCGGTTCTTCTGCGGCACCTGGAACTTGAGCTTCTCGACCTGGGGGACGTCGTTGCCCACGAGGTCCATCCGGGTGCAGTGCCCGCAGTACTGCGGGCAGGTGGACAGCAGCTCGGCGAGCACCTTCGTCGGATAGCGGTGGGTGAGGCCCTCGACGACCCACATCGCGGCCTCGTGCAGGCTGTCCCGCGAGGCCTTCGGATGGTTGGGCCAGTCGGTGCGCCGGTCCGCGATCGCGGGCGCCATGTACCGCCGGATCGGGTCCTGCCAGAGGTCCGCCACATTCATCGTGTTGAGCATGTGCGGCGGGATCAGCATGGACATCGTCGCCCGGAGCTCCTGATCCTTGGCGACACTCGAGGCAAGGTCGTCGGGCAGGAAGTCGCCCAGGACCGCCTTGAGCTCGCGGAGGCTCTTCACCGTGTGCCGCCGCTGCCAGGTGGCGCTCTCCCAGTCCGCGACGCTGACGTTCCGGAACCCGGGGATGCGGGTCCAATCGGGCTCGGCGTATTCGCGGGCGGGCGGGTAGCGAATCGGCTGGGCGGCGCTGATGGCCTCGGGCGTCTGGGTCAGCGTTTCCATCGGAGCCTCGGCGAACCGGTTTGGCGGTGAGTTCAAGCGGCTGTTATGCTTGACGATAGCAAAAGTAATATATAATATATTCGTACGCAACTGCCTGTGACTTTAGCCCGAACGGAGCCCCCGGTGGACCTCGATAGTGTGCTCACCAGCCTCCCGCGCCGGCGCCGCCAGGCCAGCCATGAGCTGGTCGCCGACGTCCTGCGCGAGGCGATCACCACCGGTCACCTCCAGGCCAATCAGCCGCTGCCTCAGGACGAGATCGCGACCCAGCTCCGGGTGAGCCATATCCCGGTCCGGGAGGCGCTCCGGCAGCTCCAGTCGGAGGGCCTGGTTACCTACCAGGCCAACCGTGGAGCGACCGTTACCGCGCTCACCCCGGCCGAAATCCGGGAGATCTACGAGATCCGCGTCTTGCTCGAGACCGCCGCCATCCGGGCGGCCACTCCTCGCCTCACGCCGGCGCAGCTGGAGCAGGCGCACGTGATTCTGCTGAAGGCCGAGCGGGCGACGGACGGGGCCACATGGGGGGCGTTGGACGTGCAGTTCCACCAGCTGATCTACGATCTCGACGACCGCCCGCGCCTGGGCGAGATGATCGCGGGGCTCCTGCGGCGGGTCGATCGGTACTGGCTCTCGCACGGACTCATGCTCAAGCATCGCGAGGAGTTCGAGGCGGAGCACCGGGCCCTGCTCGGGACGCTGGCGCGACGCGACTCCGAGCAGGCCGCCCGGCTGCTCGAGCAGCATCTCACCACTGCCGCCGAGCGCCTGGTCACCGAGCTTACGGCCGTCCTGGAAGGTCCGGTGCCGGTGGCCCGGAGCGCCGGCGCGCGGTAGCTTCCACCGCTCCCAATCCAAGCTGTCCTACCGGAGAATCGGCGCGGATGCATTCCAAGATCCTGTCGATGCGGGACGCGATCGCTCGCTACGTGCACGACGGCGATACGCTCGTCATCGAAGGCTTCACCCACCTCATCTGTTTCGCGGCGGCCCATGAGATCATCCGGCAGGGCCGGCGCGAGCTGACGCTCTGCCGGCTCACGCCGGACCTCATCTACGATCAGATGATCGCCGCGGGGTGTGCCCGCAAGCTGGTCTTCTCGTGGGCGGGCAACCCCGGTGCGGGCTCGCTCCACGCGTTCCGCAGGGCGGTAGAGGGCAAAAGCGAGCGCCCCCTGGAGATCGAAGAGTATTCCCACTTCGGGATGGTGGCACGGTTCTGCGCCGGCTCCGCCAGGCTCCCGTTCTGGCCGATGCGGGATTACATGGGGACCGACCTGCCGGTCGCGAACCCGCGTATCCGCACGGTGACTTGTCCATATACCGGCGAGCAGCTGGCGACCGTCCCTGCTCTCAATCCGGACGTCACGATCGTGCACGCCCAGCGGGCTGACGCCACCGGGAACGCTCAAATCTGGGGACTGCTCGGCGTGCAGAAGGAAGCGGCGTTCGCCTCCGCCCACGTCATCGTCGTGGTGGAGGAGCTGGTGGATGAGGCGGTGATCCGGGCCGATCCCAACCGCACGCTGATCCCCGGGATGATCGTGGATGCGGTGGTCGTCGAGCCGTGGGGGGCGCACCCGTCCTACGCGCAGGGTTTCTACGACCGCGACAACGATTTCTACGTCGCCTGGGAGGACGTCTCCCGGGATCCGGCGAAGCTCAGGGCCTACCTGGACGAATACGTGCACGGCGTCTCCGACCGGCAGGCGTATCTCCAGAAGCAACCCGGGCTGGTCGAGCGCCTCCGGGCGGACGACCAGATCTGCGCCGGCGTGAACTACGGCTACTGAGCCAACGGCTAATGGCTAACAGCTTCTCTCCCTCCGAGCTCATGACCGCCGTCGCCGCCCGCGAGCTGCGCGATCGCGAGGTCGTCTTCGTCGGCATCGGACTGCCCAACCTCGCCTGCAATCTCGCCCGCGCGATGCACGCCCCGAACCTCGTCCTCATCTACGAGTCGGGCGCCGTTGGGGCGGTGCCCGACCGCCTGCCCGTATCCATCGGCGATCCTGCCTTGGTGACCGGCTCGCTCATGGTCTGCAGCATGGCCGACGTCTTCCAGTGCATTCTCCAGAACGGGCTCATCGAGGTCGGCTTTCTGGGTGGCGCGCAGGTCGATCGCTGGGGCAACATCAACACCACCGTGATCGGCTCCTATGACCGGCCCAAGGTCCGGCTGCCTGGGAGCGGCGGAGCAGCGGAAATCGCCATCCACGCCCAGCGCGTGGTCATCATCAGCCGGCTCGACCGGCGAGCGTTCCCGGAGCAGGTGGACTTCATCACGAGCCCGGGGCACCGGAGTCGTGGCCGAACCCGGCGCGAGTTGGGCATGCCGGGCGCCGGGCCGGTCAAGGTGATCACCGACAAAGCCATTCTCGAGGCGGACCCGGAGAGTGGAGAGCTGGTGCTGACGGCGTTGTATCCGGGCGTCAGGGCGGACGACGTCCGCGCGAACGTCGGCTGGCCGCTCCGCGCCCGAGGTGACCTCGCGTGCGTCGATCCACCGGACGCCCGCGCGCTGCATCTGCTGCGCGACGTGCTCGATCCCCACCAGCTCTATCTGAAGGGATGACCGGTACGGGCGGTCCCGCGACCCCCGAGCTTCGCCGCACGCTGACGCTGCGGGATCTGGTCCTGCTCAACGTCGTCGCCGTGCTCAGCATCCGCTGGCTGGCCACCTCGGCGGCCGCGGGTCCCTCGAGCCTCGTCCTGTGGGTATGTGCCGCGCTGTTCTTCTTCATTCCGCAGGGGCTCGCGGTCGCCGACCTCTCCGCGCGGTTTCCGGAAGAGGGCGGCATCTACGCCTGGACCAAGCGCGCGTTCGGCGAGGGGCACGGGTTTCTGTGCGGCTGGTGCTACTGGATCAACAACGTTCTCTACTACCCCAGCCTCTTGCTCTCCGGCGCCGTCATCGCGACGTACGCGTTCGGGCTGGGCGACAGCGGTCTGGGGGACCGCTGGACGTATGCTCTACCGGTGACGCTCGCCGCCATGTGGCTCGCCGTCCTGCTCAACGTGCTCGGCCTCGGCGTGGGCAAGTGGCTGCACAACATTGGCGCGCTCGGGTCCTACATTCCGGGCGTCGTGATCGTTGGACTCGGCGTCGTCGCGGTGACGATGCGTCCCCCGGCGAACCCTTTCACCGCGGACACGCTCGTCCCGGATCTGAGCAAGTTCTCCGAGTTGAACCTCTGGGCCTCAATCGCCTTCGCGTTTGCGGGGCTGGAGCTGTCGGCGACGCTTGGCGGCGAGATCCGGGACCCGCGCCGCACGCTGCCGCGTTCGATCTACCTGGCGGCGCCGCTCATTGCGCTCATCTACATCGCAGGCACCGGGGCGATTCTCTGGCTCGTGCCCCAGAAGGACGTCAACCTGGTCTCTGGGCTGCTCCAGGGCATCGATGCCGGCGCCCGCGGGCTTGGGCCCGTTGTGGCCTGGGTCGTCCCGTTCGCCGCGGCCGCCAACGCGCTCGGCAATCTCGGCTGCGTGGGCGCCTGGCTTACGGGCTGTGCGCGGGTGGCGTTCGTGGTCGGGCTGGACCGGTACGTCCCCGAAGCCTTCGGCCGGATTCACCCTCGCTGGGGGACGCCGTACGTCGCGATCCTGGTCCAGGCCGCGCTCTCCACGATCTTTCTGCTCGTCTCGGTCGTCGGGAAGGGGACGACGGTCGAAAAGGCGTACCTCGTTCTGCTCGACACGATGATCCTGGTCTATTTCATCCCTTACTGCTACATGTTTCTCGCGTTTCTGGTCTTCGGGGTCGGCAGGCGGGGCGAAAGCACCGCCGTCGATGTGCCGCGCCGTCCCACTCGGACGCTCGTGGTCGGCGCGATCGGACTTGCGGTCACGGTCTTCGCGATGGTGGTCGCCGCGATCCCGCCCCCGGGCACGACCGCGCCCTGGCTCTTCGAGGCCAAGGTAGTCGGTGGTGCTTCGGTGTTCGTCGCGGCGGGCGGATTCGTTTACTGGCGAGCGCGGCGGCTGGCCGGCCGAGCGCCGCTGTTGCCAGCGCGAGCGGGCCAGGAAGCCTGATGGCGCTACGCGTCGCCGTGGTCGGGGCCGGCGCGTTCGGTGGCTGGACCGCGCTCCATCTGTTGCGCGCCGGCGCACGGGTCACGCTGCTCGACGCTTGGGGCGCCGGCAACTCCCGCGCAAGCTCGGGCGGCGAGACCCGGATCATCCGCGCCATCTACGGGGGCAAGGCGCGCTATGTCGAGCTGACTGCACGAGCATTCGTGCTCTGGTGGGAGCACGAGGAGCGCTGGTCTCGACGGCTGTACCGCCGAACGGGCGCGCTCTGGATGTTCGAGGGCGATGACGGCTACGCCCGCTCGACGCTGCCCTTCCTCCGCACGGCCGGGCTCGAGGTGGCCGAGCTCGCCCCCGCGGATGCGGCGCGGCGCTACCCGCAGATCGATTTCTCCGGGGTCAGGAGCGTCTTCTACGAGATCGAAGCTGGATATCTGCTCGCGCGACAAGCCTGCGACCAGGTGCTGACCGGCTTTGTGGCGGAAGGTGGTGAATATCGTGCCGCCGCTGTGCGCCCCGGCGCGATCGAGGGGCGGGGACTCCGCGAGCTGACGCTGGCCGACGGCGGCACGCTCAAGGCGGACCGCTACGTCTTCGCCTGCGGGCCGTGGCTGGGTGAGCTGTTCCCCGACGTGATCGGCGACCGGATCACCCCTACTCGGCAGGAGGTGCTGTTCTTCGGCCCGCCCCGGGACGACGCCCGGTTCGAGGAGGGCGCGTGCCCGGTGTGGGTCAATTTCGGGGAGCGGTTTCTCTATGGGATTCCGGGCAACGAGCACCGCGGGTTCAAGGTGGCCGATGACACGCGGGGGCCGCGGATCGACCCCACGACGGAGGAGCGACTCGTCCTGCCGGAGTCCATCGCGCGGGCCCGGACGCTGCTGGCGCGGCGCTTCCCCGCGCTGGCGCAAGCCCCGGTGGTCGAGACGCGGGTCTGCCAGTACGAGCAGACGCCAGACGCGGACTTCATTCTCGATCGCCATCCGGCGGCCGACAACGTGTGGCTCGCCGGCGGCGGATCCGGGCACGGCTTCAAGATGGGTCCGGCGATCGGCGAGCTGGTGGCCGGCCTGGTGCTCGGCCGGACCGAGCCGGAGGCGCAGTTTTCTCTGGCCCGGTTTAGGTCATGATCAGCACAGAGGCACAGAAACCGATCACCTGTTTTATTGTTGGTTGTCTTGCGGTTTGTTTCTTGGTGGGCGGGGTGCAAGCCCAAGCGCAGCGCGAGCCGGTCCTCCCGCAGATCAACGAGCCCCACAGCTACTACTACCGGGAGATGTACCTCCCGCAGCTCACCAGCGGTCCGAGCGGTGCGGCGTGGTCGCCGGACGGGACCGAGCTGGTGTATTCAATGCAGGGCACACTCTGGCGCCAGCGGGTGGACGGTACCGAGGCACGCCAGCTCACCGACGGCCCGGATTACGCGTATCAGCCGGACTGGTCGCCCGATGGGCGGTACGTCGTGTTCGCGGCATACACAGGGCGGGCGGTGGACCTGCGCCTCCTGGACCTCGAGCGCGGCACGGCGGCACCGCTCGTGGCCAACGGCGCCGTCAACGTGGAGCCGCGCTGGTCGCCCGACGGGCGGCGGCTCGCGTTCGTCTCGACGGCCTATGAGGGGCGGTTTCACGTATTCCTGGCGGACGTGAGCGGTGGTCGCGCGAGCGATGCTATCCGCATCACCGAAGATCGCGACAGCAAGCTGCCTCGGTACTACTACAGCGTCTTCGACCAGTATCTCTCGCCGACGTGGTCGCCGGACGGCAAAGAGCTGATCCTGATCTCCAATCGCGGTCACGTCTGGGGCTCAGGAACGTTCTGGCGGATGCCGGCCGAGGCTGGCGGCATGATGCAGGAGATCCGGGTGGAGGAGACCACCTGGGGCGCCCGGCCTGACTGGGCCCGGGACGGGCGGCGCGTGGTATATGCCTCCTACCAGGGTCGGCAGCGACATCAGCTCTGGCTGATGACCGACGCAGGCGACAATCCCCTCCAGCTCACGTACGGCGACTTCGACGCAACCCACCCGCGCTGGTCCGGCGATGGCCGGCGGATCGCGTACATCTCGAACGAGACCGGCAACCTGTCGCTCTGGACGGTGGACGTGCCCGGCGGCGGTCGCCGCCAGATCAAGGCGACCACGCGGAAGTACCTGCACCCGGTCGGGCAATTGCGGCTGTCCGTCGTGGACGCGAAGACAGGACGCCAGGTGCCCGCGCGGGTGTCGATTACAGGACCGGATGGACGCAGCTTCGCCCCTGACGACGCCTGGCGCCACGCGGACGACTATGTCGAGCGCCCGGATCGACGCTTCGAGTACGGGTATTTCCATACCCCCGGAAGCAGCACGCTCACGGTGCCGGTCGGGGAGGTCTCGATCGAGGTGACCCGGGGCCCTGAGTATCGGGTTGCCCGCGCGATCGTCCGGGTCGCCGCCGATTCGACCGCGGCAGTGAGGATCCGGCTCGAGCGCCTCGCCGACTTCGCCGCACGGGGTTGGTGGTCGGGCGATCTCCACGTGCACATGAACTACGCCGGTCACTATCGCACTGATCCGGTGCGACTCCGCGCGATGGCGGAAGCGGAGGATCTGCACGTGGTGGACAACCTGATCGTGAACAAGGAAGGCAGGATCCCGGACCTCGGCTACTTCACCGGCCGGCCCGACCCGGCCTCCACGGCGCGCACGCTCATCCTGCATGACCAGGAGTATCACACCAGTCTCTGGGGGCACGCGGGCCTGCTGGGTCTTCGGGATCACGTGATCCTGCCGGCCTACGCCGCGTACGCCGGCACGCCGGCGGCGAGCCTGTTCCCGACCAATGCCGATGTGATGGCGGAAGCCCGCGCACAGGGGGCGGTGACCGGTTACGTGCATCCCGGCGACGTCCTGGCCGATACGACGAAGCCGGATCAGACCGCGGCGTACGGGATCCCGGTGGACGTAGCGCTCGGCCTCGTGGACTATATGGAGCTGGTGTCGTTCAGCGAGCACGTCTCCACGGCGTTCGTTTGGTATCGGCTGCTCAACTGTGGGTTCCGGATTCCGGCGGCGGCGGGATCCGACGCGATGACGAACTTCGCGTCACTCCGCGGGCCGGTCGGCTTGAATCGCGTCTATGTGAAGGTGGACGGGCCGCTCACCCGTAACGGCTACCTGGCCGGCCTCAAGGCGGGCCGGACGTTCGCCACCAACGGGCCGCTGCTCGAAATGACGCTCGGCGGCAGGAACATCGGTGACGAGATCCGGCTGCCGGCCGGCGGCGGCGCGCTCCGGCTCCGCGCCGAGCTCCGGTCGTTCGTGCCGGTGGAGCGGTTCGAGCTGATCGGGAACGGGGAGGTCGTGGCCCGCTTCGATCCTGGGGCCGACAGCGTCGCGGCCACGGTGGACACGACCATTGCCGTGTCGCGAAGCGGATGGTACACGCTCAAGGCCTGGAGCCCGCGCGCACGCCATCCGGTGCTGGACATCTATCCGTTTGCGACCACGAGTCCGATTTACGTGACCGTGGGAGACGAGCCGGTGCGTTCGGCGCCCGCTGCTGCCTACTTTGTGAGATGGATCGATCGGTTGGATTCGCTGGCGCGCGCGAGCACGGCCTGGAACTCGGTGGCCGAGCGGGATGAGACGCTGCGGAAATTCGCCGAGGCCCGCAAGGTGTTCGCTGCGCAAGCGACGGGGCCCGCGCCTGCCGCACCGCCTACGCCCTGAGCTGGGCCTCGAAGACCAGGCTCATGCACGTCATCGCCGACTCCGCCTTCCGCAGCTCGCTCGTCTCCACCGTGATCACTTCGAACCCCCGGCGCTCGAGCCGCTCCTGGGTCTTCGGAAAGCCCGTCGCATAGAGCAGCTTACCGCACACGGCCACCGCGTTGGCTCCGAAGGGTTCTTCGGGCGCCACCGGCAGAATCTCAAACCCGCGCAGGCATGAGGTATCGATCCATGCGGGATTCGCGAGCACAACGCCCCTGCCCAGGTAGGTGCAGGCCGACTTGAGGTGCAGACAGTTCGTGGGGACGACAGGTATTACCTCGTAGCCGTGCGGGCGGGTCAGCGCGCCCAGCTGTTCGGCGGCCGCGCGATTCGTGCGCGTCGTCAGGCCCACCACTATCGTGCGCTCGGCGCGCTTCACGTCGCCGCCGTCCAGCGTGGCCGGCGCTGTGAGTCGCACCAGCGGGCGGTACGCGGCGAGGCACCGTTCCACTTCAGCCGTTTCGCCGCGACGGGAGGGCGCACCCATGATCGGGATGACGGCCAGCTCGTCCAGTACGACGGCGGTGTCCTCGATGAATGAGGCATCCGGGTGCTCGTCGGCGGCCGGCACACGAACGACGCGAGCCCCGGCGCGCCCGAGCGCGGCCTCGTAGGCCGCGTGCTGGCGTCGGGCGAGGGCCACGTCGATCGGTTGGCGCTCGATGAAGGAGATCTCGCAGCGGGGGAGCGAGCTGCTGACGGGACGGGTGAGCGCGACGGTCGTCACGCGGCTGCCCTCCCGGCCGGCGCCATGCGCCCGACGCGGCGCCAATCAAGCGTCACCATCACGGCGCAAATGGTGATGGCCACGGCGGACACCGCGCACCACGGGCAGAACGACCGCAGCACGAGAAACTCACCGTACTTGAGCCACAGCGTGAAGAACACGGCGGGCCAGATCAGCCCCATGAGCAGGAGCGTGAACCCGCGGGCATCCGCCCAGCGGGGCTGGAGACCGATGAGGCTGACGCCGAACAGCAGGGCATAGCCGACCGCCCCGACGAGCGCGACGTCCACCCCCAGGAAGGCGCCATACTTGCTTGTCTGGACCAGCTCACAGCCCCCGCTCGCGGAGCAGGCCAGTGGTCCCATCAGACCGATCTTCCAGAGGTGGAGATAGAGCGCGACCAACCCGGCGACCAGGCTGGTGAAGCAGATCGTCATCCGGTACTTCATCGGCCCGCTCCTCCGAGTCGCGGAGAAGAAGAACATACCACCCGGGCACCGGCAAGTCCGGGCTCAGTGGCTACGGTAGCCGGGGAGGAACGGGAGGATGATCGACACGGCGATCAGGACGATGACGATCCACTCGAGCACCTCCAGCCGCCGAGCGGTGGCGCGGTCCGCGAGCTTCTGGTAGATGCCGTCGATCGTCTGGAGCTTGCGCGTGATGCTCGCGTCCCAGTCTCCCAGATGGAACCGTCCGGAGACCAGCCGGTAGAGGCGGCTCAGATACTGGTCGCCCACGAGCTTGAGCGCGTTGGTCACCCGCTCGAACAGGACGGCTGCATCGGCCTGAAGCTCGGCGATGTGCGCCAGGGCCGGCGCATAGGAGCGGAGGAGGGCCGCGCCCTGGCCAGCGCGGCTGAGCGTGTCGTACGCGTTCTCGAGGGCCTGGTCCAGCTCTGCGTCGAGGAAGCGCATTTCGAGCAGCTGCACGTTGGACAGCTCGAGCACGGCGCAGGCCTCCGCCGGCTCGGGATCGTAGATCAGCGCGGCGTTCCAATCAACGACGACGAGGTCGGACGGACTGATCGAGAGCCGTGCCGCGAGGGCATCGGCGACCTCGTCGTCCGACACGTGCCCCGGCTCGGCCCGCAGGATCCGGGCGATGATGCTCCCATGATCGCGGAACAGCTCGGACGCGGCGAGCGGAACTGCGAACGCGTCGATCTGATAGATGACGTAATCCTCGACGACAGCCGCGAGGCGGGGGCGGAGAACAGCGGGCGCGATAGTCTCCAACAGGCCGGCGAGGCGGGTGCGGGCGTCGGTCAGCAGGCCGGGGTGGCCGTACAGCTCGTCGCTGACGGCGGCCAGGGCATCCAGCGGGCCGGCGAGGGGAAACGAGATGCTGACGGAGGCCGCGCCGAACTCATACAGAACGACCTCGGCGGCGGTCGGAACCAGTCCCGCTACGGGTGGGCTGCCGGTCGGCGCCTGAGGTATCCGGAGGGGCGCCGCGCGAGTGCCTACCTGTTGGGGAGCCCGCCGGCTCGGCGCCCAGGGGCGGCGGGTGCTGCCGGCGACCAGCTGCTCCGCACGTCCCAGGTCGATCGCCTGGCCGACCTCGAAGGCGACCAGCACATGGCAACTCCCCTGGGAGATCACCGCGACCAGCTTGCCTTCGTGAGTCATCAGGTCCCGGGCCGTGGTGTTGTCGAACAATACCTCGCGCTCGCGCTGTCCGCCCGCGGTCGGCGAATGCCGTGTGGATCGCCTCAGGGGGCCCGATTATCTTCACGCCTTCACCGCCCCGGACCGGGGTGCCGCCCCGGCGTCGTCCCGTCACCTTACGCCTTTGAGGTTTCGCCGCCCGTGACCACTTCCTCGAACGGCTCCGCCCCCGGCTCGACGTCCGCCGAGCGGGTGGACACCATCTTTGCCAGCGACGTCTTCTCGCCCGCGCTCATGCGGCAGCGGTTGCCCAAGGAGATCTACCGGAGTCTGATGCGCACGATCGAGCAGGGGGATTCGCTCGATCCCCAGGTCGCGGGCGTCGTCGCTGCGACGATGAAGGACTGGGCGATCGAGAACGGCGCGACGCACTTCACCCACTGGTTCCAGCCGCTTACGGGACTCACGGCCGAGAAGCACGACTCGCTCATGGCGCCGGACGGTCAGGGCGGCGTGGTCTTCAACTTCTCGGGGTCCGATCTGGTGCAGGGTGAACCCGACGCGTCGAGCTTCCCGTCGGGCGGGCTCCGCGCGACGTTCGAGGCCCGAGGCTACACGGCCTGGGACGCGACCAGCCCCGCCTTCCTGATGCGGAACCAGAGCGTGGTGACGCTGGTCATTCCGACGGCGTTCGTCTCGTGGACCGGCGAGGCGTTGGACACCAAGATCCCGCTCCTCCGCTCGATGGAGGCGTTGTCGAAGCAGGCGCTCCGGATCTTGCGGATCTTCGGGACGGCGGGTGGCGTGTCGCGGGTGTTCACGACGGTGGGGCCGGAGCAGGAGTACTTCCTGGTGGATCGGGAGCTGTACTTCAAGCGACCGGATCTCGTCACCTGCGAGCGGACGGTGTTCGGGGCCAAGCCGCCCAAGGGACAGCAGCTCGAGGATCAATACTTCGGCAGCATCCCGCCGCGGGTGCTCGCATACATGGGGGAGGTGGAGCGCGAGCTGTACCGGTTGGGCGTGCCGGTCAAAACCCGGCACAACGAGGTGGCGCCCGGCCAGTACGAGATCGCACCGCTGTTCGAGCAGAGCCACATCGCGAGCGATCATCAGATGCTGATCATGGAGACGCTCAAGCGGGTGGCGCCCCGTCACGGCCTGGTGGCGCTGCTCCACGAGAAGCCGTTTGCCGGCGTGAACGGATCGGGCAAGCACAACAACTGGTCCATGGCGACGGATACCGGGGCCAACCTGCTCGACCCCCAGGACGACACGCACACGAATCTCGAGTTCCTGGTGTTCCTGTGCGCGGTGATCCGGGCGGTCGACACGCACGCCGATCTGCTCCGCGCGTCCATCGCCTCGGCCGCGAACGACCACCGGCTGGGGGCCAACGAAGCGCCGCCGGCGATCATCTCGATCTTCCTGGGCGAGATGCTGTCCGACATCCTGGCCCAGATCGAGAAGGGCGTCCCCCGCCGGACCATCCGGGGCGGTACCATGGACCTCGGCGCACGCACGCTTCCGCAGCTGCCGCGCCATTCGGGCGACCGGAACCGGACGTCCCCGTTCGCGTTCACCGGGAACAAGTTCGAATTTCGCGCGGTCGGCTCGAGCCAGAGCATCGCGTGGTCCAACACCGTGCTCAACACGATCGTCGCCGAATCGCTCGACTCCGTGGCCACCGACCTCGAGCGCGCGCTTGGCGCCAAGCCCTCGGCCGCCAAGCTCCAGTCGACGGTCCTGGCCCTGCTCAAGCGCCTCATCAGGTCGCACAAGCGCGTGATCTTCGACGGCGACAACTACTCGCCCGAGTGGCACGACGAGGCGCGCCGACGGGGGCTGCCGATGTACCAGGACTCGGTCGAAGCCTTCGCGGTGCTTCGGGCCCGGAAGAACGCCGATCTGTTCCGGAAGTATGGCGTGCTCAACAAGGCCGAGGTCGACTCCCGCACCCACGTCGCGGTGGAGAAGTACGTCAAGCAGCTGGGGATCGAGGCCGAAAGCATGATCTCGATCGCGCGCACGCAGATCCTGCCGGCCGCGCTGCGGTCCGAGGCACAGATGGCGGATGCCGTGACCGCGATCCAGGCAGCCGGTGCGGCGAGTCCCGGTCAGCTCCGGGCGCTCAAGGAGTTCGTCGGGCTGGTGAACGAGCTGCGGGATGCGATCGCGGCGCTGGAACGGGCGGCGGCGCACCACGAGGAAGAGCCGATGCGGCACGCTCAGCAGATCAAGCGGGAGTTGAAGCCCGCGATGACTCGCCTGCGGAGCGCGGTAGACACACTGGAGACCCACGTGCCCGCGGACCTCTGGCCGCTGCCGACGTACCGTGAGTTGTTGTTTCTGAAATGACCGCGTGAACCGT
>CAZFKN010000048.1:0-23705 GCA_964519805.1 uncultured Gemmatimonadaceae bacterium
GAGACGCCCGAACCGGCCTCTGTACGGAGGCCAGTCGCCGAGGCAGGAGCCGATGTCGAAGCCGATGCCGACATCGAGGCAGCGCCGGAGCCCGAGGCGGAGGCGGAAGCAGCGGCTGACTACGAGCCGATCGCCGACCGGGTGCCGGCGTCGTCTATCGGCCGCGTCGTCGGGCCTGAAGCACAGGTCGAGCCGCGGCCAGAGGTCGAGCCATGGCCCGAGGCCGAGCGCGAGCCGGCCGAAGTGGCAACGGCGGAGCCGCAGGTGGATTTCGCGCAGGCGCCAGCATTCGCGGAGCCGATCTCGTTCAGCCCACTCACCGAATCGAGCGAGGAAGCGACATCGCTGGCGTTTCCGCCGGCCGAGCCGCGCCCCATCGTTCGGCCTCGACTGCGCATGGAGATCGCCGGGAAGCCGCGTCGCACGCTTCTCGTCGCGCTCGGCGGCATGGTCCTGGTTTTCACCACCCAAATGGGCCTCACCGTCCCCGAGCGATTCGGCCTCGACATCCGGTCGCTGGGTCTGTTCCAGCCGGCGAGCCCCGCCGCCCCGGGCGTGCCGCCGCGCTCCGCGACCGAGCACGCGTCCGTGAAGGCGCCCGCGGCCAAGCCGGTCGCCGCAAAACCCGGCGGCGCTCTGCATCCACCCGCGTCCACCTCGACGTCCCCTGCGCCCACGACGGTCCCCGCCGCGCCCCAGACCAGCCCGAGCTTCGGCGCGAGCAGCGCCTTTACTCCGGCAGCGCCCTCGCCGCCGGCGGCCCAACCCAGACGCGAGCTACCGCCGGCCTTCAAGTCGCCGGCCGCCGACTCAATCGTCGCCGCCGCGCCGGCACCGGGTGAGATCGCCATAGGTGCGCCGCTGCTTCCGGTCGCCGTCAAGCCCGCCCCCGCCAGCGGCCGACTGACGGCCGCCGCCCTCGTGACGCGATATCAGGCGGCATACGCTGCTGCCCGGGCCCAGCTGGCGACCGGTCTTCAAACCGCGGGCTTTGCCAACCTATTTGCCACCGAGCGGTTGAACTCCCCGGCAGCTGTGCGGGCGGCCCGCTTGAGCGCGGGCACTGCGTCCGCATACGTGGCGAAGTACCGTCGGCGCGAGGGCGAGATCGAGCAGGCGTACGCCGACTCGTTCGCGACAATGAGTAAGCTGCTGGCCTGGCCCGGCGGCGAGAGGCGGGCCTGGGAAAATCGGCAGGTGCTGCAGGAGAAGCCCGAGGTCGCGAAGCTCGCGTCCTTCTTGCTGGGGCAGATCGACAGCCTGTACGGGGTGTTGTCCTCGCAGGAAGGGGCCTACGACATCAAGGGCGGGACGATCACCTTCCAGGATGCCAAGGCGGCCCACGCCTACGGAGAGCTGAGGCCCTGGCTCGATCGACGCGCCCATCAGTGGGCCGATAGCCCCTCGGGCGTTCCGACCACCGCTGCGCGGGTCCTCCGCGCCATCGGCTCCACCACGCTCCCCGAGGGCGGGGCGCTCTAGCCCACCGTCCGTCGGTCAGTGGGGGATCGCGAAGGCGGGCGCCATCGCCCGCTCCATCTCGAAGTCCTGAGCATTGGGATTCTTGCGGTACAACTCGATCAGACCGGACACGTTGCGGGGTGAGCGCCAAAGCTCATCCTCGGTCGCCTGGATCCGGTTAGCGTCTCCCTTCCGCCGTGCGTACATCTCCCCAAACAACAGCCGGGCCTGGCGGATGAATTTGATCTTCTTGTCGGTCTCGCGGGCGACGAGCGCGACCGACGAGTCGATCACGGCCCGCCCGCCCGAAGGATTGATGATCAGTGCGTCGCGGACGACTGCCTGCACGTTGTCGAAGAAGACCTTGCGCTGAGCCCCAACCAGGCCGAGCCCGTCGGCGGTCTCGACAGCGAAAGGGTCTCGTTGAGCATCGAACCGATCAGGGCCGGGTTCTTCGGGGGCCGCGGTCGGCGGGGGGTGGGAAGTCGAGTCGGCGGACTGGGCGCGGCTGGTGGCCGCAAGCCCAAGAACCATCAGCAGCCCCGCCGACGTGCCGAGCCACACGCGCATTTCTCGGCCCTCCGTAGGCGAGCAGAGGCTACCCAACAACCATACAATTTTTTCTCGGGTACGCGAGCCCCTGGCTCAGAGGCCCACGTGGCCGGCGGGTGGGTCGGCCGCCGGAATGACTTCCCCGCGGCCGGGGATGCAGCGGTCGCCGTGCACATGCCAGGTCGGTCGCCGATCCAGCATCTCGCCTTGGCCGGCGTAGTCGGAATGGGGGACCAGCGCGGGACCGGCGCCGGACGTGGCGGGGATAACACTGACGGACTTGCCCGGCGCCAAGGCATGGCCCCCCGCCTCGACCGGGTCGTTCGCTTCCGCGTCGGGCTCGGGGTCCTCGGCGGGCGCGGCGGCGACCGGGCCGAGGCCGGCAGCGTGCACCCGGACGCGCACTCGGGTGGTGCGGGACCCGACATCGACGGGGGCCCGGCTGTGCTCGATCTCGGGCCGCCCTAGCTCTTCCGGCGAGACGACCGCCGACGCCGTCGCTGACGCGACGGATGGCGCCAGGGTGAGGTCGCGGTCGGAGGAGGCCGAGCGCTCCCCGCTACATGCCGCTACGACCAGAATGGCAGGTAGAAAGAGCGGAGCGGGCGAGACTCGCATGCAGCCTCCGGAACCGGATTGGGCAGGATACCAGAGAGACGCATGGAGGGGAAGGCAGTGCACAGCAGCAAGTTGGAACGGGGGAGGACGTCACTAGCCGTTAGCTAATGGCTAACGGCCAATGGCTCACTTGGCTCTCTCCAAATACAACCCTTCGCGTGGATTCACCCGCACCCGGTCCCCTTCGCCCACGAACTCGGGTACCTGGATGGTGATCCCGTTGCTCAGCTTGGCCGGCTTGGTGCTGGCGGTCTTGGTTGCGGTCTTCATGATCGGCGCCGTCTCCACGACGTCCAGCTCGACCACGGACGGCAGCTCGATCCCGATGGGCCGGCCGCCGAGCCACTCGGCAATGAACGTCATCCCCGACTCGAGCCACTGGCTGGCATCGCCGATAGCCTCATCGTCCAGGGTGTACTGCTCGTAGGACTCGTTGTCCATCACGTGGAGGCCGTTCGCATCCCGGTACAGCACCTGAAGCTCCTTGGTGTCCAGCCGGGCGTCGTCGACGAATTCGGTGGCGCTCAGTCGGGTATCGAACGTGTTGCCCGAGTTGAGATTCCGGAGACGGACCTGGACGAACGCCCGCAGATTGCCCGGGGTTCGGTGCTGGAAGTCCATCACGCGGCAGGGAGCGCCGTCGATCATGAGGACGTGGCCGCGGCGGATGTCGGAAGCCTTCATGCTGCACTCCTCAAGTCAATGATGCCCGCCCCGGGGGGCCGGGCGCGGGCGGCAGGAAGATACACCCCCGGCCCGGCGACCGGGAACCTTGGGGTCCCCGGGTTCTTGACCCGGACGCCGCGTTCTTCGCATATATGGCCTCGGACCCAAGAGCCGCTGCCGCGGGGGGCGTCTCATGACCACACGAAACGATTCCGAGCTTGGTGCCGACGAACGCATTTGGGAAGAGGTGCGCGACCGCCTGATGGGTCATCCGGACCTCGACGCGACCGAAGTCGAGATCGACGTCGAGGAAGCAGAGGTGACGCTCGCCGGCCGGGTCGACAGCCGCGAAGCCAAGTGGCTCGCGGAGGAGTTGACCCGGGCCGTGCAGGGCGTCCAGGACGTGCACAACCGGCTGAAGGTCGCCCGCTGGTAGCGGCCTAGAGCTCCCGAGCGAGCGTCGCCAGGGTTTCGAGCGCCTCCTCGAGGCCTCCCCGGAGCGGAAATCCGCAGTTCAGCCGGAAGCAATGGCCGTAGGTGTCTCCCGCCGAAAAGACCCGTCCAGGCACGATCCCGACTCGGCGCGCCAGCGCGCGGCGGGACAATTCCATCGTGTCCTTGCCGCGGGCCAGCTCGATCCAGAGGAGATGTCCTCCCTGCGGGCGCGACACCCGGGTCCCCTCGGGGAACAAGCGCGCTACCGCCACCGAATAGTCCGCCACCTGGGCGCGGAACGCCTGCCGCAGCCGACGCAGGTGGTGCTCCGCCCCACCCCCACTCAGATACTCGGCCAGCGTGAGCTGCGCCAGGGTGTTGGTGTGGATCGAGCTGGCCAGCTTGAGCTTCCGGATCCGCTCCGCGTGCCGCCCGGCCGCAAGCCAGCCGACCCGAAAGCCGGGCGCCACCGTCTTGGAGAACGAGGAACAGAGGATCACGTCGCCCGTCTGATCGAACACCTTGAGCGGCGCCGGCCGCGCATCGCCGAAGTAGAGGTCGCCGCAGAGATCATCTTCCACCACTGCCACTCCATACCGGCCAAGCACGTCGAGCTGGTCCCGCTTCCGGTCATCCGGGACCGAGAACCCGAGCGGATTGTGGAACGAGGGGTTGGTGAGAAAGGCGCGCGGCCGGGTGCGTCGGATCGCCGCCTCCAAGTGGTCGAGCGAGACCCCGGTCTCGGGATCGGTGGGGACCTCCACCACCCGAAGCCCGAGTGACTCCGCCGTCTCCAGAAATCCGTAGTAGGAGGGGGCCTCGACCAGCAGCACGTCCCCGGGTCGGGTAAGCGCACGGAGCGCCAGCTGGATCGCTTCCGTGCACCCGTTGGTCACCAGCAGCTCCTCGGGGCGGAGCATGAGGCCGGCCGCGAGCGATCGGCGGGCCAGCTGATGCAGGAGCGCCTCGTGCCCCGCGGGCGGGCCATAGATCACGCTGGCCAATCCCGACTCCCGGCTCACGCGGGCCAGGATCCGGCTCAGCCGCCGAGCAGGGTAGTGCTCCGGCGCGGCGGTCGCGAGGCCGAAAGGGGCCAGGCCCTTGTCGTTGACGCGGGCCAGCAGCTCCCAGGCAAGGTCGGCGAACCCCCGGATCTCCTCTTTGGCAAAGGAGGGACGGGACACCGAGGGGGACGGGGCGAGCTGCCCGCGAGTGGTGCTGACGTAGTGCCCGGACTGGGGCCGGACCTCGAGGTAGCCGCGATCCTCGAGCAGCTGGTAGGTCCGGAGCACGGTGGCCAGGCTCACTCGCTTCTGGCGGCTGTAGGTGCGCACGGACGGCAGGCGGTCGCCGGGGCGAAGCACCCGGGTCTCGATCAGGCCGACCAGCTCGTCCGCCAGGCGCTGGTAGAGCACCCGGTCCCGGCGGAGCGTGCGGCCTCGGCGGACTGTACTGGTGACAGTAGTCATAAGCTGAAACTGTTATGGTTACAGACATCAGCATAATTTGAGGTGCACGGTCCAACAAGACGCGACCCGACGCGAGAGCCTGGCATGTCCGAGCCGATCACGACCGCCACCGACATCCGCATCGTCCCCTACGCGCCCGAATACCGGACCGCGTTCCGCGACCTCAACCTCGAATGGATCGCCACCTACTTCGAGGTGGAGGCCGAGGATCGTCGAGTGCTGGGAGATCCCGAAACCCATGTCCTCTCGCCGGGCGGCGCCATCCTCATGGTGCTGGACGGGGCCGACCCCATCGGTACCGGTGCCCTCATTCCAACGGGCGAGCACGAACTCGAGCTGGCCAAGATGGCCGTCACCGCGCGGGCGCGCGGCCGGGGGATCGGACGCCGCTTGTGCGTTGCACTGATCGAGCAGGCCCGAGCCATGGGCGCTCATCGCGTGGAGCTGGTCTCGCACCGGAGCCTCGCTCCGGCGCTTGCGCTCTACGCCTCGCTCGGCTTCCACGAGATTCCGCTCGGCCCCGTGGTCTACAACCGCGCGAACATCCGGATGGAGCTGTCACTCCGGTGAAAGCCCGCATCGTCGCGGCCTTCGCGGTCGTTTACCTCGTCTGGGGCTCCACCTACCTCGGCATCCGCGTCGCGGTGGAGACGCTCCCCCCGTTCCTGCTGGCGGGCACCCGCTTCATCGCGGCCGGGTTCCTCCTCTACGCGTGGGCTCGGATTCGTGGAGCCCCCGCACCGGGACGCCGCGAGTGGTTGGCGGCGATCGGCATCGGAATCCTGCTCGTCGCCGGGGCGAACGCCGTCGTCGGCTGGGCCGAGCAGAAGGTTCCTTCGGGACTGGCCGCCCTGATCGTCGCGGGGATGCCGCTATGGGTGGCGGTCTTCCAGAGAGTGGCGCCCGGCGGCAAGCCCATCGGCAGAAGCCGGATTATCGGCCTCGTGGTGGGGTTTGGTGGGCTCGCGCTCTTGCTCCTGGGACGCGGCGAGGCCGTGGGTGGCGTGCCGTTCGTGCGCATGGGCGGCCTGGTGCTGGCGTCGGTCTCCTGGGCCCTGGGATCGGTCCTGAGCCGACGCGTTCCCCTCCCGGGCGACAGCCAGCTCGCCTCGGCGATGAGCATGCTCGCCGGCGGCGTCGTGGCCCTGGGCATCGGCCTGGCGACGAACGAGCTGGCCGGGTTCGATCCCTCCCGCGTCTCCGTCGCCTCGATCGCGGCCTGGGCGTATCTCGTCGTCTTCGGCTCGATGCTGGCCTTCACCTGCTTCACCTGGCTGGTGACCGTCGTCGATCCCACCCGAGTGGCTACGTATGCCTACGTCAACCCGGTCGTCGCCCTCCTCCTCGGCTGGTGGCTCGCCGGCGAGCCGCTTGGCGCTCGCACGCTCGTCGCAACGCCGATCATCCTGCTCGGGCTGGTGCTCGTGCTGGGGCCCGGAGGCCTCGCGCTCCCCCGGCGGCGGCCGAGCGCCGAGGTGGCTGCCTAGCGCTCTTCCGTGAATGGGCTGCGACTGATAGACATTCGCAGTGACCGAGCGCCTCTACTACCGCGATTCCTATCTCACCGCATTCGAGGCGGTGGTCGTCGACCGCGTCGACGGCGGCAGGCGACTCTACCTCGACCGAACCGCGTTCTACCCCACCTCCGGCGGTCAGCCTCACGATACCGGGCGCCTCGGGGGCGCCGAGGTGACCGACGTCATCGATGAAGGCGACCGGATCGCGCACGTGCTGGCCTCGCCGGTCGATCGCGACGCGGTGAGCGGCGACGTCGATTGGGAACGGCGGTTCGATCACATGCAGCAGCACACGGGCCAGCATCTGCTCTCCGCGGTGCTGGCCGAGTTGTTTGGCTTCGCGACCGCGAGCGTGCATTTCGGAGCGGAGGCCTCCACCCTCGACCTCGATGCTGCCTCCGTCGACCCGGGGCAGGTAGCGGCGGCGGAGAGTCGCGCGAATCAGGTCGTCGCTGAGAACCGTCCTGTATCCCTGAGCTTCGAGGCCGCCGCCACTGCGAGCGGGCTGCGCAAGGCCTCGGACCGAGAAGGACCGCTTCGGATCGTGAGCATTCGTGATCTGGACCGAAGCGCCTGTGGCGGAACACATGTGTGCGCAACGGGCGAGATCGGCGCGATCCTGATCCGGAAAGTCGAGCGGGTGCGGAAGGCGGTACGGCTCGAGTTTCTCTGCGGCCTGCGCGCGGTGCGCCGGGCACGCCTCGATCATGAGCTGCTGTCACGCCTTGCCAGTCAGTTCTCGGCGGGGCAAGAGGAGCTGCCCGCGCTGATCGAAGGGCAAAGAACGGAACTCAGGGAGTCCGCGGCGGCCCGTCGGCAGGCCGAAGTCGACCTGGACCGCTACCGCGCCGCGGAGCTGTTCGCAGGGGTCGTGCCCGACGCCGAAGGACTCCGGCAGGTGCTGGTTCGGGTCGAGCAGGGTTCGGCGGAACGGCTGCGCGGTCTGGCTCAGGCCGTCGCTGCGCTGCCGAAAGCCCTGTTCATCGGGGTCGTTGCGAGCCCCCCCATGATCGTTGTGGCCGCCGCCGAGGACTCCGGCCGGGACGCCGCCGCGATGGTCAAGCGGATGCTCGCACCCGCCGGGGGTCGAGGCGGCGGCACGCCGCGCCTGGCCCAGGGCACGCTCCCGGCCGAACACCTGGAGCGCGCGGTCGCTGGTATTGGTCAGGTCGCTACGGCGGAAGTACCTTGGCTCCGGTCGTAGTCACGGCTATCCCGCCCTCGGAGATCAACTTATGGAAACCTGGCACCGCCTCGGCGGAAGGGAGGAGCTGCTCGCCCGTGTCCCGTTCGCGGTGAAGGTCGAGCGTCATCGCCTCGCCGTGTTCCTGTACGAGGGTCGCTTCCGGGTCATCTCGGACATCTGCAACCACCGGGGAGGCCCGCTCTCGGAGGGCCGCCTCCGGGGCGAGTTCGTGATGTGTCCCTGGCACGCGTGGGAATACAGCGTGATCACCGGCAAGGGCCCCGAGGGCTATGACGAGGAGCAGGTACCGGTGTACGGCATCGAAGAGCGCGCCGACGGTGTCTATGTCAAGCTGCCGCCGGAGATGCCGCGCCGGCTCCTCAAGCACAAGCCGTCGCACCTGCTGGAGCCCCACCCCAAGCCCGCCGGCGCGCCACCGCGCGTGCTGGGCATCTCGACCACCGCGATGGACGACGTCAACCCGCGGTTCTCCACCTCGGACGCGCTGCTCGACCACGCCCTTGCCCATGCCGGCGAGACCCGCCGGGCCGACACGCAGCTGGTTCGGCTGCGGGATCTCGCCTTTCGCCCGTGCGAGGGCAACTACTCCAAGGCGGCCCACGCGTGCACCTGGCCGTGCGCCATCACGGAGCGCGATCCGGCCGACCAGCTCACGCCGGTCTACGAGGGGCTCGTGCACTGGGCGGACGTGGTCCTGATCTCGACCTCGATCCGCTGGGGCACGGCCTCGTCGCTGTACCACAAGATGGCAGAGCGGCTCAACTGCATTCAGAACCAGATCACGATCGCCAACCGGGTGCTCATCACCAACAAGGTTGCCGGGTTCATCATCACCGGCGGGCAGGACAACATCCAGGCCGTCGCGGGCAGCATGCTGACGTTCTGGAGCGAGCTCGGCTTCGTGTTCCCGGCGTTTCCGTTCATCGCGCACTCCCGCGGCTGGGACGCGGAGGACATGGAGAACAACGTGCGGCAGGTCCGGGCGAGCGACGCGTTGCGCACGGCCGCTCACGAGCTGCTCGACCGGGCGCTCGACTTCTGGACCGTGATCGACCGGCATCGAGCGGAGCTGTCCCGCCCAATGGAGCGCGCGGGCCGCAAGGCTAACCCGATGACGGGCGGCGCCACCCCGGCCGAGGCCGCCGGCGTGGAGACCCTCGGATGAGCGCCCGCATGGATATCGCCAAGACTTATGAGGCGGCGCTCTTCGCCGGGCGAATGGACGAGGTCGGACGCCTGCTCACCGACGACATCACGTACTGGATTGCGGGCGCGCCGCCGATCGGCGGCGAATGGAAGGGCCGCGCCGCCGTACTCCGCGCGTTCGAGAATCGCGAGTTCGGCCTCGGTGCGGCCGAGTGGGGCTACGAAGACGTCTGGCGGCTGTGGTACGACGCGGACGAGCGGGTGATCGTGGAGATCCGCGAGCGGAGCTGGCTCAGGGCACACCCCGAGGACGTCATGGACCAGCGGACCTGCGTGGTCATCCGGTTCGAGGGGAACCGGATTTGCGAGCTGCGGGACTACGGTGATTCCCACCTCTACGAGGCGTTCCTGGCGCGGCACCGGGAAGAGCTGCCGAAGTTCCGGCGCCGATAAGCGTCACGCGAACGATTCGTAAAACGCATCCAGCACCGCGGCCCCCTGCGAGAGGCGATCTTCATCGGCGTGGTGCGCCCGGGTGATGCCCGTGATCAGCCGCTCGAAGCCCGCCGTCTCGGGGCGCCCGAACCTGGCATCCTTGCAGTCGATGTCGTGGACCATCTCGCCGATCGCGCGGAGCCCGCGGTCGGACGGCACGAAGCGCGCGGCGAGCGTCTCGAACGTGCAGCGGTCTCCGTCGTGCGTGTATTCCCCCTCGAACATGTCGAAGCGGACCTCGCCCGGAGCGGGGCGGTAGTCCGCGGCGACGAAGCGGAACCGCGCCTTGGGATCGACGAAGCGACGGACAAGCCAGGCGCTCGCGATTCGGTCTACATGCACCCCGCGCCGGGTAACCCAGACACCGCTCGCTCGCGGGACGGACCGGCGCGCCCGGCCCTTCCCTCGCGCGAGGACGGGCCGAAGCCGGGTCTCGATCCGCTCGAGCGCCCGCTCCGCCACCTGACCGGCTGGAGCCCGGAAGAAGTCCACCGCGGAGATCTCTCCAACCCGTCGCCGGAGCCGGACCAGGCCGCTTTCCAGGTCAGCCCGGCTCTGGCCCTCCAGCCGCGCCCCAACCGGCGCGGACTCGAGCAGCGCATCGGCCTGTTCCGCGACTTCGGCGTACTCCCCCTCCCGCGCCGTCCGGAACAGCGCCTCAATCTGCGCGTCCGAGAGGCCGTCGACGAACGCCGCCTGGCACACCGAGGCTTCGCCGCCCCCTGCCACGATTTCCCGCCGCACCCACTGAAAGTCCTCGCCCGCCTGGTCGGTGCACGGCAGCACGTACACGGAGTTCTTGATCGCCACCGCGCCCACACGCTGAAGCCGCCGCCAGATCTTCACCCGGAAATAGTCCGGCTTGGGGGGCAGCTGATGGATCAGCAGCAGCCAACGGCCGCCCACCGCGCCCGGCACGCGGTCGGCCTGGCTCATCGGGGCAGCGGTTCCGGCAGATCGGCGATGACGTACGCCATCACCGCAAGCGCCGCCACACAACGGGCCAGCTCAGCCGGCTGAATCTTGTCGAACGTGTCTCCGGCCGAGTGGTGGTACCAGAAGTAGCGGGACGGGTCGGTCTTGAGGCCCATCCCGGGCACACCCCGATTCACCAGCGGCTGCACGTCGGCCTCCGGTCCTTCGGCTTCGCGTTCGATCTCGCCGGCCGCGATCCGCGCGAGCAGCGGCCCGATTTGCTTCGCCAAAGCGACTGTCGAATCCGAGCCGCTGACGCCGAAACCGGTCGGCGCGAACGGGCCGTTGTCCGATTCGATGGCGAGCAGGTGACGGTCGAGCTCGGCGGCGTAGCGATCGCGGTAGGCCAGGTTGCCGCGCCCGCCGTTCTCCTCGTTGGTCCAGAGAACGACCCGTACGGTGCGGCGCGGTCGGAGCCCCAGCCGCTGCATGAGCCGAACCGCGTGCCAGGCGGCCAATGCTCCGCCGCCGTCGTCCATGGCCCCCTGCCCCACGTCCCACGAATCGATGTGCCCACCCACCACGACCACCTCGTCGGGGCGTTCGGCACCGCGCAGCTCCGCGACGACGTTGCGGGACGGCGCGTCCGGCAGCATGCGGGATTCCATCGAGAGGTGCACGACCACGGAGTCACCCCGGTCCTGGAACCGGTGCAGCATCTCGGCGTCCTCGACACCGAGCGCGGCCGCGGGAATGCGGGCGATGGTCGAGTCGTACCGGGTCACGCCGGTGTGCGGGCTCTGGATCGAGAACGATGCCACCGATCGGATCAGACAGGCCTTCGCGCCGACCCGCGCCGCGGCCGACGGTCCGATCACGCGATAGCGGACGGCCTGCCCGTAGGCACTGAACGGCGCGAGCGTCGTGTCGAAGGGGACATCGAACAAGACGATTTTCCCTTTTGCCTCGGCGCTCCGGCGGGTCAGCTCGTCGAAGCTTCCGACCACGAGCACCGGCGCCGTGATGCCGCCCGGCGGCGTCCCCACGCTGCCCCCCAAGCCGATGAGGTGCAGGCCATAGGCCCGGGGCCGGACCAGCTCGGCCGATTCGCGCCCGCGGACCCAGTGCGGCACCATGACCGGCTCTCCCCGCACGCCGTCCAGCCCATCGGCCGCCATCTCCCGCAACACCCAGTCGATCGCCCGCTCGAGCGCCGCGGATCCGCTGAAGCGGCTCCCGAAGGTGTCCACCATGCGGCCGAGCCTGACGTAGGCGGTACTGTCGGCCAGCGCGGCGTCGATCAGCCGGTCGGCTGTCTCGCGGTAGCGGGCCGCGATGTCGACTGGAGGCGTCTGAGCCCGAAGCGGCGTCGTGCGCGGCAAGCCAGCGGCGAACCCTGCGAGGGCGATACATGCGGCGGTGCGAGGAATACGGAGGGTCATGACAAGCCTCGAACGGCGATCGGGAAAGGCGGACGGGTCTCGGTCCCCGACCGGGCGAGACAATCCCCGAAATGCTCGCCCGCAGCGAGGATCGTGAGCCGTACGATTTCCCGCTCGCGGAAGTGTCGCCGCGCGGCCGCCGTCTCCGCGGCGGGCACGAGGCCATCGGTCGCCGCACCCTGCGCCACCGCTCCGGCAAAGGCGAGCGCCGCGCGCTCCCGCTCCGAGAAGCACTCGGCGGCGTGCGGCGTATGGAGCAGCTTGAGGCTCTCGATGGGCAGCAGGGCCTTCCGCCAACGGTGGCGGCCTGCCTCGACGCACCAGCGGCAGCCGCTCAGCTCGGCCGACAACTGGCCCACGAGAAGCTCGAGGCGAGCGTCGAGCGGCTCGGCGCGGCCCGGCAGACGGGCAAGGCGCAGATAGGCCTCGAGGAGGAGCGGGCCGGTTGGCGGCGGAACCGCGCCGCCGAGCAGGCGAGCCGACAGACGGGGAAGCCAGGAGCGCAGGTCGGCCTCCGATCCTTCCGACCGATGGGTATCACAACAGTACCATGATGGCGATACAATTGTATCTTTTTCTCGCGCACGCGCAACACCCCTACCCCCGGTCCTCCCCGGAAGGGACCGGATCACGCGCCTGCGTCGCTCGACGCCTCGACGGCGGCTTCCGCCTCACGCCGGAGCCGGCGCCGGCGAACGACGTAGGAGAGGACGATGCTCAGCTCGTAGAGGAGATACAACGGTACCGCCATCGCGATCGTCGTCCACACCAGATCGCCGGGCGTGAGAAACGCCCCGATGATCACCGCCCCGACGATCGCGTGTCGACGATAGCGGTTGAGGAACTCGGGCGTCACGATGCCGAGCGCGGCAAGACCCAGGATCACCACCGGAAGCTCGAATGCCACGCCGAAGGCCATCGTCAAACTGAACACGAAGCCGAAGTACTCTCCGGCCGTGATCATGGGTTCGAGGGACGAGCCGCCGAAGCTCATGAGCCAGGGGATCGCGAGCGGCAGCACGACGAAGTAGCCAAGGGACGCGCCGCTCACAAAGAGCAGCACGGCCGCGGACGTGACGCCGAGCGCCACGCCACGCTCGTGCCGGTAGAGCGCGGGCGCGACGAACGCCCAGATCTGGTAGAGCACCACCGGAAGCGCCAGCAGGATGCCGAGCCCGGCCGCCGCCTGAAGAATGATCTGGAACGGATCGCCGGGGTGGGTGAACACCAGGTGGTGGCCGCCGAGGTACGGGAGAATTGGCCGCTCCAGCCAGCCGATGACGTCCACGTTCAGCAGGACGGCGAGGGCCACGCCGACGCCCGCCGTCACCGCCACGAGCGACCAGATGATCCGCCAGCGCAGCTCCTCGAGGTGATCGAGGAACGGCATTTCGCCGCGGTCGGGCTCTCGCGGAGGTGCACTCACCGGGCCACCCCCGGGGGGATACTCGTGAGACCGGCCTCGCCGAGGAACAGGTCTCCTCCGGTCGGACGCCCGTCGCGCCGCTCCGCCCGCGTCAGCACCAGCCGGTCCTTCGCGCGGGTCATGCCCACGTACAGGAGGCGGCGAGCCTCCTGGATGTCGTCCTCGTCCCACGCCTGCAGCTCGCGCCGTCCGGGCAACTGATTGTCCTCCACGCCGACGATGTATACCCGCGAAAACTCGAGCCCCTTGGTCGAGTGCAGCGTGAGCAGGCTGACCCGCGCGGGATCCAGCTCGGCCCGTTCGCTGCTCGACAGGGCTACCTGCTCCAGCAGTCGCTCGATGCGCTCGTCGACCGAGGTGCCCCGACTTCCGGCCACAAGGGCCCCGAGTCTTGCCACAGCCTCGGGGTACCGCTCCGCGGGGCTCCGCTCCCGGCGCAACCGTTCCATCACGCGCGCGCCTCCGAGCCGCTCGATCACCTCCGCCACCGGTGCCGCACCGGGGGCCCCTGCCTCGAGCTCCGCGGCGTAGAACTCGAGACAGTCACTATAACGACCCAGCGCGAACGGCACCGCCAGGTTGCGCAAGAGTTGTTCTTCGGCCGTGGGCGGTGCCGCCTCGTCCAACGCCAGCGCCACGCCGAGGTGGCCGAGCATTTGGATCTGAGACGCCTTCCGCCCGCGGCTCGCCTTGAGGGTCTCCAGCCGGCCGACTATCTGCGCGAGCGCTTCGGCATCATCCAGTGCGTGGTGGGCTCGCGTCAGCGGCACCCCGAAGCGATGGGCGAGGTCCTCGAGCCGCGCACCCTGGTCCAGGAGCGCGCGGGCGAGCGGCAGGGTGTCGAAGAACGTGAGGTCGTCTGCGCCGCCCAGCGGAGCGGCGAGCCGCCGGAGAACGGGGACGTCGAACTCCTGCCCATTGTGCGCGACCAGCAGGTCGCCCCGGACGAACGCGCGGAACCGGGGCCACACCTCGGCGAATGGCGGCGCGTTCCGCCGGTCATCGTCTCCATAGCCGTGGATCTTCCGGGCGCCCGCGGACACCGGCCGGGTGCCACCCACCATCTCCCGCAACCGGTCGACCACCTTGCCGCCGCGTACCCGCACCGCCGCGATCTCGACGACCTCGCACGCCGCGATGTCCTTCTCCGTAGTCTCCAGATCGAAAGCGACGAAATCGGACAGCTCACTCCGCACGGTCTGCGCATGAAGCAGCTGCAGGGCTTTGAACAGGAGCAGCGGCCACCGCCCGCCCGCCGGCTCACCGTCGCCGAGGACCAGGTCGCCCGGTGCCGGTAGGTCGCCCGGGAGCTGGCGGACGGCGTAGGGCACGCCCGCCTTTCGCAGCATCCCGAGAAGGGCGATCTCGGTCCCACCGCGGGGAACCAGTCGGATGCGGGCACCGGCCTGGGTCGCATCGGCGATGCGCCGAGCCAGAGCCTCCGCCCCCGGAAACGTGGCCGGGTCGGTCAGCTCATCGTGCCGTTCCTCCAACAGGTTGCGGAGCGGTCCGATTCGCCGGGAGAGGAGGTCGTCCACCAGCGATTCCAGCGAGACCTGCGCGCGCCGCATGGCCCGCAGGTTCTCGACCGTGTACACGAAGCGCCAGGCCGCCTTCCGCTCGGCATCTCCAGTCGGGCGCCGGCTGGCGAAGGCTCTCAGGCTCGCGAGCAGATCGGGACCGGGCGCGGCCAGGGCGACGCGCTCGAGGAACGGCGGCGACAATGCCCGGCGTGCCAGGTTCTCCACCGCGATCGGGTCGTCCGGTGCGCGCACCACGCGCAGGGACGCGACGACATGCGCAATCACCGGGTCGTCGAGGAGCGCCTGTCCGCGCGCGAGCCGGCAGGCAATGCCGGCCTCCAGTAGCCGTGTCTCGAGCGTGCGCCCGATGCTGTGGTAGCGATAGAGCACTGCGTACTCGCCCCATGGGGTGTCCGTGAGCCGATGGTCCTCCAGCAGGTCGGTCACTAGCCATTCGGCCTCCGCGGTCTCGTCCTCGAACGCATGCGCGAGGACATCGTACGGGGAGTCGCGCAAAGCCGCGATGTCCTTCCGGAAGAGGCATGGATTCCGCTCGACCAGCCGGCGGGCGACATCGAAGATCTGGACCGAGCACCGCCGGTTCTGATCGAGGACGAACCGGGGTGCGCCGTTGAAATCGGTCTCGAACCGCTCGAAGATCCGGCGGTCGGCGCCAGTCCATGAGAAGATGGACTGCTCGTCGTCGCCGACGGCGAAGAGATTGCGGTGATCGGCCGTGAGCTGCGTGACGATGCCGTATTGCGCCAGGTTGAAATCCTGGAACTCGTCCACCAGTACGTAGTCGAACCGCCTGCGCTCGGTCGCAGCGACGGCTGGATTCGCACGCAGGAGCCGTTCGGTGAGCGCAATCAAGTCGTCGAAGTCCACGAGGTTCCGGGCTCGGAGCGTATCACGGTAGGCCTCGAAGAGCTCCTGGTCGCCGGCGGTGAGCCGGTACTGCTCCAGCCGGGCGCGCGTGAACAGGGTGAGGAGCGAGCCCCGGCGATCCTCCGGCACCTTGAGCCGGCGCAGCACGGTCTTCTGGTAGTCTTCGTCGGCAACGCCGAATCCCCGGCGGAGCCCAGCCTGTTCCGGGTGCGCCCGTAGGACGGCCAGGGAGAACGCATGCAGCGTCCCGCCGACGACCTCCTCCCCCGCCTCGCCGAGCGATCGGTGCAGGCGCGCGCGGATCTCCTCCGCCGCCTTGTTGGTGAACGTCACGGCGCAGATCCGCTCGGGGGCCGTCCCGTGCCGCGTGATCAGGTGATGGATCCGCGCGATCAGGCAGTAGGTCTTCCCGGCACCCGGTCCCGCGATCACGAGCACGGGACCCAACGGCGCTTCAACCGCTTTCTGCTGCTCCGGGGTCGGAGCGAACCCCTCGCTCACGCGATCCCCTCCCGGGTCATCCAATCCACGGTTGTGTCCAACAGCTCGGTCATTACCTCGGTCTCCGTCCGGCCCGAGCGCTTGAGCACGGCGAACGAGTGGTCTCCCCCGTCGACGACATGGAGCGTGGCACCGGGCAGACGGCCGGTCACGCTCTTCACCAACACCAGATCCGCCAGCGTGTCGCGGGTTCCCTGGAGGAACAACATTGGAATCTGCACCCGCTTGAGGTGCGCCGCGCGCTCGACGCCGGGATTGCCCGGAGCGTGCAGCGGGAACCCGAGAAACACCAGTCCACGGACCCCGGGTAGCGGGGACTTCGCCGCGGCGCCCGATGTCATCCGGCCGCCAAGCGATTTGCCGCCGGCCAGCAATGGAAGGCCGGGCGCCGCCGCGGCCGCTCGCGCGACCGCGGCCCGAACAGTCGCCTCGAGCACACCGGGCGGGTCAGGCCGGCGCCCGCCGGCTTCCATGTAGGGGAATTGGTACCGCAGCGTGCCGATCCGACGTTCCGCCAGCCCGGCGGCGACCGCCTGGAGAAATCGGTGCCGCATCCCGGCGCCCGCGCCGTGGGCCAGCACGTAGAGCGCGTGCGCGTTCCGTGGCAGCTCGAGCAGAGCCGAGACATCGCCGACGCGCTCGCCGACCTGGAGCACGAGGTCCGTCATACGCGCGCGCCGAGTCGCTCCAATGCCCGGCCCAGGTCCGGCGCGAGCGTGAGCACGTCTCGTAGTGGATCGGTCTTTCGCCGCTTCAAACGCTCGGGCACGGTGCGGATGGTAAAGGCCCGAATGTCGAGCCGGTCGTTGACCTCGCGCCACTCGAGCGGCGTCGAGACCGGCGCACCCGGCAGCGGCCGCAGGCTGAACGGGGCGGCAAGCAGCTGGCCCGCGACGTTCTGGAGATAGTCCACGTACACCTTCCCGCCCCGACGCGAGACCGCGCGGGTGATGGTCGAGATCTCCGGAAGCCCGGTGACGAGCACGCGCGCCAGCAGCTCCCCCAGCGAGCGCGATTGCTCGTACGTGCACTGGCGGCCGAGCGGCAGCAGGATGTGAAGCCCGGAGGAGCCGCTCGTCTTCACGAAGCTCGGCAGGTCGATCTCTTCGCACAGCTTCCGTGTGGCCTTCGCAACCTGAACCACGTGTTCGAAGGGCGCGCCCTTGGGATCGAGATCGAGCACACACCAGTCCGGGCGGTCCAGCGTCTGTACCCGACTGGCCCAGACGTGCAGTGGAATCGCGGCGAGGTTGGCCAGGTACAGCAGGGACTCGACGTCGTCGCACACGAAGTAGTCGATTTCGCGCTGCGTCTGCTCGCTCCACATGCGCTGCGTGCGGATCCACTGCGGCACGAACACGGGCGCATCTTTCTGATAAAACGACTTGCCCTCGATGCCGTCCGGGTACCGCGTGAGCACTACGGGCCGGTCCTTGAGATATGGGAGGAGCCAGGGAGAGACGGTGCGGTAGTAATCGATCAGGTCGCCCTTGGTATAACGCTCCTCCGGCCAGAAAATCTTTCCCCGGTTGGAGAAGACGACCTGCCGCTCGACCCCGCCCGCCTCCGGTGCCTCAGCCTCGGGCAGATCGGCCTCCTCCGCGGTCTTCGCGTCGGTGGGGCGGCGGGCCCGGGTGACGTCAGTGGGACGCTTGTCGTCCCGGAACCGGACGAACACCGGCTGACGCAGGAGTCCCTCGTCCGTCCACTCGGTGTATTCGACCTCGCAGACCACCTCCGGCTCGACCCAAGTGGTTCCCTTTTCCTTTGGCACCGGGCCCTCGCACGCGGGCGTCTTCCGTTTGAGTCGTTCCAGCTCAGCCCGGGTCTCGGCGAGCTGTTTGCCGCTGAATCCGCTGCCGGCCCGGCCGGTGTAGACGAGCTTCCCGTCCACGTATTGCGCCAGATGCAGCGCGCCGAATCCCTCGCGCGTGCCTTTGGGAGCCGTGAACCCCACCACCACGAATTCGTCGGTCTTGCGGGTGCGCACCTTGAGCCATGACGGCGAACGCCCGGCCCGATACGGCGAGTCCGCCTTCTTGCCTACCACGCCCTCGAGACCCAGCCCTTGGATGCGGTCGTACAAGCCTGCACCGTCGCGTTCGAAGTGCTCGAGGTAGCGGAGCACTCCCGCGGGCGGGAGCAGCTTCTCCAGGAGGCTCTTGCGCTCGGTCAGCGGGAGTGACCTGAGGTCGTATTCCTCGAACCCGATGAGATCGAAGCCGTAGAGCGTGGCCGGTGTCTCGACGGCGGCCCGGCGCACGTCGAGTGATCGACGGAGCCGGGCGCGGCCCTGGAGCCGCTGGAAGCTCGGGCGGCCGGCATCGTCCGGCGTCACGATCTCGCCGTCGAGCAGGACCCGGCCGAACGGGAGAGCGGACACGGCCCGGACGATCTCCGGGAAACTGGCTGCAAGATCGTTCCCGTTCCGGGAGAGGAGCCGCACGAGCGGCCCCTCCTTCGCTGCCAGGATCCGGTAGCCGTCCAGCTTGAGCTCGAAGACCCATCCCGGGCGGGAAAACGGCTTGTCGGCCGTCTCCGCGAGCATGAGTTGCACCGTCTCGGCCTTGACCGGGCGGGCAGGCGCCCGCAGCGCCGCAAGCCGGCGCCGTACTCCGTCGGCCGGGTTACGTCCCTCTTTCAGCTCCTCGACCGTCAACCCGGAGAGCACGGAGCCCTCGGCGAAGTCGGTGCCCGGACTCCGCACGTACTGATCGCGCTCCTTGATGAGCAGCCAATCCCGCTCGCTCTTCTTCAGCTTCACCAGCGTCCACATGCCGCGGAGCTTGAAGCCCTTCAGCTCGAAGAGCAGTTTGCCCTTCGCCAGACCCTCCATCGGGTCGGCGTGGGGCACCCACTGCCCGCGATCCCACACGATGACGGCGCCGGCGCCGTAGTTCCCCTCGGGAATCAGGCCTTCGAAATCGCCGTACTCGATCGGGTGGTCCTCGACGTGGACCGCGAGACGCTTGTCGGCGGGGTCGAGCGACGGGCCCTTGGGAACGGCCCAGGACCGGAGCACGCCTTCCATCTCGAGCCGGAGGTCGAAGTGCAGGTGCCGAGCCGCGTGCTTGTGGACCACGAACAAGAGCCCGCGACCGGCGGCCGCGTCGACGGTTCCCGCGGGCTCGGGAGTGCGGCCGAGGGAGCGTTTGGCCCGGTATGGGGCGAGGGGGTCGGGGGCGCGGTGGGGCATGGTAGGGAAAGAAAGTGTCAACCGTGAGCGGTGAACAGTGAACAGTGAACGGTGAACGGGCCCACCACCCCTGCCCCGGTCCGGCCATGCCCTGTTCACTGTTTACCGTTCACCGCTTACTGCCCACCGTTCACCTTGTTACGAAACGAGTTATGTCGCCAGACCTCGAGTTCCAGCTTGCGCCCTCCGAACAAACGGAATATCCTGCCTTCCTATGCCCGCACGCGCCATTGGCTCCGCCACAATCTCGTTCGGCCTCGTCTCGGTCCCCGTGGGCCTCTTCTCCTCGAGCGAGTCCTCCGCCGCCGTGAGCTTCAACCTCCTGCACAAGAAGTGCGGGACACGGCTCAAGCAGCAGTACATCTGCCCCAAGGACAACGAGATCGTCGAGCGCGACGACATGGCCAAGGGCTATGAGTTCGCCAAGGGCCAGTACGTGCTGTTCTCGCCCGAGGAGCTCAAGGCCCTGGACGAGAAGGCGACCAACACGATCGACATCGCTGAGTTCGTGCCCCTGGCCAAGGTGGACCGGATCTACCTCGATCGTACCTACTACCTCGGCCCGGACAAGGGCGGCGAGCGGGCGTACAAGCTGCTCACCGAGGCGCTCGAGAAGACGGGCCGGGCCGCCGTTGGCTCCTACTCCGCGCGGGGGAAGCAGTATCTCGTGCTCGTGCGCCCGATGGAGGGCCTTCTCGCGATGGAGCAGCTGCACTACGCGAACGAGATCCGGAGCGCCAAGGACGTGCCGGTGCCGGACGTCACCGTCAAGCCGGCGGAGTTGACGCTGGCCCAGCAGCTGATCGAGCAGTCGGCCACCGACGAATTCCATCCGGAGCAGTTCCACGACCAAGTCCGCGACCGTATTCTCGCCGCCATCCAACAGAAGGTCGATGGTCAGGAGATTACGGCCGAGCCGCAGGAGGCGCCGCAGGCCAAGATCATCGACCTGATGGAGGCGCTGAAGGCCAGCTTGGCCAAGAAGGGCTCCGGCTCCGAGGAGCGGAAGCCCGCAAAGCGCGCGGCAGCCAAGGCCGCGGAGCCGGTCAAGGCCCCGAAACGGAAGAGAGCGTAGGGAAGCCGGCTGATGGCTCCCGATGAAATCCTATACCACCCGCGACGTTGCCCGTCTGCTCGGGCTCTCGCCGGCGCAGGTCCGCGGGCAGGCCCGCGCGGGGTTCCTGGCGCCTGACCGCGGCCCCCGCAACACCTACCGCTTTTCGTTTCAAGATCTCGTCCTGCTGCGTACCGCCAAAGCGCTGGCCGACGCCCGAATCCCCGGGCGACGGATTCACCGCGCGCTGAAGCGGCTGGTTCGACAGCTCCCCCGTGGCCGGAGCCTGAGCGAGGTCAGGATTACCGCCGAAGGGGACCGGGTGGTGGTACGGGACGGCCAGGCGACCTGGAACCCGGAATCGGGACAGCTGGTGCTCGACTTCTCTGTGGCCGAGCTTGCCACGCGCGCCGCGCCGGTTGCGCGGCGGGCCGTGCGGGACGCGCGGAAGGCCAGTGTTCCGCTCGATGCCGCCGAATGGTACGAGCTGGGTAACGACCTCGAGGCGGTCGCCCCGGCACAGGCGTGCGAAGCCTATGAGCGCGCGTTATTGCTCGAGCCGCGGCACGCCGACGCGCGGGTGAACCTCGGCCGGCTGCTGCAGGCGGACGGGAGAGCGCTCGAAGCCGTCGGGCAGTACCTGGCGGCGTTGGCCGCCGACCCCACCCATCCCACCGCCGCGTTCAATCTGGGGACGGCCCTCGAGGACCTCGGGCGCCCGGGCGACGCGATCGCGGCCTACGAGCGCGCGCTCGAGGCCGAGGCGGCCTTTGCCGACGCGCACTACAATCTGGCGTTGCTTTACGAAAAGGTGGGGCGCAAGCGGGATGCGGTGCGGCACTTGAGGGAGTATAGGGAGCTGTTAGCTAATCCCTAACGGCTTCTTCATCCAACCTCGTCACTGCGGTCACGACCACCTCCGGCTGTTCCTCGTGAATGAACTGCCCCGAGCCGGCGATGCTGTCCACGGTGAAGTTTCTGACCTCGGCCTTGAGCTGCGTCACCTCGTCCGGTGTCACCGCGCTGGGGTGGGGGACCCGGCCGATCAGCAGCACGACCGGCACCCGTACCTGGGCGAGGTGATTGCGGAGCAACTCGGGCTCGCGCGACTTCGCCATGCCGTGGAGCGCGTCGATCGTGCGGTGCAGGTCCGCACCCGGAGCTGCGGTGTAACCCCTCACCACCGAATCGCTCACCCAACTCGTGTCACCCGAGTTCTCGATCATCCCGTGGCGGACCTTCTTCCTGAGCGTGCCCTGCCCCATGAAGAGCTTGAGGAACACCGCGAATTTCATCGCGTGCTGGAGTCCGGGCGTCGCGGCAGCCTCGACCGGGCCGCCGTCGATGGCCAGGAGGCCCCGGACCAAATCGGGACGGCGATAGGTGAGCCGGAGCGCGATGGACACGCCCACCGAGTGGGCGACGACGAGCGCGTGCCGGATACCAAGCGTATCGAGCACGCTGGCGATGCGATCGGCCTGTGCGGTGAGCGAATAGTCTACGCCCTTGGGGTAGGCCGACGAGCCGGTGCCGAGCGGCTCGACGATGATCACCTGGTAGCCGCGTCCCTCGAGCGGCGCCACCAGCTTGCGGTAGCCGAACGCACCGCCGAACAATCCGGGCACGAGCACCAACGGCGTGCCGCTCCCCGCCGACATGACGTGCACGACCTCGCCGGCTGCCACGGTGATGTTGCGAGCCGAGAGGCTGTCTCCCGAGGGCCTCAGCCCCGACGCGAGTCCTGCAACAAGTAGTTTCAAGAGCACAGCGGCCATCCGGCTTGGGCGGAGGAGAATCCCCATCCTAGCCGGGGCGTCGTGGCTTGGCAAACGTGCGAGCCTGCAGGGCTTGCACGGTCACTGCCGGCCTCGGGACCTGGCCGGGCTTCCCGGCCGGGGCGAAGTTCAGGCAGCCTGATCGGAGGGTGACGTGCAGGTCTTCGTGGGTACAAGCGGCTACGCGTACAAGGAGTGGAAGGGCGGGTTTTACCCGGCCAAGCTTCCCGCCGCTGAGATGCTCCATTTCTACGCCACCCGGCTGGGGGCGGTCGAGATCAACAACACGTTCTACCGCATGCCCTCGGAGCGGGTGCTGGTGGACTGGGCGGCGCAGGTGCCCGAGGCCTTCCGCTTCATCCTCAAGGCGTCGCAGCGGATTACGCACTACGCCCGGCTCAAGCTCGAGGACGACTCGCTCGACTACTTCCTCCGCACGGCCAACGTCCTGGGACATCGGCTGGGAGCGACGCTCTTCCAGCTCCCCCCCAACCTGAAGAAAGACCTCCCGAGGCTCACGGACTTTCTGGGCAAGGTGCCCCGCACGTGGCGCGCGGCGATGGAATTCCGGCACGAGAGCTGGTTCGCGGACGACGTGCTCGACACCCTGCGGACGCAAGACATCGCGCTCGTGGCGGTTGACGACGACGAGGGCGGCGCACCCCTCGTCCCCACCGCGTCGTGGGGATACCTCCGCCTTCGCCGCCGGGCGTACGACTCGGCGGCGCTCGCGGCCTGGGCCGAACGAATCCGGGCACAACCGTGGCAGGAGGCATACGTCTTCCTGAAGCACGAGGAGGACGAGACCGCAGCCAACGGGCCGAGGTGGGCGGAGGAGCTGGCCCGGCTCACGAGCGGGTAGGCGTGCCACGAGCGAACGGGGCCGGCGAACGCCGGCCCCGGAAGCGACCCAGATGCGCGAGAGGCGCTCGCGATTGATCGGATTCAGGTCTCTCCCAACCCCAGCACCTGATCGAATGCCGGCAGGTCCATCTCGAAGAAATCGGCCGGATCGGGCCCCTCGCTTCGCTCCATGCCATCGCCCCAGGCATGGCCACCGTGATGCGCTGGGGCGGTCCAGGTCAGGTTGGTCCGTTGCTTCTTGCGGATGACCTCCAGCTTGGCCTTCTCACCCGGCGCGTAGGAGCGCAGGATCTCGAGCGCGTGGCCGACCGACTGAGGCTTCCGGCCATCGATCGCCAGCAGCACGTCGCCGGCCTTGAGCGGAGACGCTGAATCCGTCGGCGACTTGAGCACGAGGAATCCCTCGCTCGTCCCGAAGTACTCGCCGAGATCCTTGCCCACTTCCATGAGTCGCAAGCCGCCGGCGCGATGGCGGTGGAACATCATCATCATCCCTGGCCCCCCGTCACCATCGTCGGGCCCGCCGCCAGGCCCGAAGCCGGGGCCGAGGCCGGG
>CAZFKN010000049.1:0-12132 GCA_964519805.1 uncultured Gemmatimonadaceae bacterium
TGGGCCGTGCGGTTCCACCGGGCGTATGCCAAAGCCGGCGGCCGTCTTGCGTTCGACGACTTCGAGCCGCTGTTTCGCGAAGCGGACCGCCGGCTCGAGGCCGATCCCGCCGTGCGCCGAATGGGATTTCGCGCCATGGTCGTCGCCCAGACCGAACTGCTCCGCGAGCTGGTGCCGGACGCCCGCACGATCGCCCTGGGCACGGTCGCCGATCGCTTTCATCAGGAATCGGTCGCCGCAGCGACGCAGAACCGGGACATCCTCGAGCGGCTCGCCCGTGACCATCGCCTCGGCGTCGTCTCGAACTTCACGGGCAATCTGGACCGCTGCCTCGCCGAGCTCGGCCTGGCGCCGCTCTTCGCCGTGATCGCGGACTCGCTGGTCGTGGGATGCAGCAAGCCCGATCCCCGACTGTTCCTCCACGCGCTCGCCGCCCTCGGAGCAAAGCCCGAAGCGGCCTGGATGGTCGGCGACAACTTCGAGGCCGACATCCGGCCCGCGGCCGCGCTGGGACTGGCCACCTGCTGGTTGACGTCTCCCGCGCGTGACGCTCCGACCGACGGCGTCGCGACGCACCGCATCGCGCGGCTCGCCGACCTGCCGCCGCTCCTGCGCTGATGCACGCGCTCATCCTCGCCGGCGGCGAAGGCAGCCGGCTCGCGGCGAGCGGCGTCACGGTGCCCAAGGCGCTCGTGCCGGTCGGGGGCGTGCCTCAACTGCTTCGCCTCGCGCGAGCGCTCGAGCGTGCGGGCGCCGAGTCGCTCACCTGCCTCGTGCGACGCGGGGTATCGCTGGATCCCGTCGCCGCCGAGCTGGCGCGTCTTCGATTGCCGCTCCGGGCCCACGCCTGCCTGACGCCGTCGTCGCTCCACACGCTGGTCGAGGGGCTCGCGCTCATCCCTCCCGGAGAGGTATTCTGCACCATGGTGGATACGGTGATGCCGGCCGCCGATTGGGACCGGGTCTGGTCCGAGGCGCGAACACTGCTCCGCGCCGGTGCGGACGCGGCGCTCATCGTCACGCCGTTCGTGGACGACGAGCGGCCGCTCTATGTGGCGCGCGATGCAGACGGTCGAGTCACCCGGGTGACCGACGTGCCGGTGCCGATTCCTCTCGTCACCGGTGGGGTCTACGCCTTCGGTCCGCGTGCGCGTGACGCGGCGGCCGTCGCGCTCGCGGCCGGACACGAGCGGATGCGGAAGTTCCTCCGGCTGCTGGTCGACGACGGGCATGACGTGCGGGCCATCGAAGTGCGGCAGATCATCGATCTGGATCACCGCCGCGATCTGGATATCGCGAATGCGTGGCAAGAGTCCTGCGATGGGGGCGAGTCGTCCTAGGCCTAGCGTCACTCGGGAGACATATTGTCGCCAATCCATGAGCGAGTGGGACATTGTGTCGCACTCTATAGAAAGCCCGCGTACTCGCCCCAGCAGCATCTCGCGAACGATACGGCGATCATGAACGCCGTGGTCGCGGAGCTCGAGCGGCGGGGATGGCGCATCTCGCGCGCGTCCGAGGCGGAGCTCGAGGGCGGCACGCCGCCGGGAGCGAACCTCTATCTCAACATGTGTCAGGGCGCGGCGGCGTCGGAGCGGCTGACGGGACTCGAGCGCTCGGGCGCGGTGATGATCAACACGCCGACGAGCGTGCTTGCCTGTCATCGACATCACCTCGTGCGGGCGCTCGCGGACGGCGGATTCCCGTTCCCCCGGACACTGATCGTGCCGACCTGGCTCTCGCCGGAGGCGGCGCAGTCCCTGTCGGAGTTCGTGGCCCCGCACCGCAGCATCTGGGTGAAGCGCGGTGACGTGCACGCCGTGGGGCCGGAAGATGTGGTGCTGACGCGGACCGACCAGATCGTCGCGGTGCTGGGGCAGTTCGCCGAGCGGGGGGTCGGGCGGGTGGCGGTGCAGGAGCACGTGCGCGGACCGGTGCTCAAGTTCTACGGCGTGGCCGACTCCGGATTCTTCCGGTTCTACGACGCGCGCTGGGGACCGACCGGTCCCGCCCCGGTCGTGGACGAAGCGCGGCTCCGCGCCGTCGCCGGCGAGGCGGCGCAGCGGCTCGGGCTCAAGATCTTCGGCGGCGATGTAGCGTTGCCGGAGCCGGACCACCCGGTGCTGATCGACCTGAACGACTGGCCCAGCTTCGCGCCCTTCCGGGCCGAGGCGGCGAGCGCCATCGCGAGCTTCGCGCACACCCACGCCTATCCCGGAGTCGCCGCGTGACCGCCGTCGAGCCGTTGCTTCAGATCCCGGGACCGCTCTCCCGCGCCTGCTTCGACGCGGAGTCGGAGTATCTCGCACCCGGGACCCAGAGCGTGGCGCTGTTCACCCGACTCACCATGGACCGCGGCGAGGGTGCCTTCCTCTATGACGTGGACGGCAACCGCTATATCGATCTCCTCGCCGGCGTCGGCGTGGCGAGTCTGGGCTACGCCCACCCGAAGTACGTCGCCGCCATGCAGCGCCAGGTGGCGCGGATTCACGTCGGCAGCTTCACGTCGGAGCATCGCGCGGCGCTGGTGAAGCTCATCGCGGCGCTCACGCCCGGCGATCTCAACCGGACACAGCTCTATTCCAGCGGCGCGGAGGCGGTCGAAGCCGCGGTGCGGCTCGCCAAGTCGTATACCGGCAAGACGGAGATCGTCGGCTTCTGGGGGGGCTTCCACGGCAAGACCGGCGGGGTTCTACCGCTCCTGAGTGGGAGCTTCAAGCACGGACTCGGACCGCTCATGCCGGGCACCTATTCGAGCCCCTACGCGTCCTGCTCGCGCTGCGCCTTCGACAAGACCTTCCCGTCCTGCGAATGGCACTGCGTCGGCTTTCTCCGGCGCAAGCTCGAGCTCGAGACGACCAATGACGTCGCGGCCATCCTGGTCGAGCCGATCCAGGGCACCGCGGGCAACGTGGTGCCCCCTCCGGGCTACCTGAAGGCGCTCCGCACGCTCGCCGACGAGATCGGCGCCCTGCTCATCGCCGACGAAATGATCTGCGGCTTCGGGCGCACGGGAACGATGTTCGGCGTGGAGCACGACGGCGTCGTCCCTGATATCATGCTGGTCGGCAAGGGCTTCGGCGGTGGCTTCCCCATGAGCGGCGTGATCGCGCGCGAGGCGGTGGCGGTCGCCAAGCCGTGGGCCAATCCGAGCGGCAGCTCGTCCAGCTACGGTGGAAACCCGCTCGCCGCCTGTGCCGCGCGCACCACGATCGAGACCATCGTCGAGGAGAATCTCGTCGCCCACAGCCGAGACCTGGGTGCCAGGATGCTCGCCGAGATGACGCGCTGGCAGGCCGAGATTCCGATCGTGAGCGACGTGCGCGGGCGGGGCCTCATGATCGGCTTCGACCTGGTCGTGCCCGGCACGCGCACCCTGGTGGACAAGAAGATCAGTCGCTGGATCTTCGACACGCTGCTCGCCCGCGGGGTGCTCGCGATGATCTACAACCCCGAGGTGCGCATCAACCCGCCCCTCGTGATCGGGGAGGACGAGGCGATGCAGGCCCTGGCCATCATGAAGGACGTGCTCAGTGACGCCGCCGACCGCGCTGGCCGATAAGGGCCAGGTCGTGGAGGAGTGGGTCGACCTCCACTTCTTCCGACCCCTCGGCTTCAAGATCGCCGGCGCGCTCGGCCCCACGCGGGCCACGCCGGACCAGGTGACCGTGATGAGCCTTTTTCTTGGGCTCGTCGCGGGACACCTCATGGTGTATCGGAGCGTCGCGCTCAACGCCGCAGGCGTCGGGCTGTTCATCGTGTCCGACATCTTCGACAGCGCCGATGGGCAGCTGGCCCGGATGCGGAAGACCTCTACTCGCTTCGGGCGCATTCTCGACGGGGTTTCCGACAACCTGCGGTTCATCAACCTGTACGTGCACCTGCTCGTGCGGCTGGCGCTCGCCGGCGCGGGCTGGGAGGCCGTGGCGTTCGCCCTGGCAGCCGGGGTCAGCCACTCATTCCAGAGCGCAGCCGTCGACTTCATGCGGCAGGCGTACCTTTATCTGGGGGCCGGCAGCGGCAGCGAGCTGGATCTGCCGGAAACCGCCAACCGCGCCGAGGCCCGGACCTGGCTCCAGCGGATCGGCGCGCTGCTCTATCAGGACTACGTCCGGCGGCAGGCGTGGCTGTTTCCGCGAACGGTCGAGCTGGTGCGTGCCGCGGGGTCCGAAGTCACCGATCGCTTCCGGGCCGACTATCGCGGCCGCGCCGCCGGCCGGGTCGTCCAGTGCGCGTGGATCGGACAGAACATGCGCTTCCTGCTCCTGGCGCTGACCGTCGTGCCCGGCTGGCCCGCGGGCTTCTTCTGGCTCACGGTCGGGCCCCTCAACCTGGTCCTGCTCGCCCTCGTGGTCGGGCAGGAGCGCACCGCCCGGGCGATGCTCCGCGTCGTGGCGGCCCCGGCCTCGCCGCATGCCCGAGCCCGCATCGCCTGAGCGCCGCTACCGCGGCGCCATCGTGGGGTTGGGGGGCATCGCGCACCAGTCCCACCTGCCCGCCCTGCGCCTGCCGGCGGCGTCCCGTCTCGAGATCGTAGCCGCCGTCGACGAGGCACCGGGCGTGGCCCCGCTCCCCGGCATCCCGCTCTTTCCCGATCTCTCGGGACTGGCCGGGCTCGACGTGGACTTCATCGACATCTGTACGCCGACCGCCTCGCATCTCGGCCTCACGCTCTGGGCCTTGGAGCATGGGCTGCACGTGCTCTGCGAAAAGCCGGTGGCAGTGCGGCCGGAGGAGGCGGAGCGGATCCGCTGTGCCGCCCGGGCGGCGAACCGAGTCGTGATGCCGTGCCATCAGTACCGCTTCAACCCGGTGTGGCAGAAGGTCCGCCGCTGGCTCGACGAAGAGGCGATCGGCCGCTGGTACCTCGCGGAGTTCGACGTGTACCGGCTCATGGCAGACCCCGGCGCCGGCCGCACGGCCACGCCCTGGCGAGGACGCGCGGCCGATGCCCGCGGTGGCGTGCTGCTGGACCATGGAACGCACCTCATTTACCAGTTGCTCGATGCCGCCGGACCCCCGTCGTCGGTTCTGGCCTGGGCCGGCCGGCTGCGGCACGCGGGATACGACGTCGAGGACACGGCGCACCTGTTGTTCGAGTTCCCCGGGCGCATGGCGAAGATGTTTCTGACGTGGGCCGCCCACCGCCGCGAGAACCGGATCCGCTTCATCGGTGAGCGCGGAACGATCGAGTGGACCGGCGGGATGCTCACGCTGGAGCGCGACGGGAGCACGGACACGTTCGATCACTCGGCCGAGCTTCAGAAAGAGGCGTACGCGGCCTGGTTCGCCGACCTGTTCGGCGCGTTCGCCAACGCCATGGACACGAGCGACCCGGAGCCCCTCAACGACATCGCGCGGGTGGCCGACGTGCTCAACGCCGCCTACGGCGCCGGGCCGGCCAAACGGGGCGCTTTGGTGGGAGCAGCATGAGCCGGCGGATCCAGCTCGCCCTGCTCTGCGCGGGTGCGGCGCTCTTCGCGGCCCTCGTGCACCGGATCGGCGTCGGCCAGATCATCGCCAACGCCTCGGCCGTCGGCTGGCTGTTCGGGCCGATCGTCCTGCTCTACGGTGTGGCCTACACCTGCAACACCGCCGCCTGGCGCCTCACAATGGGCGTCTCCCCCCGGCCGGGCTTCTGGCGAACCTACGCGATCACCGTCTCCGGCTTCTCGCTCAACTTCGTGACCCCGATGGTCAACGCGGGCGGCGAGCCTTATCGCATTGCCGCGCTGTCCGCATGGCTCGGGCGGCGACGCGCCGCGACGTCGGTGGTGCTGCACAAGATGCTGCACTCGCTCGCCCTGCTGCTTGTCTGGCTCACGGCGCTCTTCCTCGGCGTCGCCATGCTGCCGCACACAGCCGCGGTTCTGGCGCCGATCGGGCTTGCTCTCACGGTCGTCACCTTGCTCGCCGCCCTGGTCCTGACGGGGCATCAGCGAGGGGGGCTCCAACGAACGCTTGATCTGCTCCACCGGATTCCGCTGCTCGACCGTCTCGCGCGCTCACTGGAACCCAAGCGCGAGGCACTGGCCGAGATGGACCGGCAGATCACCGATTTCTATCACGCGTCCCCCGGCCACTTCTGGGGTGCGCTGGCGCTCGAGTATACCAGCCGGACACTGTGGATGGTGGAGTACTGGCTCATCTGCTACGGCGTGGGGATCGAGGTCACGTTCGCGCAGGCGTTTCTGATCGGCGGGCTGTCGTCGCTGGCGCAGAACGCGCTGTTCTTCGTCCCGTACGAGCTGGGGACCAAGGAGGGATCGTTGTACGCGTTGTTCGATCTGGCAGGACTCGATCCGAGCGCCGGCGTGTATACCGCCATCGTGAGCCGGGCGCGCGACATGCTCTGGATCGCCTTTGGGCTGGGCCTCCTCGCGCTCACCCGCCACCGGACCGACGACAACGCTCGAATCGCCGGCACGCCGATCAAGCCGGCGGCATGACCGTCTTCACCCATTTCCTCGCCACCACGCTCGGCGTGCAGGCGCTGGGCCTGGAGGGACGCGACGTCGCGCTGGCCTACGGCTTCGGCGTCGCGGTGGACATCGATCACGCCGTCAAGGCGCCGTACTACCTCCGTGCGGTGGGGCTCAGAGACAAGCGCGGCTACTACTGGCGCTCGTCGCTCCAGGAACCGGTGGGGTTCCTCTGGATCGCGCCGCTGTGTCTCTGGCTGGGCACGGCCGTTCCCCTCCTCTTCTACGCGATCCACCTGCTCATGGACTACTCCATGAGCTTCGAGAAGATGCCGTTCTACCCCTACTCCCGCTGGGTGACACGCGGCTGGCTCGTGGACGTGCCCGACAAGCTCAAGGAAGCCGTGCTCTTCACGACCCTGCTGGTGGCGAACGTGGCGCTCTGGTGGGCCCGCCGTTGAGGCGAATCGCCGATTCCATAGCGCGGCCGCTCGTCCGCCTGCTGCACGAGGGCCTCGGGCTCTCACCCGCGCAGATCACCTGGGCGTCGTTCTGGGTGAGCGCCGCGGCCGCGGCCGCGATCGCGACCGGCAGGATACCGCTGGGACTCGCCCTCATGGCTGCGGGTCAGGTGCTCGACGGGTTGGACGGTGCAGTGGCGCGGACCTACGGGCTGTCGTCGGAGCAGGGCCATCGGCTCGACACCTTGCTCGACCGCGCCTCCGAGAGTCTCATCTTCCTGGCGTTCGCGCTGGCCGGGCTCGCGCCCGCGCTGCACGTCCTGCTCGCGATCACGGCGGTGCTCCTGGTCACCACGGTGTGCGACCGGTCGGGCTTCGATCCCGGCTTCAAGCGGGTCGTCCTCTACTTCGGCGCGTGGGTCCCCTGGCCCACGCTGTTCGCGATCGTCTTCGGAGCGAATCTGGCGGTCTACGTGATCGACCTCCTGATCATCGACTGCCAGTTCCAGAACCGCATGGACGCGCTCGGCGGCGACCTCGATACCATCGCCTCCCGGGCCGCCCGCCAGGAAGCGGCGGAAGGGGCCGTCGCTCCCCCGACGACCCAGCCGGTCCTGAGCGAGCCGCCGGGTCGCTGACTCGGAGGGGCCGGGGTATCATTGAGCCGTGCTGCTCGCCGCCGCCGCGGTACTCGCCCTTGCCAGCCAGCCGCCCTACCCGTTCACCGTGAGCCACGAGCGGCTCCGGCTGCCGGATGGTGTGCAGCTCGCGGTCACCTACTGGCGGCCCGTCACCCGGGATTCGACCGAGCGCTTCCCGGTCCTTCTCGAGTTCCTTCCCTACCGCAAGGACGATTCCTTCTACCGGCGCGACTACCCGCTGTACGAGTACTTCGTCCGGCGCGGCTACATCATGGCCAAGGTGGACCTCCGCGGTACCGGCGGCTCCGAGGGACGGCTGCCGCCGCGCGAATACTCCGACATCGAGCTGGAGGACGCGGTCGAGATCATCGCCCAGTTGGCGCGCATGCCCGGCGCCAACGGGTCGGTCGGCATGTGGGGGATCTCCTGGGGCGGATTCAACGCGCTTCAGGTCGCGATGCGCCGCCCGCCGGCGCTCAAGGCGATTCTCGCCCTGCATGCCTCGGACGACCTCTTCCACGACGACGTGCACTACATCGACGGCGCGCTGCACGTCGATCCGTATGCCCTCCAGATCGATCACGAGAACGGCCTGCCACGCACGCCCGATTATCCGCTCGACTCGGCCTACTTCGCCGACCGCTTCGACGTGGAGCCGTGGATTTTCACGTATCTGAGGCACGACCGCGACGGCGACTTCTGGCGCCGGGGCTCGCTCCGTTTCGCCCCGGACCGGCTCAACATTCCCGTGTACCTGATCGGCGGCCTGCATGACGGATACCGCGATACGGTGCTCCGCCTGCTGGAGAGCCTCCGCGGCCCGGTGAAGGCCGAGATGGGACCGTGGGAGCACGACTGGCCCGACAACGGGACGCCGGGGCCAAACTACGAATGGCGTGCGCGGGCCGTTCGCTGGTGGGACCACTGGCTCAAGGCCCGCGACAGCGGGCTCCTCAAGGAGCCCCGACTGCTCTTGTTCCAGCGTGACGCCTACCTGCCGAGCGACACGATCAGTCGGCTTCCCGGACGATGGCGCTTCACCGACTGGCCCATGCCCCATCTTCGGTGGCGCACACTCCGGCCCGTCTCCGGCGGCCGCCTCGTCACCGGCCCCGCCCCGCGGGGTCTGGACTCGCTGCGATATTCGCCCGGCGCCGGATGGACGGCCGGGGACTGGTGGGGCGATCCAACCGGCGACATGCGGCCCGACGACGGGGGGAGCCTGGTGTACGACGGGGAACCGTTGGATGAGGTGCTGGTCCTGGCTGGGTTCCCCAAGGTGGCGCTGACCGTGACCGCCTCCGCGCCGCTCGCCAACTGGACCGTCCGGCTCGAGGACGTCGCACCCACCGGCGAGGTTTCCCTCGTGGCGGGAGCCGTCGTGAACGGCACCCAGATCCACTCGAGGCTCGACCCACGCCCCCTCACGCCCGGTCGGCCGGAGCGGATCGAGCTGGATCTGCACTTCACCACCTGGACCTTCCGACCTGGGCATCGGGTGCGGCTCGCCGTGTCCAATGCCCAGTTTCCAATGATCTGGCCTACGCCCTATCCGATGACGACGGCGCTGGCGACCGGCGGCGACGCGGTGCTGCGCCTCCCGCTGGTGCCGGAGCCCGGACCGGCTCCGACGCTGCCGGCCCCCGAGTCGCGCGCCGCCGCGCCTGACGCCCGGTCGATTGACCCGGAGGCCAAGACCGCGCACCGCGTGTTGATCGATCTCCACGGGGACTCGACCACACTGGAGCTGCGCGAGCCGGACGCGTACGAGATCGGCGAGCGTTCGGTGCAGATCGACGAGCGCGAGCGGTGGAGCGTCCACCATTCCCGACCGGCCGAGGCTCGCTTCCTGGGTGAGGAGACGCACCGCATTCGATTGCCCGGCCGTGCACTCGAGCTCAGGACCACGATGGATATCCGCTCCGACGAGCGGTTCCTGCACATCCGCTTCGATCGGGAGATCCTGGAGAACGGCAGCCAATTGCGACGCCGGTCGTGGGTGGACTCGGTAGCGCGGGTGTGGCATTGAGTTGAGCGGGTGGGACCGGTCTACGCCGGTCGCACAAGTCGAAAGCGGCCGCCGGACCGAAGTCCGGCGGCCGCTCTCCGCATCGACTACCCGAGGTCGGGGCCCGAAGGCCGCCGTTCTTCTCTCACGTGCCTTCGCGGCTGTTTCGCCGCGGGAGGGCTTTTTGTGAGGCCTCGGCTTCCATCCCCAGGCCGGATGGCCGTCCCACCTGGTTCATCGCTGCGAGCGCTACGGGTCGGATCGGGTCGCGGACCGATCTCCCACACTGCGTTCCGACGCGCCGCATCGGACCGGATGGAGCACGCGACTGGCTCCATCAATCCAACCGGAGTGATCACCGGGATCTGCAAGCGCCTGAGCCCTTGGTTGCGTCGGCGCTCTCCCCCGATATTCCGGCTGAACTCGCCTGCCGATCGCCACCAAAACCGAAGGTCTCGGTACGTGTTCAGCGAAGCGTGACGTCAATATAGGGGCTTCCTGAAATCGCGCAAGTGCCTGTCTTTCTTCGGTTTACGGCCATCGGATGTGGATTGGTTGTGGAGGGCTAAGCGGGCGCCGCACAAGCTGGTTGAGTGACCGTTCAACATCGTGTGCAGATGTGAACGCAGAGTGTGCACACGCGTCCACACGCGGTGTGGGAATCAATCGCGGTGGCTCGGCAACGCCGATCTCGCGACTCTCATCCCGTCACTTCTTCTGGAGCAGCTTTTCGAGACCCTTCTGGACCTGTTCCTGAACAGCCTTCTTGGCCACCGACCCGACGGGAATGCCGTACTTGGGCGCGGTTGCCGTCCCGCTCACGTTGACCGGAATCGCGATCTCGCCCTGCGAGTTGCGCAGGTGGGCGACGGGGCCCAGCTTGGCCGCCTTCGCGGCCGAGATGATCGCCTGGAGCTTCAGGTCGAGGCTCTGGTCGAAGCCCATCACGCCGGCGCCCTTGACGGACAACTCACCCGCCTTGAGCAGCAGGTCGTCCGTCTTGGCCTTCCCGCCGCCGATGGCCGCCGTGCCGGAGAGGCTCTCGAACTTCGTGTCCTTGTCGTTTCCTTCGGTGATCCCGATCGCCTCGTTGATCCTGGCAAGGAGCGGGAAGTTCTTGATGACGCCGTTGACCAGCTGGAACTTCACCGTGCCGGCCAGACTCTTCTGGATGGCCGGCGCGCTGCTGCCGCTTCCCTTCACGTTGGTGGTGACGCTGGCGCTGCCGAGCAGGAAATCCTTCATCGTCGTGGTGGCGCTCAGCGCGCGGTTCACGTCGAGGCCGTTCAGGCCCGACTTGATCGTGTAGACCGGCGTCGGCTGGCTCATGTCGATGGCCACGGAGCCCTGCTGCTTCCCGCCGAAGAACGTGAAGCTGAGGGGGTCGAGCGTGAAGACACCTTTCTCGAAGCGGAACTGCGCCGACATCGCGTCGAGCACCATGGTCCCGAACTTCACCTTGTCGATCGTCGCCTTGCCGCCGGCGACGAACGTCTTGAAGTCGGGCGCGACGTTGGTGTTCAGCTCGAAGGGCGCCTTGCCGGAGATCGAGAGGCCGGGAGGCGGCGGCATGGCGGCCAGCGCGAACAGCGACGGCAGGTCGGCGTTCTCGATCGAGGCGGATTCGAGATGAAGCGAGGCTCCCTTGGGCCCCGCTTCGGCGGCCCCGTTGACGGTGGTCGTGCCAAGGGTCCCGGTAAATCGCGGCGCCTTGAGGGTGCCGCCCGTCGTCTCCAGATCCGCTTCGATCTTCGAGATCGTGGTGATGGTCGGACCGCCTTTGGGACCGGTAATGCTGTCGTCGACGATGCGGATGCGACCATCCCGTACCTGGAGCAGGCGGAGATCGACGGCGGGCGCCGCGGGCTTGGCGCCTCCCGCAGGAGCGGCGGGCGCAGCCGGGGCCGGCGCCGGTGCGGCAGGCACCAGCCACTTGCCGGTCTTGTCTTTCCTGAGCGCAATCGTCAGACCCCGCAGCTCGACGTGGTTGATCGTGATGGTGCGGCCGGGCAGGAACGAGGCGACGTCCGGCACCACGTGGAGGCTGGCGAGCCAAAGACCGGGGGCCGCGTTCGAATCGGCCGCGCCGATCCGCACGTCGCGGGCGTCGAGCGTCGGCGTCGGGAACAGACCGACGTCGATCGCGCCCAGGGTGACCGGCTGTCCCAACGCAGAGGTCAGGCCCGCCTCGATCCTCTGCTTGACCGCCGAAGAATGCAGGGCCCCGTAGCCGAGGCCGAAGAGCGCCAGCACCAGCACGACCAGCGCGATGAGCACATAAGGGAGCCGTCGCATGAAAATCTCCGATATCCGCCAGGGTGAACTGCCTCCAGTATGCGAGTCGCGCGAGGGGTACGCAAACCGCAGCGGCGGATCCCTCGCCGGCATTCTCGCCACGGCCGTTGTTCTCGCTGTGTTTGCCGTGCCGGCCCAGGCCCAGGCTGCCACCAAGGTCGAACTGGAGCTCAAGCGGTGGGCTGAAGCCCATCGCGAGGAGCAGGCCGCCACGCTCGAGCAGCTCGTCAACATCCAGAGCGGCACGATGAACGTCGCGGGCGTCCGGGGCAGCGGGGCGCACACGCCGGATGAGTTCGTCGACC
>CAZFKN010000049.1:12232-22756 GCA_964519805.1 uncultured Gemmatimonadaceae bacterium
TCGTCGTGCCGAAGTTCATCGACCCGGAGCCGCCGCCGGCTCGCCCGTGACCGACGGGTCCGAGCCGCCGGACCGCGCCCTCGTCCGTGCCGTTCTCGAGGAGCGGGATGAGCTGGCGTTTCGCACGCTCTACCGCCGCCATACCCCGCGCCTCTACCGCTTCGCGCTTCGGCTCGTGGGCGGCGACACGCGCGACGCGGAGGACGTCGTTCACGAAACCTGGGTGCGGGCGGTGCTGGGCCTCCGGACTTTCGCGTGGCGGTCGGCCGTGCCCACGTGGCTCGCCGGCATCAGCGTGAACTGCGCTCGCGAGCGTTGGCGCCCCGAGTCGCCCGCGCTCGCCGACCTGCCCGAGCCCGCCGCCGATGACCGACAGCTGCTCGGCCTGCCCGACCGCCTCGATCTCGAGCGGGCTATCGCCCGCCTGCCGGCCAGAGCCCGGGCCGTCCTCGTCCTCCACGAGCTCGAGGGCTACACCCACGAGGAGATCTCGGCGATGCTGGGAGTGGAGGTGGGGACGTCGAAGAGCCAGCTCGCGCGGGCGCGCGAGCGCCTTCGCCGGCTGCTAGGCATTTACCCGCACGAAGGGAAGGTTGACCCATGACCGATGATCTCGATGAGCCGCTCGCACGGCGGCTCGGCGCGCTTCCGCACGAGCTGGCGCCGCCGCCCGCGCTCGAGGAACGCGTCGTGGGCTCGCTCCGGAAGCGCGGACTGATCGGTGCGCGCCGGCCGGCGCTCTGGTGGGCGGGAGTCGCGGCTGCGGCGGTCGTTCTCTTCGGCGGCGGTGTGGTGCTCGGCCAGGCTGCCGAGGCGCGGCCGGTGGCGCCGGGCCTCCGCCAGTTCATGCTCCTGCTTTACGAGGGGCCGGGCTTCGACCTGGGCGACAGTACCGTCGCGGCCGCGCGGGTGGAGGAGTATCGGGCCTGGGCCCGCGCGCTGGCCGAGCGGCGGCGGCTCGTAGCCGGGGAGGAGCTTGGGCAGCCTGACTGGATGCTCGAACCGAGCGGGACCGGCATCGCCGTCGGGCCGCCGGGTGGCGCGGCCGTTCTGCCGACCGGGTTCTTCATCGTGGCCGCCCGGGACTCCGCGGACGCGGTAGCGCTGGCGGAGAGCTGCCCGCATCTCAAGCACGGCGGCCGTGTGGCGGTGCGGGCGATCCGGCCGACCTGAGGTAACCCGTCCGTGTGCGCAACCGTCCTCGGGGCTCTCGCAACCGTCCCGGTGGGGGGAGGTTTGCAAGGCCCGCAGGTCGCGCGACGGCTTGCCCGACACAGGGTTAGCGGCTGGCACGGGGCTCGCAGCTTCGCCCCGGTCTGGACTGACCACTCCTTACTTGGGGCCAACATGAGAACCAGCACTGTGGTAGCTGCGATGGCCGCAGCGGTCGCCCTCGGCGCCGCGCCGCTGCACGCCCAGACCGTCGACGCCGGCGTGGTGATTCACAGCGGGCCCGTCACCGGTCACGTCGTCGTCGGTGAACCGCCGCCGGTAGTCGTCTACGAACCGGTTCGGGAGGTCGTCGTCGTGGAGCACATCCATGTTCCCCACGGCAACGCCCGCGGGTGGTGGAAGAAGCACGGGTATCGCCCGGTCACGCGGTACTACGATGGAGACACCTACTACGCACGCCCCTTCCAGGGCGAGGTCGAGTTGCGCGAGGTCGTCGTGTACGAGCGCGACGGGCGGTACTACGACGAGTGGCAGGAGCACGATCACGGCCACGGGCATCACGGGCACGACCGAGACGACGAGGACTGACGTTGGTGAGGTCGTACCATGGTTCTGGTTCCGCACCACCCCTGGCACCGATTGTCGTTGCGGAAGCGGCTCGCAGCTGCTGTGGCGCGCCGCTGGGGGCAAGTGCGGGTGCAGGTGGCGGCGTGGCGGCGCCAGCCTGCTAAAGAACTCCAGCAGCTGTACGACCGCGGCCGCGCGGCCGTGACGCTGCTGGTGAAACGCCGCCGCCACCACGACGGCCCCCACCGCTCGTAACGCGCAGCGCCTCCTGATTGCTGACCTACGAAAGGATTTGCGCCCCGCGGGTCTAGTCCGGCTGGTTCCGTGTCGGAACCGGCCGTCCGGCGAAACCACTGCGCTTCGCAGGGCTCGCTTGCATAGCCCCTCGCCAACCGTCTCCGGCGGCCCCCAAACAGGGGCCGATGGCGGCTTCAATTCAGGGAGTGGACAACTGAGTAACCCACAGTGCTACATCGTCTTGCCGGCAATGAGTTCCCGTCTGGAACACCCTCTGGCCGACCGATTGCTGCGCTCACAGCGGACGCACTCCTTGCGTCTTTCAAGGCTGTGTCATCAGCACCAATTCTGAGGAGGAAACGATGAAAAGCCTGGTGCGCGGTGTTGCGATCGGTCTCGCGGTGGTCCTAAGCGCGCAGAGTGTGCGCGCGCAGACGGCCCTGAGTCTCGGCCTGGGTGGTGGTGCCGCCGTGCCGACCGGTGCGATGGCCGACGGCAGCAAGACCGGTTGGAGCAGCCAGATCGTCGCTCGCGTGAAGCCCCTGGCGAGCCCGGTCGGCCTTCAGGTGGACGGCTTCTACAATCGGTTCGGACTCGCGGGTGGCATCGACGGCAACAGTCGCCTCATCGGCAGCACAGCGAACGCGGTCTTCCCGTTCCCGATCGCGGGTCCGGCGCGGCCGTACCTCATCGGCGGCGTCGGGGTGTACAATGGGAAGACCTCGATTACCGGCCAGCCCTCGACCGACTCGCAAACCAAGTTCGGTGCGAACGCCGGGGCCGGGTTCGACATTGGGGTAAGCAAGGCCGCCACTGTGTTCGCCGAAGGGCGCTTCCACGCAATCTTCAAGGGAGCGACCGATGCGACCACACTGCAAGAAGAGACCGCCTACATGATCCCGCTGACCGTCGGTCTGCGTTGGGCGCTCTAGTAAGCGAATTTGCTTGGTGGTTCCTGACCGCCTCGCCGAAGGGCGAGGCGGTCATGTTTTGTCCCCAAGGCACGGGGAGCGTCGCGGCGCTTCGCTACGCCCAGCTTCCTGCGGGAGTGCGCCCCCTGGGAGTCGAACCCAGAACCTAGGGATTAAGAGTCCCTTGCTCTGCCAGTTGAGCTAGAGGCGCGCGGGTTGACATAGCCCCAACGGGAATCGAACCCGTCTTTCGACCTTGAAAGGGTCGCGTCCTAAACCGATAGACGATGGGGCCGCGATGCCCGCCGGGTGGGCTCAACCGTTGTCATAGCGCTAACGGGATTCGAACCCGTGTTTGGGCCTTGAGAGGGCCCCGTCCTAGTCCCCTAGACGATAGCGCCAGAAGAGCCATAAGCTATTAGCCGTTAGCTATTGGCCTCTAGCCCTTGGCGAAGAGCCCCGCCTCCTGGCATCCGATCTCCGCCGCAGCGAGCAGCCGGGAGCCAACCAGCGAACGGCGCTCAGCCATTACCTCTTGGCTAAAGGCTAACGGCTAACGGCTAACAACTCCTCTACAGGCCCGGAGGGAATCGAACCCCCAACCCCCGGTTTTGGAGACCGGTGCTCTACCAATTGAGCTACGGACCTACGCTCCAAACCCCGCGCGGCGAGCACCGTGCGCCCATGGCTGCCCCGCGGGATCGCTCGAGCCAGGGTGGCTGACGGGAATCGAACCCGCAACCTCCGGAGCCACAGTCCGGCGCTCTAACCGATTGAGCTACAACCACCACGAGGAGCCTGGCCCCCGATTTCCGAGCGGGGGAAGATACGCGTCGGCGACGGCACGGGTCAAGGCCAAAAACGCGCCTGCAACGCCCGTGTCGCCCCGACATGCAGGCCCGGAACTCCATCCAGCGCAGCCACCTCCACGATTCCGCGCACCGCGTTCGCGACGAAGAGCGCTCGCCCGTTCAGGGCCCGCCGGTCCACCCGTCGCTCCTCGATCGGCGCCAGCTCCGCGATCCGTGACCGCGCGACCCCGGTGAGCACGCCCAACGCCAGGGGCGGCGCGCAGAGCCGATCTGCATCCCACCAGAACAACGACCAGATCGCCGCCTCTGCAACCCAGCCGCCGTCCGCCAGCAGCAGGGCATCATCCGCCCCTAAAGCCCGGGCTTCGTGTTGGGCCTCGTCGAACTCCCCCCTCGCCGTGGTCTTGTGCGGGTATGGCCGATGGACGATGCGGCTCGTCACCAGCCGGACCGGCTCGGTCGAGCCAAGCGTCCGCTCGCTGAGCTCCACGCCCTCGGCGCTCACCTCGAGCCGGTGCACCCGATCGACGCCGCCTGCAGGCACCGTCAGCTCCAACGGGAACGGCACGCCCAGCTCTCGACAGCTGCGAAGGAGCCGGCGCAGATGCAGGCCCCAGAGCGGAGCCACGCCCTCGCGCAGCCGTACCGTCTCGATCAGACCAACCGTCATCGAACCGTGTCCTTATCCGGCCGGTTCCACCGCCGGACGCCGCCGCGCGTCCATCCACGTGCGGAGCGTGGTCGCACCGAGAATGATCGCCCCGCCGGCAATGGCGAAGCTTCCCGGTACCTCCCCATGCACCACCCACGCCCAGAGCGGATTGAGCGCCGGCTCGATCAGCAGAATGATCGACGCCTCGAGCGCCGGCAGCCAGTGGAGCGCCGAGGTGACCAGCATGTACGCGACACCGATCTGGAACGTGCCGAGGTAGAGGATCACGACCCAGTCGCCGGCCCGGTGGTCACCGAGCGGGAGCGCACCCGGCAGCGACGCCGCGAACGCGATCAGATTGCCCACGACAACGGCCGCCATCGCCGAGCTGCCGTCCGCGTCGCGCGACCCCATCCACCGGAGACCACAGACCGTGAGCGCCCAGGTGACGCCGCTGCCGGCCGCCAGCAGGTTCCCGCGGGCGGGATCGGGCGCGGTCGCTCGCGGCGGCTCGGTGCCCACAAAGAAGAGCGTGAGCCCGAGCGCCACGATGGCCATGAACGCCACGTCCGCCGGACGCACTCGCTCATGCAGCAGCCATGGAGCGAGCAGCATCACGTAGAGCGGTGCGGTCGACTGCAGAAAGATCGTGTTCGCGGAGGTCGTGAGCCGGTTGGCGAGCACGAACAGCACCAGCGTGGCCGCGTAGGCCGCGCCGACCAGGACGATCCGCCAATTCCAGGCCCGCCGGCCACCCGGTGCGAACAGCCAGAGCACGAGCGCCGCCACGCCCGACCGAAGGCCGGCGATCTGCCAGCCGGTGAAGGCGGCGGCCTTGATCGCCGCGCCGCCCGTCGAGAACAGAAAGGCCGCGAACGCGAGCCGGAGTCGGGCGGAGGTGGCGGATGACACGCCGGGGAATCAATCCGCCAGCGCCCGGGCCGCAAGACCGCGCGCGCCGGAAGGCCGAAGTCGCGGCCGGCTGGCGCCGCCGCCCGGCCGCGCGTACATCTGGGCATGCCAACCGCCGCTCCCGAGACCGTCGGCCCCCCGACCGACGAGGGACTCGTTCGCGCCATCGGGGTCCGCGCCCTCACGCTGGGCGCCGTGAATCTCATCATCGGGGCGGGAATCTTCGTACTCCCGGCGCTCATCGCCCGCCGGCTGGGCGCCGCCGCGATCGTGGCCTACCTCGTCTGCGCGGTCTCCATGGGGATGGTCCTGCTCTGCTTCGCCGAGTCGGGGAGCCGGGTGTCGCGATCCGGCGGGGTCTACGGGTACGTCGAGGTGGCGTTCGGCCCCTACGTCGGCTTCCTGGTCGGCAACCTGCTTTGGTTCGCCTGCGGGTGCCTGGCCGCCGCGTCGGTTGCGAACGCCCTGGTGGGGACGCTGTCGGAGGCGGTTTCGTGGATGGGCCAGGGAGTGCCGCGGATGGTGTTCCTGGTCCTGCTCTACGCCGGCCTCGCCTGGACCAACGTCCGCGGCGTTCGCGCCGGAGCGGGATTGGTACAGCTCATCACGGCCGCCAAGCTGCTTCCGCTCCTGCTCCTCATCCCCGCCGGCCTCCTGGTGATGCACCCCGCGAATCTCGCGTGGCCGGGCTTCCCCCCCGCCGGCAAGATCGCCGGGGCCTGTCTCGTGCTGATCTATGCCTTCGCCGGCACCGAGACGATGCTGATGGCCAGCGGCGAGATCCGCGACCCCGCCCGTACCGTCCCCCGTTCGGTCTTGAGCGCCCTCGGCATCGCCACGGCGCTTTACCTCGCGCTCCAGATCTCGGCTCAGGGCGCATTGGGGCCTGATCTCGCGATGAATGACAAGGCGCCGCTGGCGATGGTGGCCGAGCGGGCGCTTGGCGCCGGCGGCAAGCTGGTCGTCCTGGCCGGTGCGGCGATCTCGATGTTCGGATACGTGAGCGGGGATGTGCTGTCGACGCCGCGGGCCCTGTTCGGCTTTGCCCGGGACGGCCTACTGCCACCGGCGGTGGCGAGCGTGCATCCGCGGTACCGAACCCCGCATGTCGCGATCTGGCTATACTCGTTTGTCACCTGCGCGCTTGCCATGAGCGGCACGTTCGAGCATCTGCTCATCCTGGCGAACGTGGGGTCGTTGGTGGTCTACCTCATGGCGGCGCTGGCGACGCTCGAGCTGCGGCGGCGTCACGTGCGGCTCGATGCCCCGCCGTTCCTGCTGCCGGGCGGCCCGTTGATCCCGCTGCTCGCCTGCAGTGTGGTGCTCTGGCTCCTGGCCAACGCCGAACGGCGCGAGCTGCTCAGCGTGGCCGCGATGTTGGGCGTGGCCACGTTGTTGTTCCTTGTGGCTCGCGGGCGCGCCCGCCCGACAGCCGCACAGGCACCACCCGCGCCCTAGCGGTCAGGCGCTCAGCAGCCGCGCGAGGGCCACCGAGTCGCCCCGCTCCAGGGCGGCCTCGACCTCGAGGCTCACGCCGTCGCGAAAGACGGTGGCCACGGCGAGGACCCTCCCCGCTTTCCGGTAGGCGACGGTCGCGTCGTGCGCCACGAGGCTCCCACGCACCTCGACGGCGTCCCAGCTCTCCGCGTGTCCCACGTACGCGATCGTCACGTCGTAATGCTGACTCCAGAAGAAGGGCACCGCGTCGAAGCGCTCGCGCCGGCCCAGCATGTTGCGCGCCGCCGCCTGGCCCTGGCGCTCCGCGACGACCCAGTGCTCGACCCGGATACGCTCGCCGCTGTGCGGATCGGGCCAGCGGGCGATGTCGCCGGCGGCGAAGATGCCCGGTCGACTCGTCTCCAGGAACTCGTTCACCAGCACGCCGCGATCGAGCGTGAGCCCCGCCTGCTCCGCCAGCGCCGTCGCCGGGCGGACGCCGACACCCGCGACGACGAGATCGGCCGGGAGCGTGGCGCCGCTCTCCAGCACGACGCCAGCGGCCTCGATCGCCCGAGGCTTGGTGCCCAGGTGAAAGCCGACGCCGTGCTCCTCGTGCAGCGCACGCACGAAGTCGCCCAGCTCCGCGCCCATGATCCGCTCGAGCGGCCGCTGCTCCGGTGCCACGACCTGGACCTCGAGCCCTCGACTCCGGAGCGATGCCGCGACCTCCAGCCCGATGAAGCTCGCCCCGATCACCACGGCCCGCCGGGCGTCCGCGGCCGCTGCGATGATGGCTCGGCTGTCCGCCAGCGAGCGGAGATAGCGGATCTGCTCGGCCCCGGGGATCGGCAGGCGCACGGGGTCGGCCCCCGTGGCGAGCAGGAGACGGTCCCATTCGATCCTGCGGCCGTCGGCCAGCAGCAGATGACGCTCGCCGGCCGGAATCGCGGTGACCGCGACCCCGGTGATCAGCTCGATCTCCTGGGTGAGGTAGAAATCGGCGTCCCGGAGCGGAATCCACTCTTCGGGGGCGTTACCCGCGAGGTAGTCCTTGGAGAGATTGGGACGATCCACCGGGCCGACGGGCTCCGCGCCGATGAGGATGATCGAGCCGTGATACCCCTCGCGCCGGAGCGTCTCCGCCGCCACCTCACCCGCCGCACCCGCGCCCACGATCGCGATGGTATCGATGTCGGCGCCGGCGGTGGGCGTTCTGGTCGCGGGTCGCTTGCCGGCGACACGCACGGTGTCGCCCTTCCGCTCCACGACCCAGCTGGCCACCGGATTCAGCGGAGGAGGCCGGAGCGGCGCGCCGGTCCGAAGACTGAAGCACCCGTGGTGCCACGGGCAGCGCACCGTGTCGCCTACCACCAACCCCTCGGCCAGCGGTCCGCTGTAGTGGGTGCAGACGGCGCCGATGGCGAACAGCTCCGCCCCCTGCCGGACGATCAGCACCGCCTCCCCCTCGGCGTGGCCGAGCAGCGGGCGGCCCTCGGGGATCGAGGCGAAGGGGATGCCCTGGAAGAGGTCGGGGCCGGTGAGTTGCGGGGATTCGGACATGATAGAGAGCCGTTAGCCGTTAGCCGTCAGCCATGAGCCGCTCGCCAATGGCTAATGGCTAACGGCTTCACCATCTTTCTCCCATGCGCACCATCATCGAGCCGTTCAAGATCAAGACCGTCGAGCCGATCCGACTCACGACGCGGGAGGAGCGCGAGGTCTATCTCCGGGAGGCGGCGTACAACGTCTTCCGGCTTCGAGCGGAAGACGTGCTCATCGACCTCCTGACCGACAGCGGCACCGCCGCGATGAGCGCGGAACAATGGGCCGCGATCATGCGCGGGGACGAGGCCTATGCGGGCAGCCGGTCATGGTTCCGCTTCGAGGCAACGGTACGCGACATCTTCGGATTCCGCCATGTTCTGCCCACCCATCAGGGACGGGCCGCCGAGCGAATACTCTTTTCCGTGCTCTGCCAGCCGGGGCACGTCGTTCCCAACAACACCCACTTCGACACCACCCGCGCCAACATCGAGTTCACCGGCGCCGAGGCGGTGGACCTGCCGATCGCGGAGGGACGGGTCCCGTCGTCGCGCCACCCGTTCAAAGGCAACATGGACGTGGCGGCCCTGAGGTCTCTGATCGACCGGGTCGGCCGCGACCGGGTGCCGCTGGTGATGCTCACCGTGACGAACAATTCCGGGGGCGGCCAGCCGGTCTCGATGGAGAACGTACGGGCCGTCTCGGCGGTGTGCCGAGAGCGCGGCATCCCCTTCTACATCGATGCCTGTCGCTTCGCCGAAAACGCCTGGTTCATCAAGCTGCGTGAGCGCGGCTACGACACCCGCACACCGGTGGAGATCGCGCGGGAGCTGTTCGCCTGCGCCGACGGGTGTACCATGTCGGCCAAAAAAGACGGGATGGCCAACATCGGCGGGTTCCTGGCAACCAACGACGACCGGCTCGCGCAGCGCGAGCGTGACCTTCTCATTCTGACCGAAGGGTTCCCCACCTACGGCGGGCTGGCCGGGCGGGATCTCGAGGCCGTGGCAACCGGCTTGCGAGAGGCGCTGGACGAAGACTACCTGCTCTACCGGATCCGCTCGACCACCTACCTGGGCGAGCACCTGGCCCAGGCCGGCGTGCCCATCGTCCAGCCGCCCGGCGGCCACGCCATCTACATCGACGCGGCCGCGTTCTTCCCGGCGATTCCTCCGCTCGAGCTGCCCGGGCAGGCCCTGGTCGTGGAGCTCTACCAGGAGGCCGGGATTCGCGGCGTCGAGATTGGTACCGTGATGTTCGGCCGCCGCGACCCCGCCACGGGCACGGAGGCCGCGGCGCCGATGGAGCTGGTTCGACTCGCGATCCCGCGCCGCGTGTACACCCAGAGTCACATCGACTACGTCGTGGAGGCCGTCCTCGACGTCTGGGAGCGACGGGAGGCGGTGGGTGGCTACCGGTTCGTGGAGCAAGCGCCGGTGCTGCGCCACTTCACCGCCCGGTTCGAGCCGCTCAAGGCGACGCGGGCGCCCCGTACTTCTCCGCTAGCTTCTTCGCCGCCGCCAGATGTCCCTGGAACGCCGGCGCCACCTGCAGCACGAAGGCCTTGAGCTCAGCGTTCTTGATCGCGGGCACGAGCGTCTGGGACACCGCGTCGATCACCGCCTGGTGATAGGTCACTTCGTGGGCCAGATAGGCGCGGTCGAACTCGTCGCCCTTGAGGGCGCGGAGCTTCTTCATCGCCGCGGCGTGATCGATCGCTCCCTGGTCGGGCCTGGGCGGCGTAGGAGTCACACCCAGCTTCTTCGCCAGGTCCCGCCCCTGCTGGCGGACGGCGGTGTGATCGTGCACGAAGGTGCGGCCGAGCTCCCGCACGTCATCGTGGGCGGCCCTGGAGGCCGCGAGGCCCGAGGTCTCGATGTCGGCGGTGTTGGCCTCGTCGAAGATGGCGACGATGGTGGCGTCGTCGAGCGGGTGGGCGGGGTTCTGGGCCCGGACGACGGCGGCGAACAGGAACCCGAGCGCCGCCGCAGCGGCGATCGAGATGGTGAGGCGAAGGCGGCGAGGCATGGGTCCTCCCGGTTGAGGTAGGACCTAGTCTTGCACAATTAGCATAAAAAGTCAATATTTTATTTGACTTCTTGCCACCCGGAGGTCCGATGGATCACCCGCTCCGGAGTCTCCGGCCCCCGACCGGCACCCGGGGCCGTATCGTCGCCCTCCTCCGCCGAGCCGCCCGGACGGTGGAGGAGCTGGCGACCGCGCTGGATCTCACCGACAACGCCGTGCGCGCCCAGCTCGCCGCCATGGAGCGCGACGG
>CAZFKN010000050.1:0-22465 GCA_964519805.1 uncultured Gemmatimonadaceae bacterium
GCGCGGCGGCCACTTGCTCTCGGATGAGCTCACCATGCACTTCGGGCTGCTGCCCCGCGCCAATCGCGGCATCTTCGCGATCAACGAGCTGCCGGATCTGAGCGGTAAGGTGCAGGTCGGCCTGTTCAACATCATGCAGGAAGGCGACGTCCAGATCAAAGGCTATCCGGTGCGCCTCCCGCTCGACGTGCTGCTCGCGTTCACGGCCAACCCCGAGGACTACACCGCGCGCGGCAAGATCATCACGCCGCTCAAGGACCGCATCGGATCCGAGGTGATCACCCACTATCCCCGCACCGTGCAGCTTGGCATGGAAATCACGGCGCAGGAAGCCTGGACCCGGCGGGACGGCCCCGAGGTGGACGTGCCCGACTTCATCCTGGAGCTGGTCGAGCGGGTTGCCTTTGAAGCCCGCGAGGACAAACGGGTGGACCGGCGCTCCGGCGTCAGTCAGCGGCTTCCGATCAGCGTGCTGGAGAGCGTCGTGTCCAACGCGGAGCGGCGGGCCCTCGCGCTGGACGAGCGGCGCGCGGTCCCGCGCGTGAGCGACGTGTACGCCGCCACGTCCGCCATCACCGGTAAGCTCGAGCTCGAGTACGAGGGCGAGCTCCAGGGCGGCGACGCCATCGCTCGCGAGCTGATCCGCCGGGCCGCCGGGCGGGTGCTCGATGAGCGGGCCGGCGGTGCGGACCTGGGCCGAATCGTCGCCTGGTTCGATCAGGGCGGCGCGCTCAAGATCTCGGGGGACGAACGGGCCGAGGTGTGCGTGAAGGGGTTCGGCGTGGTGCCCGGACTGGTGGACGTCGTGAGCGACGTCGGCCTGGCTCCTCGAGGGGATGCGGGCTACAGCGCGGCCGCGTGCGAGCTCGTGCTGGAGGGCCTCGCGGCCCAGAAGCGGATCAGCCGGAGCGAGGAGCTGGGATACACCCGCGCCAAGCCGGAACGAAGGGACCCGGGATACGGGAAGGGTGGGATCTCCTTCGGGTGAGCAGTGAGAGGTGAGAGGGACTGACCTCTTACTCTTACCTCTCACCTCTCACTGCTCGCCTCATTTCCAGCCTCTCCGCCTCGCCTCGGCGACGATCAGCTCCGCCGCTCCGTCGTACCCCAGCCGCTCGGTGTTGAGCACGATGTGGTAGCCCACGGGGTCCGCCCAGTCGCGGGCGTAGTGCTCCCGGTGGTAGCGCTCCCGTTGGGCGTCGGTCTGCAGCATCACCCGCTCCGCCTCCTTGAGATCCAGTCCCAGCCGCTCGGCGGTGACTCGCGTCCGAAAGCCCTTCGACGCGACCAGCTTCACGTGCAGCGCGTCCCGCTCCCGCGACAACACCGCCGGCGCCGCCCGGCCGACCAGGATCACCCGCCCTGCCCGCGCCGCCTCCTCGACCACAGCCTCGGTAATCCGCACGAGTGTCGCCTCGGACAGCTCGGGAACGGTCCCCGTCGTGGGCGGGAACAGCTCCGGCGTCGCGGTGGCGAGCACCCGCGCGAGTCGCTCGATGAAGCTCGGTGTCCGCTCCTCGATCCCGGCCATATCCTCGGCCGAAAGCCCGGTTCGCGCCGCGACCCGCTCGAGCAGCTCGTTGTCCACGAGGCGCCAGCCGAGCATATCGGCTACCCGCCCCGCCACCTCGGAGCCGCCGGCGCCGTACTGGCGCGAGACCGTGATCAGCACCAGTGCCTCACGGTCGTGTCCGCCCCAGATACCAGGCGATTCCCGCTACGATCAGACAGCACGTCGCCCCGCCGAGCCCGATGGAGTAGCGCACACCGAGGTGCTCCGCGACAGCCCCGGCCTGAAACGAGCCGATCGGCGCCAAACCGAGGACGAGAAACGAGTAGACCCCCATCACCCGGCCGCGGAGATGGTCCGGCGCCTGGATCTGCAGCAGGGTGTTCCCGAGGATCCCGTTGGCCGCCATCGTCCACCCCGCCAGCGTAAAGAGGGCGAGCGACGCCGAGAAGCTCGACACCACGGCGATGCAGGCCAGGGTGGCGCCGAACAACGACGACGCGGCGATCAGCAATCGCTCCTTCCGGTACCGCTTCCCGAACCCCGCCAGACCCAGCGCGCCAGTCGCCGCACCGACCCCAATCGCGGAGACCAGTGCCGCGTATCCCGAGGCTCCGACGTTGAGCACGTCGCGGGCAAAGACCGGCGCCATGATCATGAAGGGAAACCCGAAGATGGCGAAGCCCGCGATGAGCACCACCAGCGCCCGCGGCCACCGGTTATCCAGCACGTAGCGGAACCCTTCCTTCATCGCGGCGAGGGCGTTCGGCCGGGATCCCGACGCGGGCGGCGCGGTTCGCATCATGACGAGGCCGGCCACGACCGCGAGGTAGCTCGCCGCGTTGGCGAAGAAGCAGGCGGCGAGCCCGAATGCGGCGATCAGGGCGCCGGCCACGGCGGGGCCGATCACCCGTGCCACGTTGAACCCCATCGAGCTGAGCGCGAGTGCGTTCATCAGGTCCTCGCGCTCGACCAGGTCGACGACCAGCGCTTGGCGGGTCGGCACCTCGAACGCCGAAAGCAGCCCGGCGAATACGGCGAGCCCCATGATCCAGTGCACGGTGATTCGGTGAAAGACCGTGAGAATCGCGAGGGCGAGGGCCTCGAGCAGCATCAGGCACTGGAGCAACAGCACGAACCGCCGCTTGTCGACGTGGTCGGCAACCACGCCTCCATAGAGCGTGAGGAGCAGAATCGGAAGCGAGCCCAGGGTCGTTACCAGGCCCACCGCGAATGGCGAGTTGGTCAGCTCGAGCACCAGCCACCCGAGGGCCACCTGCTGCATCAGCGTGCCGCAGAGCGACACGAACTGCCCGATGAGGAAGAGCCGGAAGTTCCGATGCCGAAGGGCGGCGAACGTGGACCGCAGCCGGAGCGCGGCGGCCCTGGGCAGCGTGGAGGCAGTCAACGGGATGGAAGTGGACACTCACAAGAGTAACAGTGAACAGTGAACGGGGGGAACGGCAGTGGACAATGAACGGGGGTCCGGCCGGCGGCCCGCGTTGAACCCTTGGGGGAGAGAGGGTAGCATTGTGGAGACAGGGTATGCCCCTGAGCCCCCTGTTCACCGTTCACCGTTTACCGTTCACCTGTACACGGTCCACCGATCACTGTTTCACCATTCACCGTTTACCGCGGTTCCATGCGCTTCACCACGTACTCCAAATTCGTCCCCGAGCTGGCCGACGCCGTCAATCTCCAGGGCCTGCTCGACCAGCTGAGCGACTTCCTGCTCCAGTCTGGCTTTGCCGGACAGGGGCAGTCGTTCTGGCAGGACGAAATGGAGGACGGCGACCGCTCCCTGGACGCGCTCAAGCAAGCCGTGCTCAAGGCGCTCATGGAGTCTGGCCAGCTCACGCCCGAGATGCTCAAGGTCCTTCGGGGCGAGGGCACGGGAGATCCGGAGCGCGACAAGGAGGTCGAGCGGGCGCTCGGCGAGCTGCTCGACCGCATCGTCCAGCGCCTGATCGACGAGGGCTACCTGAACGTCACGCAAGCGCCCCAGGTGCCGGGCGGATACCAGTCCATGTTCGGCCCCGGCGGCATGGCCCAGTCCGCAGCCCAACAGGTCCAGTTCAACCTCACCGAGAAGGGCATCGATTTCCTCGGCTACAAGACGCTCAAGAACCTGCTCGGAAGCGTGGGCAAGTCGAGCTTCGGCGCGCACGAGACGCCGTACCTCGCCACCGGCGTCGAGACCGAGGGGACCAGCAAGCCGTACGAGTTCGGTGACGTGCTGAATCTCGACGTCCCCGCCACGCTCGGCAGCGCCATTGCGCGCGAGGGCATCGGCGTGCCGCTCAATCTCGAGTATGAGGATCTGATGGTCAGCCAGGCGGAGTACCGCTCGTCGTCCGCGACGGTGCTCATGCTCGACTGCTCCCATTCGATGATTCTCTACGGTGAGGATCGCTTCACCCCGGCCAAGAAAGTCGCGCTCGCCCTCACCCACCTGATTCGCACGCAGTTTCCCGGTGACAGCCTTCGCGTCGTCCTCTTCCACGACTCGGCAGAGGAAATTCCGCTGAGCGCGTTGGCCGCGGCACAGGTCGGACCCTACCACACGAACACCGCCGAGGGGCTCAAACTGGCGCGCCGCATCCTGCTTGGGCAGAAAAAGGATATGCGGCAGATTATCATGATCACGGACGGCAAGCCGTCAGCGCTCACGATGCCCGACGGCCGGATCTATGTGAACTCGATGGGTCTGGATCCGCAGATTCTGGCCGCTACGTACCGCGAGGTGGCCAACTGCCGGCGCAGCGGCATCATGATCAACACCTTCATGCTCGCGCGCGACCGGAGCCTGGTGGAGTTCGTCAAGCAGGTGGCGGCCATCTGCAAGGGGAAGGCGTACTTCACCAACACGATGACGCTCGGACAGTTCATTCTCATGGACTTCATGAAGCGGAAGACGCGGAGAGTGAGCTGACCCAGTCCACCGCCCGCGAGCTGGCCGCGCTCGAGCGGGCAATCGTCAGCTGTGAACGCTGTCCCCGCCTCGTCGCTTACCGGCAGCGAATCGCTCGAATCAAGAAACGGGAATTCCGCGACTGGACATATTGGGGACGGCCGGTGCCCGCCTTCGGCGACCCGGCTGCCAGGCTCCTCATCGTCGGTCTCGCGCCCGCCGCGCACGGCGCCAACCGCACCGGACGGATGTTCACTGGCGACTCGAGCGGCGATTGGCTCTACGAGGCGCTTCACCGCTACGGCTTCGCGAGTCGCCCGGACTCCCGGAGCGCGGACGACGGCCTCACGCTCACCGGCTGCTGGATCACCGCTGCAGCCCGCTGCGCTCCCCCCGACAACAAGCCCACCCGCGAGGAGCTGGTCCGGTGTCGGCCCTATCTCGAGCGCGAGCTTGGGCTCCTTGGCTCGGTGAAGGTTGTGCTGGTGCTCGGCCGGGTCGCCTGGGAGAGCTGGCTCCGCGCGAGCGGATGGTGGGAGCGGCTCCCGCCGGCCAAGCGGCCCCGCTTCGCGCACGGCGCCGAGACGACCCTGCCGGACGGACGGGTCCTTCTGGTCTCCTATCACCCGAGCCGGCAGAACACGAATACCGGGAGACTGACGAGGGAGATGTGGCACGGCATATTCGAGCGGGCGAGGGAGATACTGGAAGGCGGTAGACAGTGAACGCTAAACAGTAAACGGGGGCTGCCGTCTGCAACGGAGCCCCCGTTCACCTTTCACTGTTCACGGTTTACTGTCTTCCCCCCACAACCCGCTTGTACTGCCGCCCCGGCCGCAGCGTCGCGTCCGGGCCCTCCAACCCGTTGATCAGGGCCACCTCCTCGATCTTCAGCGTCGAGGGGTACCGCTGGTGGAACTGCGCCAGCGTCATCTCCTGATCCACCTTCACCAGATCGATCCGCGCCGGTCGGGCGTTGAGCGCCGCGGGGTCCTTGAGCTCGCGGAAGCTCGCCGCGGTCCGCAAGAAGCTCTGGTCGTACGCCTTGAGGCCGCCGGCCCCGGTGTAAGCCAGAATTTGGTATGTGTTCCCGCCGTGGGAGATGAACGTGACCAACCCCTCGACCTGCCCCTGCTGGGTCTGGGCGGCAAAGTAGCTCGATGCCGCCGGCAGGCCGTTGATCGGCTGGGTCGTCCCCTGCCCCGCCTGCACGCCCTGCTGGGCCAGAAACTGGCGCGCGGCATCCGCGGGGGCGGTCTTGCCGGCGAGTTGAAGCTGGATCATCGCGTCCTGGTTCGGGCTCGCGCCGACCACGGCGTCAGCCGTGTTCTGCGTCTTCCAGCCATCGGGAAATTGGAGTTGGAATCGGAGGTCCGGGTGCAGGAACGCCGTGCCCTGAAAAAATCCTTGCCGCGGGTCTTCCCCGTACACCATGCCGTTGATCCGTTGGAGATATTCCTCCCGGCGCACGGTCGCGTTGCTCAGGTCCTTGTGCAGCGTGTCCAGCCGGCCCTCCGTGGCCTGGATCCGGTTCCCGGGGTCGGGGTGGGTGGCGAGCCACTCGGGCACCCGCCCCCCGCCGCTCAGCTGGCTCACGGCCTGGAGCGTCTGGAACACGTCGATCATCTGCCGGACGTCGTACCCCTGATTCAACGCATAGCGGAAGCCCGCGAGATCGGCTTCGTTCTCCGCGTCGCGGCTGTACTTGAGGAACAGGACGCCGAGCCCCTGCCCCAGGGCGCCGCCGAGCTGAGCGACCGTAGAGTTCAGGACCGAGCCGACTCCGAGCCCGATCTGCGCGATCTGGGCGCGCGAAATCTGATGCACCGAGTGCCGGTTGGTCACATGCCCGATCTCGTGCCCGACCACGGTGGCCAGCTCCGCCTCGTTCGTGATCGACGTCATGAGCCCGCGGGTCACGAATATGAACCCGCCCGGCAAGGCGAACGCGTTGACCGCGGCATCGTTGACGACGTGGAACTCCCAGGGGAGCTGCGGGCGCTCGGAGGCGGTGGCCATCTTCATGCCGATGCCCGACACGTAGGCCTGGATCGCCGGGTCGTCGTAGTACCCGATGCTTTGGGCGACGCCCTGGGCGTTCTGCCGGCCCATCTCGATTTCCTGGGACTCGGACACCAGGGAAAGCTCGCTCTTGCCGGTGACGGGGTTGACGGCGCACCCCACCGCCACCGCCACGCCGGCGCCGAGCGAGAGACAGATGAGAGCGGTATGTCGATCCATTGGTAGTACCCTCGAAAACGATCGGTTCGAGAATCTACATCAAGAAGGGCCGGAGGACTCTAGGTCCTCCGGCCCGTTTGGCCTTGCTCCCTGCGGAACGGTCAGCGCTTGCGCTTGGGAGGGGCTGGGTGTGCTTTGGCCGCACCCGATTCGGCCGGCTCGGTGGTCCCGCCCTCGGTCGCCGACGGCGCCGGGGCCTGGACCGTCTCGTTCGACCGGTCGGCCAGGGTGAACGTGCTGCGGCCCTGGGCGTCCACGCCCAGGCCGGCCTGGGTGGAGCCCGCCCGGTCGGCGAACACGATATTGGAGGCCCCGTCCGGGGAGATCCCCAGTACCGTTCGGGTCTTTCCCATTTCGTCCGCGAACGCCATCGAGCCGCTCTGGTCCGGCAGCAGGGCGAAGACGCCACGCGTGCGCCCGCCCGAGTCCGCGAACGAGAGCCCGGCCGTGCCGTCCCGCAGCAGGCTCACCTTGACCCGGGGCCGCCCCGCCGGATCCTGGAGCACCAGCCGGACCGCCCCGTCGTCGCCTAGGCCCCAAGCGCCGCGGATCGCGCCGGTCTGGTCCCGCAGGATGAACTCGCGGGCCGCCACCTGGTCGGCTACGGTGCCGGGCGCCCCCTGCCGGCCGCTCAGCCACACGAGCGCCACGATGAGCCCAAGGAGCACGGCCAGCCCGACGAAGGCGGTGGCGCTGTGGCGGCGGAGTCGGCGGTTCTCCCGCTCCACGGCCTCCAGCCGGTGGAGGAACACGACCTCCGGGCGGTGCCGCGCCTGCTCGTCGGGGCGGGCGGCGTCCGGCGCCGGGGTGCCGCTCATGAGGACATCTCCTCGGGGGCGTCGAGGAAGTACGAGTTGCAAGCCCGGTCGAGTAGGTCCGGCGTGAGCCGCGGCACTGCCTCGAGATAGCGGACCATGTCGAGGAAGTGGTCGAGGACATCCCGCGGATGACAGTTCCGCGGGATGATCTGGCGGCGGCCGTAGTACTCGCGGTACAGATGCGGCACCGCCCAGTCCTCGTACGAGATCTCCCGCTCGGCGCAGCAGCGGCGGAAGATCTCGGCGTACTCGGTCTGCGTGGGCCCGAAGACGTGCAGCTTGTAGTGGATCCGGCGAAGGAATGCCTCCTCCACCAGCTCGTGGGGCGAGAGATTGGTCGAGAAGATCAGCAGGCAGTCGAACGGCACCGGGAACTTGCCGCCGGTGTGAAGCGTGAGGAAGTCGATGCGCTTCTCCAGCGGCACGATCCAGCGGTTGAGCAGGTCGCGCGGCGAGGTCCGCTGGCGGCCGAAGTCGTCGAGGATCAGCACCCCGCCGTTAGCTTTCAGCTGGAACGGAGCCTGGTACATCTTCGTGTACGTGTCGTACTGGAGGTCCAGCTGGTCGAGGGTCAGCTCGCCGCCTGTGAGCACCACCGGTCGCTCGATCAGGACGTAGCGGCGGTCGTGCTCGGGCACGTTCTTGAGCCAGGCAGGCTGATCACCGGTGCTCGCGGGCTCGGGCTCGCGCACCTCGTGGTGATAGACCGGATCGTAGAGCACCAGGATCTGCCCGTCCACCTCGATGGCGTACGGAATGAACAGGTTGCCGCCCAGCAGGTGGGAGATGGTATCGGCAATGAGCGTCTTCCCGTTCCCCGGGCCGCCGTAGAGAAAGAGCGACTTGGCGGAGTTGATGGCAGGACCGAGCAGATCAAGGATGGGGTCGGCGATCACCATGTTGCGGAAGCCGGTCTTCACCGCGTCACGCGCTACATGGACGTGGGAGATCGACTGGCGTTGGGTCCACTCGCGGTACTGCCTAAGCGGCACCGGCGCCGGGCCCACGTACTGGCTGGACTCGAGGGCCTCGCGCGCGCGGGTGCGGCCTTCGCCCGTCAGGTCGAACACGTAACCGCCCCGGCCGGCGCCGCTGGTACCGCGCACCTCGACGAACCGCCGCTGCTGGAGCGAGAGCAGCTGATCATCCACGAAAGGGAACGGCAGCTTGATGGTCTCCATCAGCTGCTGTCCGGTGCGGGCTCCCTGGATGTACAACGTCTTGATCAGGAGATCCACGACGAACTCCGCCGACAGCCCGGTGTCCGCCAGGGTTTCGGGAAGCGGAGGGCGGATCGGTTCGCCGGCCGGTCCCGGCGGGGCGACGGGCGCGGAGCTCGCGGTCATGGACGTGCCTCCTCGGTGCACACGATCTGGTCCCCTTCCCGCGTCCCGCTGGCGGCCAGCGTGCCGGCCGGCAGCTCCAGTGCGCGGGTTGCCTGGCGGTGCCACGCGGTGCGGGCACCCGGTCGCAGATCGGCGTACGCCGCAACGACAGTGCCATCCCGGTCCAGGAACGCAACGTCCAGTGCGAATCGCATGCCCAGCATGTGCACCGCCCGGCAGGGCTCCAGCAGCAGTCCTTCGCCGGGCTCCAGCCCCTGCCGGCCGAGCAGCCCCCGGAAGCGAGGCCACCAGCGGTCGGCGACAGCAATCCGGCTACCGAGGAGCGGTCCCCGGCGATTCGTGGCCCGCACGACGCGCATCGCTAGCGCCCGAGAGCTTCGAAGATCTGGATGATCGCCGCGCCCAGGATCACGACGAACATGGCCGGGAAGATGAAGAGCACGAGCGGGAAGACCAGCTTGATCGTGGTCTTGGCCGCCGCTTCCTCGGCCCGCTGCCGCCGCTTGGTTCGCAGCGTGTCCGCCTGCACCCGCAGCGCCTGGGCGATGGAGGTACCGAACCGATCTGTCTGGACCAGCATCGCCATCAACGACTTGATGTCGTCGAGCCCGGTGCGCTCCCCCATGTTGCGGAACGCCTCCTCGCGCGCGGTGCCCGCCCGGATCTCCAGGTTGACGAGGGCGAGCTGCTCGCTCAGCACCGGGCTCAACCGCTCGATCTCCTCCGACACCCGCACCATCGCCTGATTGAGCCCGAGGCCCGCCTCCACGCAGACGACCAGCAGGTCGAGCGCGTCCGGGAGCGCCTTCTGCATCTCTTTCTGCCGCCCGCGGATCCGTCCATTCACATAGACCGACGGCGCGATGTAGCCCAGACCAGCGAACCAGACCGTTCCGAGCAGCCCCACGAAGCTGGTCATGCCGAGGAAACCCAGGATCGTGACAGCGCTGAAGCCCATGGCCACCGGAAGCGCGATCCGCGACCCCAGGAAGATCGGGACCGCCGCCGGGCTCGGATATCCCGCCTGAAGCATCCGCAGTCGGATGGCGGGGACGTCCTTCCGACCTGGCTCGATCCGCTCGCCCAGCGCCTGCACCAGCGCGGTCAGCTTCTCCGCCCGGAGCTGCCGGCGCCGTTTCCGGATGGTCTCGGCGGCCTGGGGATCGGCGCCCTCGAACTCCGCCAGCCGGGCGCCTAGCGCGCTCTGCTGCCCCGGCGCCACCGCGCCGAGGAACAGCACGGCGAAGGTGACCGAGAGCGCGATGAGCGCGACGGCGACGACGAGGACCAGCGTCACAAGGGCCTCAGATCTCGATGTCCACGATCTGGCGGATCCAGATGTAGCCGATCACCTGCATGACTGCGGCGATCGCGACCATCAGCTTTCCCACCGGATGCGTGAACAGGAGTTTCATGTACGACGGATTCAGCAGGTAGATGCAGCAGCCGACGATGATCGGGAGTACCGCCAGAGTATAGCCGGTGAAGCGCCCCTGGGCCGTGTACACCCGGAGCTGTCGCCGGATGGTGAAGCGGGCGCGGATCACGGTGGCAAGATTGTCCAGTACCTCGGCCAGATTGCCACCCACCTCGCGCTGGATCAGGATCGCCGTCACCAGGATCCGCAGGTCCACCAGATTCACCCGGTCGGCCATCGCGATGATGGCGTCGTCGAACGGGAGGCCGAATCGCTGCTCCTCGAAGGTCCGCTCGAACTCCCCCGCAATCGGCTCGCGGGTCTCGTCGGCCACCATCTTGAGCCCGGCGGAGAGGGGATGGCCCGCGCGAATGGCTCGGCCGAGAAGGTCGATCGCCTCCGGCAACCCGGCCTCGAACGCCGCCGCCCGCTTCCTCCGCTTCCGCTTCAGGTACCATATCGGCAGGTAGGCGCCGAGTGCCGCGCCGATCACCGCAAACGCCATGTAGCGGCTGAGGATCAGCACGGCGACGCCAAAGGCCAAGCCCAGCCCGAGACACAGGATCAGGAGCGAGTCCACCGTCCAGGTGAGCCCCGCCTGCTGGATCAGGAATCCGAGGTCGCGGATCCGGGGCGTGTACGCGGAGAGCGACTGCAGCCAGGCGGGCTGCTGCTCGATCGAGCGGCGCAGCAGGCCGCCCGTGCCCGTCAGCGCCTCAGTGTCGAGTGTCCCGAGCGTCCGGAGCTGCCGGACCACCTGCCGCCGCCGCCGGCTCTCCTGCACGGCTTCGAGCAGGAGCGCGAGCCCCACCGTGCCGAGGACGACGGTGAGAAAGACGAGTCCGGCGGAGATCCAGGAGGTCGAGGGCAGGCTCACCAGCGTCCTCCCCCCGCGGCCCGGGGACCGCTGTCACGGTTCATGAACAGGAGCGAGCCCAGATCGATGCCGTAGGCCTTCAGCCGCTCGGTGAACTTGGGCCGGATCCCCGACGCCCGGAACTTGCCGAGGACGCTCTCGTCCTCGCCGATCCCCTGCCGCTCGAACACGAAGATGTCCTGCATGGTGATCACGTCGCCTTCCATGCCGGAGATCTCGGCGATCTGGATCACCTTGCGGGTGCCGTCGCTCAAGCGGCTCACCTGGATCACCACCTGCACCGCGCTCGCGATCTGCTGCCGCACGGCCCGCTCGGGCAGGTCGAGGCTCGACATCGAGACCATCGTCTCGATGCGGCTCAACGCGTCGCGCGGGCTGTTGGCGTGCACCGTGGTGATCGAGCCGTCGTGACCGGTGTTCATCGCCTGGAGCATGTCCACCGCCTCGCCGCCGCGGCACTCGCCCATGATGATGCGGTCGGGCCGCATACGGAGGGAGTTGATCAGCAGGAGGCGCTGGGGCACCTCGCCCATGCCCTCGATGTTCGCGGGGCGGGTCTCCAGCCGCACCACGTGGGGCTGCTTGAGCTGGAGCTCGGCCGAATCCTCGATCGTGACGATGCGCTCGTTGACCGGGATGAATGACGACAGGATGTTGAGCAACGTCGTCTTGCCGGCGCCGGTACCGCCCGAGATGATGACGTTGAGCCGCGCCCGCACGATGCCCTTGAGCAGCTCCAGCATCGGGTCGGTGAGGCTGTTCTTGTGGATGAGGTCCTCGCCGCTCAGCGCGTCCCGCTTGAATTTGCGGATCGAGAGGTGGGGCCCGTCGATGGCCAGCGGCTTGATGATCGCGTTGACGCGGGAGCCGTCCGCGAGGCGGGCGTCCACCATCGGCGAGGAGTCGTCGATGCGCCGGCCCACCGCGGAGACGATCCGGTCGATCACCTGGAGCAGGTGCTTGTCGTCCTGGAAGCGGACGTCGGTGGTCTCCAGCTTGCCGTGGCGCTCGATGTACACCTGCCTGTAGGTGTTGACGAGAATGTCCGACACCTCGGCGTCCTGCATCAGTGGCTCGATCGGCCCCAGCCCGAAAATCTCGTCCAGGACCTGCCGCACCAACTCCTCCCGCTCCTCGAAGTTGAGCGGGGCGGATTCCGCGGCCAGCAGGTCGTGCACCACCTTGCGGATCGCATCCACCACCTGCTCCCGCGACAGCTTGTCGAGATTCGAGAGGTTGAGCCGCTCGATCAGCTTGCGGTGAACCCGGCCCTTGATCTCCTGGAAGAAGTGTTGCTTCGCCCCGGAGACGACGGCCGGCTCGGGCCTGGGCGGCGTCGCGCCATCGGCCCCGCGCTCCCATGGGAGCTTGAAGCGCGTCTCCGTCGTGTTTCTGGCCTTAGGGGCGCCGTCTGCGCCCGCAGGTTCCGTCATCACTGGTCTCCTGACTTGCGCAGGATCTTGCCCACCAGCTGTCCCATGACCCAGCTCGCGCTGCCCCGAGCCGCCTTCCCCGCCCCGAGCCCCGCTAGCCGCGCGCCGAGCGCTTTCACGTCCTTGGTGTACTTCGAGTTACCGTTGAGCACGATGGGCTTGCCAGCGTTGATCGAACGCATCACCGCCTCGTAGTCGTTGCTCAGCGTCCAGAACACCTTGAGCCCCAGCGTCTGCTCGACCTCCTTTAGGCCGATCTCCTCGTCCGGCTGGAAGCGGTTGACCACGAGGCGGGTCTGGTCCAGCCCACGGGGCAGCACCCGCTTGAGCAGCGGGAGGCCGCGCTGGACGTTCCGAAGAGAGGGCAAATCCAAGGCCACCATCAGAAGGACCACGTCCGACTGGTCGAACGCCGCGAGCGTGGTCGGCGAGAAGGACTTCGGCGTATCCACGATCACGTAGTCGTAGTGGTGCTTCAGGAACTGGACGATCTTCCGGATCTCGTCCGCCGAGGTGACCTCGGCCCGCTCGGGGTGAAACGGGGCCGACAGGAGGTGCACACCCGAGTGATGCTGCTCGATGAACGAGGCCAGCAGCCCTGCGTCCATCCGGTGGAAGTTCTGCACCATGTCCACCAGGTTGAACCGCGGGCGGACGCCGAGAAGCACCGCCACCTCGCCGAGCTCGAGATCGAGGTCCACCAGCAGCGTGCGCTTGCCGGTGAGCCGGTGGAGCACGATGGCGAGGTTGGTCGCCAACGTGGTCGCCCCGGTGCCGCCCTTGGCCCCGAAGACCGAGTAGACCGCGCCCGGCTTCTTGGACCCCTCGGTGCCATGGCCGAGTTGCGCCCTCGCCCGCTCGAGGGCCTCTGCCAGCGCGGCCGCCTCCACCGGCTTCTGGAGGTAGTCCGAGGCCCCGGCCCGCATGGCCGAGAGGAGCAGCGCAGGCGACAGCGCAGGGCCCAGGGCGAGCACTCGCTGGGCCGGGTGTGACTCGGCCAGGAACTGGATGAGCTTGACCCCGACCTCGGGGTCGTCATCGAGGTCCGCGATGAGCAGGTCCGGTGCCGCGTGTCGCAGCACCCGGATTTGCTCCTCGCCGAAGTCCGCAAACCGGAGCGAGAGCTCCAGCGTGATGCGGAAGCCCCTCCCGCTTTCGGACAGCGCCTCGCGCAGACGGTCACGCAACCGAATGTCGGTCGAGATGATGGCGACCCGGATCTGGCTTTCGGTCACGTGATAAGTCTCTCTCCGTCTATTCGACGAGCTGGAGCTTCTTGATCAGCGAGCCGGTGACGGGCGCGAGCGGCCCCGTGCTCTTGGCGAAGAACATGAAGCGCGCGTCCACCTCGGCGTGGGCGTTCTGCTGACCCTCGATGAAGATCACGGCCAAATTGTTGAAGGACAGCGATGTTCGCCCGTTGGTTATTTGGTTCGGGTTGAAAAGCGGCACCAGCGCCACCCGCGGACTGCTTGCCCAGCCCGGGTAGTCCCCGGTGCACGAACCACTCACCATCAATTTCACCGCGCCCGTCATGTAACCCGGGTGGTTCGGGTCGGAGAACGTCGACCAGCAGGCGTTGGGATCCTGCGCCATGAGGGCGCTGATCCCCTTGTTCGTCGGCCCGATCATGTTGCCGGGCTTGCTCAGGTACGTCGAGTCCTGGTTGAAGTTCGCGGAGACCGACACCGGGACCGGGTTGCAGTTGGCGATGTTCCACTGGTACCAGTTGGCCCCATTGCTCGGGCTCTGACACCCGTTCGCGTTGCAATACGCCTGCGGGTTGGCGCTGTCGTAGGGCATCACCCAGGGATAAAAGAACGACGGCGACGGAGTCGACTGGGGGTTAGACATCTTGATCACCATCGGACGCCCGTAGTCGTTGAAGTACAGGTACTTGTTAGGGTCCGCGGAGTACCAGTCGTTGATGTTGTTACGGAACGAGCTGCCGTACCCCGTCCACTGAGCCGAATTCGGGTTGTTCGGATCCTGATACCGGTAATAGGTGTCCTCCGGTCCGTAGGTCCACGTCTCCCCGCCCTTCTTCCCCTGCTGCCCGTTTGCGTCCTCCAGGTCGTTGTTGTTCGGGTCCTCGTCGTTGTCGTCCCAGATGTCCGGGACCGCGAACGGCTTCACGCACTTACCCGTCCCGGCGTTCACCGCCTGGGCCGCCGCCTTCACGGTGATCGGCACGAAGTCGATGCCGAGCATGTGGCCGAACCAGGTCGCCGTCGTGGCGCGACGAATGAACACCCGAACCTTCTGGCTGTCCGGTATCACCTGTACATAAGCCTCGGGGGAGTTCGCGATCCGGTTGTTCCCCGAGTCCGTGAAAACCGCAGCGCTTGTGTCCACGTATTTCCAGCCCACATAGTTACGGCTGGCGTACTCCAGGGCATGGAGCGCGGCGCCGTTCTTTACGTCCGCCGGATTGCCGGTAAGGAAGTCCTGCGCCCCCGCCAGCGCCGCGGCATCCGCGGCGCGCTGGGCGTCGGACCGGACCTTCATCAGCATGCCAACGTCCACCCCCAAGGCTACCATTCCCAGCAGCGAGACCAGCGCGATTGCGACGAACACCGCGGTGGCGCCCCGCTCATCCAGTCTCTTCCGATCCGCGCTCATACGGCCTCCCCCGGCCAGCTCACGTCTACTCGACCAGCTGAAGCTTCTTGACCAGTGACCCGGAGGTCGGGGACAGAGGCCCCGTGCTCTGGGCGAAGAACAGGAATCGTCCGTCCTGCATTACCGCGGCTGCGGTTGCTCCTGCGGCGGCGTCTGCTCCGGCGCCCGGGACGGCACAGTACCCGGCGCCGGCTTCTGGAGCGCCTTCGACCAAGGCCAGTCACCCGGCTCCCCTGTCGGCACGGCCGCAGGCTGGTCTCTTGCCACCACGAGTTGGGGCGAGACCAGCACCAGGAGCTCCGTCCGCTTCTGCTGCAAGTTCTTCGAACGGAACAGCGACCCTAGGATCGGAATGTCTCCCAGGAACGGGATCTTCGAGACGTTGTCGGTCACCGTGTTGTCCAGCAGGCCCGCGATGGCGAGGTACTGGCCCTCGCGCAGCTCCACCTCGGTCTCCGCGCGCCGGGCGGTGATCGAGGGGATGGTGAACCCGCTGATGACGAGGCCATTGGCGAAGTCGAGCGCGGAAACCTCGGGCTGCAACTTGAGCCGGATGGCACCACTCCGGGTGATCGTCGGGGTGAACCGGAGCCGGACGCCGAACTCTTCGAACTGGATCCCGATCGCGTTGGACGCGCCTCCCCCTTGCACGGCCGGAAACGGGAACCGGCCCCCCGCCAGGAAGTAGGCCTCCTTGCCAGGCAGCGTCATCAAGTTCGGCTCCGCCAGGTCGCGGAAGTCGCCCCGCTGCTCCGCCGCATTGACCAGCGCTTGGAAGTTCGGGTTCCCCGGCAGGTTGTCCAGCAGGAAGCTGATGCTGGTGGCGGTCGAGCCGGGGTTGGTCGAAGCGGTGTAGTTGCCGTTGTCGCTCAGGTTCTGCGGGTTCACCGTCGCGAGCTGGGTGCTCCAGCGCTTGAGCACGCTCCGATTGATCTCGGCGAAGCGCACCCTGAGCAGCACCTGGACCGCCGGCGGCGCGACCAGGTTGTCGATGATCGTGGCGCCGGAGCCTCGCGCGATGTCGATCGCCCGGCCGACCGAATTCGGATCCTTCACGGAGCCGCTCAACGTCACCGAATTCCCGCTGGCCGTGACCGCAATCTGCTCATCGGGCATCACCTGCCGGAGGTACCGCTCGAGCGCCGGGGCGTCGGCGGTCACCTCGACCGAGTACACTTTCACCTGGGTGGAGTTGTCCCAGATCAGGAGCGTGGTCGAGCCGAGCCCCTTGCCGTTGATCACCACCTCCGTGGGCGAGACGATCGTGGCTTCGGCGATGCCGGGATCGCCCACCGAGAAGCGCTGGAGCGCTACCGGGTTCACCAGCAGCACCGAGGCGCCCCTGGACACCGAGATCACCCGCTCCGGCTGGCTGAAGACCTGCTGCGCCCGGAGCGCGGGCGCGGCCACGGCCAGGAGGAAGAGTCCCGGCAAGCACCGAGACAGGGACGACCGAACCCGACAACGCAGACGCTGGCTCACGGCGCTCCCATCCGCTGGGGTTGACGTCGGACCTGCAGGGGACCCTAGAACTTCTGCAGCGTGCGCACACCGCCGCGATAGACCTCGATGACTGTCTGGGCCGGCTCGGGAACGCTCAACTCCCGCGCGGCCGCCGCCCGCCGCGGGGTTGCCACGGGCACCCTGCCGATAGGCCCGCCCATGAGCGCGCTCACCCGGGTGCCGCGGGTCTCGACGTGCAGCGTGTCGAGCGAATTCCGGAGCGCCATCTGGATCCGTCCCTGACTCGCCGCGAGCGCCAGCGTCTCGGCCTGCTCCGGCGTCACCAGGACGGTCACCACCGACACCGACTGTGCCTTGCCTTCCTTGTCCTGCTGTATGGACTGTCCCGCTGCGAGGGCCTTCACGTTCTGCATGATGACGCGGGTCGCCGGCTCCTTGGTGCCGGCGGCGTCGTTCATGGTGAGCAGGACGTCAACGCGAGTAGAGGGCAGCACGAAGCCGGCCACGCCGACCACCTGGTCCACCGCTACGCTCACCGCCCGCATCCCCTGGTCGATGATCACGGGAAGGCCGCCGCCGGCGCCCTTCTGTGCCAGCTTGGCCTCCAGGACCGGCTCATTCTCCTGCACCGGAGTGATGAGGCCGCGGCCCACCGCCTCCGGCACGCTGCCGAGGAATCCGGGCGGCAGCGCACCGCCGGCCCAGTCAACGGTCTTGACGTCGCGCTCGCCAATGATGCTTCCCAACGGCATATCGTGGGCGGCGACCACGACCTGCGCGGTCTTCGGTTGCGCGGCCATGAGTGGGGTGGCCTGCTGGCGGATGTACTGCATCGCCAGGTACGCGGCGGCTCCGCCGGAAATGACGGCGAGCGCCAGCAAGATGAAGGGACGGCTCCTGCGTGCCATATGGCTCCCTCACTCGTTCCGCATGGTGAACGAGCTGGTGATCTGGACCGTGCCGAACGCGCGAGTGAAGAACATGAACGAATAGGGGAACTGCACCGTGACTGTTTGCGGCTTGTCGGTCACGTGCCAGTTCGTGCCGGTCTGCGAGAACGTGATCGTCACCACGGTTGTGTCGACGTGGGCATCCCACAGCCGCTGCATCATGAAGTCGTGGACCTGTTGCTGGGTGATCGTGATGTCCTGGATCACCGCCCGCCGGGCGCCCTCGCGGGTCGTGTCGCTCACCATCTGGTTGATGTTCCAGATGCGGCCGAACTCGATAATGCCGAGCACCAGAATCAGCAGGATCGGAAGGATGAGCGCGAACTCGAGGAGTGCCTGGCCCCTCGAGTCGGCGCGAAGCGCGCGAATGTTCATGACGCAAGCCCTCCAGCGAACCACCACAGCAGGCTGCCGGCGGCGATCGCCACCCCGTAGGGCACGGCGAGCCGCTCACCCGCGTTGACCGTTCTCCCTCCCCCGCGCCGGCCGAGCGTCACCCAGCTCAGGATGAGCGACCCGCACGACGCCAACGTCGGGAGCAACACCCCGCGCCGACCCGCTTCGATAATCGCCACCAGACCGCCCACGACCGCGATCACCAGCGACGCCAGGACCAGATCGGCCGGCCCCATGAACGCGCCCACGGCCATCAAAAGCTTCGCGTCGCCGCCGCCCAGGGCGCCGGCCGCAAAGAAGGGCAGGGCCAGCAGCCCGGCCAAAGCGATCCCGAGCACCCCGCTGATGACCAGGCCCGGACCCATCCAAGCCCGCACCGCCAGACCCGCGACCATTCCGCCAACGGTGAGCCAGTTGGGGATGCGGCGAGACCGTATATCGGTCCAGCTCGCCACGAGCAGCATCAGCACGAGGGCCACGCTCGCGACCACGTCCGGCTTTCCTTGTAAGATACGCATCCGGCGTGAGGCCGTCAGCAGGGCAGAGCGGCGAGTTCCCGCCCTGCCCCGCTGCCGGTGGCCTTTACGTTCCCCGCCCTTACGGAGCCGGGTAGGGCGAAGCCGGCGCGTTGTTCAACTGGGTTGCCGCATTGTTGAACACGTTGCCGATGCTGTTCCTCAGGACCAGCAGGATCGCGATCAGGCCAACCGCGACCAGCGCGATGATGAGGGCGTATTCCACGAGGCCCTGACCGGACTCATCGCTCCAGAACGTCCGCCACAGCGACTGCATGCAATCCTCCTCGGCCTCCCGGCCAGGCAGGTGGGGAAATCGGGCCCCGGGCATTCGGGTCCCACGCGGGCAGGCCACCGTTGGCCCACCGTCAACGACCGTGCAGATTCTGAGGGATTCGAGCGTGTCGCAAACTCCGACACCAGCCCTTGCGCAAGTCACATGCCCCATCGAATCCGGCTCGGCACCCAATTTCCAACCTCTTGATTGGTAGTGGAATAGACCCTCTTACCTCCTACGGATCGAACCCCGTGCGAGCGCCATCCAAGCCCTCTCCGAGAGTGCGACCCGTCGCGGTCGCACCACGAGAGCAATGCACGTGCCTGCAGCTCCGAACCAGGAAATCCTTCCCCCGCCACCGGATACGTTACCTTCGCCGGGCAGGGTCCGCCGTGCAGTTCGTGGCACGCCAACCGCACCGGACCCAGCCACCGCTGCGGTGTCGTCACCACAGACTGACGCAAGGCGCCGCACCCGCCGCGTTCGCGGCGCCCATCACGAACGGCCCGAATGATGCGCCGGTCCGCGGCATCACCCTCACGACAGACGAGTTGAGCCAACCACCCGAAGGGCCCGGCGGCGGCGGCGGCGCCCGTCCACCCTTAGCGGGCGCGCACCACTGGAGCGATTGGCTCGGCCTCGCAGCGTTCGCGGGGCTGGCCGTCGCGCTGTGGCAGCGCGCCCCCGAGTTCGGGGTGGCGGTCATCCCCGCGATCTCGGCCGAACTGCTAGTGGCGTCCAGCTTTCTCCTGCGCCGACCGGCCCGGCGGATCTCGGTGGGCTGGCTGCCGCGCGGCGTCGCCTACGCGCATACGTTCCTGCCGATGGTCTTCCTCGAGCTCGTCGGCACCTACCGCCCCGAGTGGCTCGCTCGCGCGGTCAGCCCGGCGCTCGCGACCACTGGGGCCGTGCTTTGGCTTTGCGGCGCCCTGCTGGCCCTGTGGCCGCTCTGGCACCTTCGGCGGGCGTTCAGCGTGGAACCCCAGGCTCGGGAGCTGGTGACCTCGGGGCCCTATCGCTTCGCGCGTCATCCAATTTACGCATCGTACACGCTCGTCAATGCTGGCCTTTGGGTCCGGCACCCGACGTTTCCGTTCGGGACAATGCTCCTCGTGTGGTTGGCGCTCCTCGTCCTCCGGATTCGCTACGAGGAACGGGTGCTCGAAAGCCAGTTCCCGGCCTACAGCGACTACCGCGCGCGGGTGGGGGCGCTGGGTCCCCGGCTGCTGGGCTCCATCTGATGCCCGGTGAGCGCGCGCGGCCCAAGCCGTCCCTCTTCGACATCATCTTCGTCATCTGGGCCGTCGTCGTCCCCATCGGCTTCAGCAGCCGGCTTCTCAATAGCGATGGCGATCTCGCCCGCCACCTCCGGCTGGGCGAACTGATGCTGAGCCGGCACGGCCTGCTCCGCACGGACGTCTTCTCCTACACTGCCGCGGGGAAGCCTTTTCTCGCGTTCGAGTGGGGCAGCGAGGTGGCGTACGCGGCGGCGGAGCGGCTGGGCGGGCTCGCGATGGTCTCAATCCTCGCCGGCCTTCTCCTGGCGCTCACGTTCGCGCTGCTCGCGCGGCTCATGATACGCCGTGGCGGCGATCCGCTGCTGGCGTACCTCATCAGCATGGCCGCCGCCGTGCTCTCCGCCGGTCACTGGCTCGCGCGGCCACATCTGTTCACGCTCTTGTTCGTGGTGGTGTTGCTCGACCTGCTCGATCGCGACCGCCCCGCCCCCCTCTGGCTCTACGCCCCGCTCTTCGCGGTCTGGGCCAACTTCCACGGCGGCTTCTCCTACGGGTTCATCCTGATCGGGGCTTTCCTGGCCGGCGACCTGTTGGAGGCCTGGCAGGGCGACGACCCACGTCTCCGGCTCGCCTCGGCGCGCAACCGGGCTCTGGCGCTGGGCATCGCCCTTCTCGCTACGCTCGCCAACCCGCACGGGATCGGTCTTCTGGTCCACGTCGGCTCGTTCTTCGGCCAGCAAGCGATCCTGCAACAGACCTACGAGTTCCAGTCGCCCGACTTCCACAAGATCAATGGCAGGCTCTTCCTGCTGGCCCTTCTCGCGGTCATGGCGGCGCTGGCCGTCTGCCGCCGGCGACCAAGCTGGCCCTGGCTGCTCGTGATCCTCGGGAACGTCGCGATGGCCCTGGTGTCTCAGCGAAACGTCGAGCTGTTCGCGCTGACCGCGCTTCCGCTCACCGCCCTGCATGTAGATCCCGAGTGGCGCGCCCTTCCGATTCTGAGCCGGGCGCGGGCCGTGTTCCAGCGGGAGTACCAGGGGCGCTATTCCGGGCTTTTCGCGGGGATGGCTGCCGCACTCATGGTCGGGGTCGGGCTGGGGCACGGGCGGGTGGCGGGGGTGCAGCTCGTCGATGACCGGTTTGACCCGCGGGTCTTTCCCGTCGCTGCGGCGGAACGAGCGCGAAGTGCCGGCCTTAGCGGTCCGATCTTCAACCAGTTCACCTGGGGGGGGTGGATGCTGCACGAGTGGCCTGAGATGCCTGTGTTCATCGATGGAGGCACCGACCACTACGGCGAGGAGCTCTTCACGGAGTACATGCGGCTCTGGAACCTCGAGCCTGGCTGGCGAGACATCCTGGCCAAGTGGAAGATTCGCTGGGTGATGGTAGACCCCCGGGCAGGCATGGCGCACGAGCTGGTGCTGGAACCCGGCTGGGGCGTGTGGTACTGCGACTCGGTGGCGGTAATGCTCGAGCGGAGAGCGGCGCCGGACTCTGCGGGTGGGTCCGGCCGCGCACGCCTCGAGCGCTGCGCGTGGCCGAGAAAGGACGCCGATCGATGACGGGGCGATCTCCAACGGTGCTCGGCCATGCCGGCGTTCTTGGCGGCCCAGTCGCATTTGCCCGAGAGGCGCTCCGCGCCCTGCTGCGGGTGGCGCGAGAGAACCTCCTCCTGCTCTTCATCGCGACGAGCTATTTCACGATCGCGCGCGTCGCGGAGGCAATCCTCGGAGCACCGCTGGCGGAGCCAAGCCTGCGCTATCCCGGCAACCCCACGACGATCTACTGGTACTTGTCCCTGATCGCGGTTGGCGTCCTGTGGCTCGGCGTCCGCCGGCTGCCGCCGGGGAAGCGGGTGATGGGCGCGCTCGACCGCGCCGCGATGCTCGCGCTCACGCTTGTCGCCATCCCGTTCGTCCTGAACACCTTCGGTGACTGGAAGCTCGCCATCCCGCGCCTCCGACCCTTCTCGTGGGACACGCGGCTCGCCGAGCTCGACCGAGCGCTCCATTTCGGGCACGATCCGTGGCGGTTGCTGCAGCCGCTGCTCGGCCACCCATTGGTCACCTGGTGGCTCGATTACGCCTATTTCCTCTGGTTCCCCCTGACCGCGTTCGCGCTGATCTGGCAAGCGTGCTCCGGCAATCGGATGCAGCGGGCCCACTACCTCCTTGCGTATGTGCTGCTCCACCCGGTGCTCGGCACCGCCGCCGCGCTCTACTTCTCCTCGGCGGGACCCTGCTACTACGGGCTGGTGGCGCCCGGTCCGGATCCCTTCGCGGGGTTGTTGGCATACCTCGGCGGCGTGAACGCCGTCACCCCGCTTTTCGCGATGAACGGACAGTGGGCGCTGTGGCGCAACTACGTCACGATGAGCGGGATCGATTTTCTGGGAATCTCCGCGATGCCCAGCCTCCACATCGCGGTCGCCACGTTGGTCACGCTCGCCG
>CAZFKN010000051.1:0-22046 GCA_964519805.1 uncultured Gemmatimonadaceae bacterium
GCATCTCGATCAAGCCGGCACAGAACATGGAGGACATGAAGTTCGACATGTCGGGCGCGGCAGCCGTCCTCGGCACCTTCGAGATGCTGGGCCGGCTCAAGCCCAAGGTGCACGTGGTGGGGCTCATCCCGTCCACCGAGAACATGCCCTCCGGCACGGCGGTGAAGCCGGGCGACGTGATCACGAGCCACTTCGGCAAGACGATCGAGATGATCAACACCGACGCCGAGGGGCGCCTCATTCTGTGCGACGCGCTGTCGTACGCGCGGCGCTACAAGCCGGCGGCGGTGATCGACATCGCGACGCTCACCGGCGCGATCGTGGTCGCCCTGGGGCACACCGCGGCCGGGGTCATGGGGAACGACGACGCGCTGGTCGAAGAGGTGCGGCTGGCCGGCGAGCGGAGCGGCGAGCGCGCCTGGCCGCTACCGCTCTGGGAGGACTACCGCGACCTGATGAAGTCCGACATCGCCGACGTCAAGAACGCGGGCGGCCGGCCCGCCGGCAGCATCTCCGCAGGCTGGTTCCTGCGCGAGTTCGTGGACGGCTTCCCCTGGGCCCACCTGGATATTGCCGGCACCGCGTACACCGAGCGGGAGGAGCCGGGTCGGGTGAAGGGGCCGACGGGGACGGGGGTGCGGTTGTTCAGTGAGTTTGTCCTGAAGCGCGCTAAACAGCAGTGAACAGTGAACGGTGAACAGTAAACAGTGAACGGTGAACAGGAGAGTCAGAGACGCCGCGCCTTGCGCAAAGGCCCGGCCCAGCAGCCCCTGTTCACTGTTCACCGTTCACTGTTCACAGTCCTCCTGTTTACCGTTCACTGTTCACTTTTCACCCTGCCCCTCCTGGGGCAGCAGCCCGACACCATCGCCAAGCCGCTCCTCCCCGGGCAGGACACGACCCGGGCCGTCGACACGACCGCCGCGCGCGCGGACACGGCGGGCGGACTCATCGACAGTCTGGGCCATCGGCCGGTCACCGCGGCCGACTCGGCTCGCCTCGATTCGCTCCGCGCGCGGCGGGATTCGAGCCCCGCCCAACGCTACCTCGCCCTCGAGAAGCTGAAAGAGGTCAAGGTGCTCGTCGCCCCGCCCCTGGATGCGCCCGGGCCGGGGCCGCCGCTCTCCCGCCTCATCTTCACCCGCGACTCGATGGACTGGGCACACGCGTCGACCCTGTCGGACCTGCTCCAGCGCGTCCCCGGCGTGTTTCTCTGGCGCGGCGGATGGCTCGGCCAGCCGGAGTACGCGAACTTCGAGGCCCGCGGTGCCACGTCCGTGGAATACTGGCTCGACGGACTGCCCTATCTGGCCGCGGGGACCGACTCGGTGGGCGTGGATCCGTCGGTCTTCGCCCTCAGCATTCTCGACCGGGTCGAGATCGAGCGCTGGCCGGGGCTCCTGCGCGTGCGCATGTACACCCGGAACCTCGACCGCCTGGCTCCGCGGTCACGAATCGCCGTGTCGCGCGGGCAGTCGAGCTATGCCCGCTACCAGGCCTCGCTCGAGCGGAAGAGCCGCTCCGGTCTGGGCTTCATGATCGCCGGCGACAACGAGAACGTGCCGACGATCCAGGGGTTCCGCTCGCGTTACGACAATACGTCGTTCTTCGTGCAGGGCTCCTACGTGCCGTCGCCCAGGTGGGGGGTGCTGATTCAGGGTCTCCGGTCGCGACCCGTCCGCGATCCCACGCTCGACGCGGCCGGCGACACGCTCACGCGCGGCGTCTTCGCCGGCCGGCGCATGGACTGGCAGGTCCGGGGCATGTGGCGGGCCGACTCCAGCGGGTTCGGCCCCCGGGCGGACCTCGTGTTCGGCCGCACCACCGCGAGCGACAGTCTCCTTGCGAGCCAGACAATCAACTCGGCGGGCGTCCTCCTCTCGATCCGCCGGCCGGCCTTCTCCGCCGGCGTGTCCGGGTTCTATCGGTCGCGCTGGACCTCGACCGACCTTCGCGCCAACGCCGGGTGGTCGCCCCTCGGTGTCGCGGCGCTGAGCGGGGAGGCCGGCTACCAGCGGCTCGACGGCGGCCGCACGTCCAGTTGGGTCGGTCTGCGCGCGGGCACGCGACTGCCGCTCGGCTTCGAGGCGACCGCCAGTCTCCGCGCGGGACAGATCGTCGCCGCGCCCTCGGTGCTGACGGACACCGCGCAGACCATCCGCGACTGGCAGCTGTCGGTTGCCTGGCGCCGGCCGTGGGCGGAGCTGGAGGGCGGACTCGCGCATACGGCGGCGTGGGCGCCGCAGCCGTTCCAATCGTATGCCGGCGTCCCCGTGATCACTCCGTCCGCGGCAACCGACTGGCTCACGGCGCGCGCGCGAGTCACCCCGGTTCCGTGGCTCTCGCTGGAGGGATGGGTGAGCGACCCGCGGAAGCCGACGCCCGACGGCATTCCTCCGCGTCACTTCCTCGGCAGCGGGACCATCCGCACCAAGTTCCTGCGCGTCTTTCCCAGCGGGACGCTCGACGTCGAGCTGCGGATGGCAGTGGAGCATTGGAGCCCCGGTGTAGCCGGCCGGGACCCGTTCGGCGAGCCCGTCGCGCTGCCAGCGGCGACGTATTTCCGGAGTCTGGTGCAGGTGGCGTTGGGCTCGTTCCAGTTTTTCTGGGATCGGGTGAACCTGACGGAGACGCAGAACCCGTACGTGCCCGGGCTTCCGATCGCGGGGAGGCCGAGCGAGTTCGGGGTGCGCTGGACGTTCGCAAATTAGTTGAAGTGGGAGCTGTAAGCCGTTAGCCATTGGCCGTTTGCAGCTACCAGCCAACGGCCAATGGCTAACGGCGTCTTACCCTACCCCTAACCCCCGCCAGCCACTACATTTCCCCGCCTTCCCGCGCTCGGAGCTCGCGTGCCGCTCAGCATGACGGGATTCGGTGCCGCTGAGGGACCGGTGGCCGGGGGCCGGCTTCGGCTGGAGATCCGGACCGTGAACCACCGCTACTTCAACCTGGCGGTCCGGCTCCCCTCGGAGCTGGCGACGCTCGAGGGTGAGCTTCGCGAGCGGCTCCGGCGCGACTTCGACCGCGGGCACGTGGCGGTGCAGGCACGCTGGGTGGAATACCCGGCGCGGGATGCGGAGATCCGGGTCGATCTCGAGCGGGCTCGCGCCTTCGTGGCGCGGCTCCGCGAGTTGCAGTCGGCCCTCTCGCTTCCGGGGGAGATCTCGCTCGACCTCGTGGCCCGTCAGCCGGAGGTATTCGGCGCGAACGGCAAGGAGACCCCGGAGGTCGGCTGGAGCGAGGTCGAGCCGGTCGTCGCGGAGGCGGCCGCGGAGTGCCGGGCCATGCGGCGGAAAGAGGGCGACGTGCTCGCCGGCGAGCTGCGCCATCGGCTCGATCTGCTGGAGGCCGGCGCCCAGGCGGTGGCCGCCCGCGCACCCGAGCGGGTCGTTCGGGAGCGCGACCGGCTGCGCGCCTCGGTCCGGGAGCTGCTCGACGGCCGGGCGGTGGATGAGCAGCGCTTGGCGCAGGAGCTGGCATTCCTCGCCGACAAGCTCGACATCACCGAAGAGCTGGTGCGCTTCCGCGCGCACGTCGCCGCCGCGCGCGACGCGTTGGCGGCGGATCGCCCGGCGGGCAAGCAGCTCGGCTTCCTGGCCCAGGAGCTGGGGCGGGAGGTAAACACGATGGGGGCCAAGGCGAACGACGCCGAGATCACCCAGCGGGTCATCGCCATGAAGGGGGAGCTGGAGAAGTTCCGCGAGCAGCTCGAGAACCTCGAGTGAAGCCCTTCCTGCTGGTGCTGTCGTCGCCGTCGGGCGGCGGAAAGACCAGCATCGCACGGCGGCTGCTCGACGCCCGGGACGACGTCGGCTACTCCGTGTCCGCGACCACGCGAGCGCCCCGCCCCGGCGAGCAGGAGGGCCGCGACTACCGCTTCCTCTCGCGCGCCGAGTTCGAGCGCCGCGCCGGAGCGGGCGAGTTCCTGGAGCACGCGACCTACGGGGGCAACCTCTACGGAACGCTCCGCTCGGAGATCGAGCGGATTTTTGCGGCTCGGCGGCACGCGGTGCTCGACATCGAGGTCGAGGGCGCGCGGCAGATCCGGAACAGTCTCCCCGAGGCGGTCCACGTGTTCGTGCTCCCGCCGTCGGGCGCGGAGCTGGTGCGACGGCTGGAGGGGCGGAACACCGAGGACGCCACGGCCGTTGCGCGTCGCCTGGACCACGCGGCGCACGAGCTGGCCGCGGTGCCCGAGTACGACTACGCGATCGTAAACCAGGATCTCGCGCAGGCGGTGCGGCAGGTGTCGGCGATCATCGACGCGGAGGCGCAGCGCGTGACGCGGCAGAACGGGCTGGGCGACGTGATCGCCGGCCTGCGCAAGGAAATCGAGCGAGCCAGGCTAAAGGCTAAAGGCTAACCCCAAAGGAGCCCCATGCACATCACCACGCCCCACGACGTCGCCAAGCAGGCCGGCAACAAGTATCTCGGCGTGCTCGTCGCCGCGAAGTTCGCCCGGTACCTGAACGAGCTGCCGCGCGACCGCATCATCGCGCAGGAGGAGAAGCTCACGACCAAGTCGCTCGACGCCCTGGTCAAGGGCGATCTCAACTACAAGCTCGTCCGTCGCCGGCGCTCCGAGGCCTGAGCGTGTGGGCCGGCCGGCACGTCGTCCTCGGCGTGTCGGGCGGGATCGCATGCTATAAGAGCTGCTTTCTCGTCCGGGAGCTCGTCGAAGCGGGCGCGGTGGTCGATGCCGTGCTCACGCAGAGCGCGGCGGAGTTCGTACGGCCGGTCACGTTCGAGGCGCTCACCGGGCGCCCCGTCCTGACGTCCCTCTGGGACCGGGGCGGGGCGCTCGCGCATGTGAAGCTCGGGCGCGCGCCGGACCTCGTCATCGTCGCCCCCGCCACCGCCAACCTGCTCGCCCGCGTGGCCCAGGGGCTCGCCGACGACCTGCTCACCACCCTGCTCCTCGCGCGCACCGCCCCCGTGCTGCTGGCCCCCGCGATGAACGACGAGATGTACGCCAACCCGCTCACGCAGCGGAACCTCGCCATCCTGCGCGACCGCGGATTTGCCTTCGTCGGGCCCGAAGTGGGCGCGCTCGCGGAAGGCCCATCCGAGCGGCCCGGCCGGATGAGCGAGCCCGAGACCATCCTCGCGCACGCGGCCCGGCTGCTCCGGGGTCGCGGGCCCCTCGCGGGGCGTCGCGTCGTGGTCACGGCCGGGCCCACGCGCGAGTCGATCGATCCCGTGCGGGTCGTGACCAATCGCTCCAGCGGGAAGATGGGCTACCGGGTAGCCGAGGCGGCGTGGGCGCGCGGTGCGGAGGTGGTGCTCGTCTCGGGTCCCGTCGCCCTGCCGCCGCCGGTGGGCGTCGCCCTCAGGCGGGTCGAAACGACCAAGGATCTGGAAGACGCGGTGCGCGAGGTGCTGCCCGGCGCCGACGTCCTCGTCATGGCCGCCGCGCCCGCCGACTTCCGCCCGGCGCACCCGAGCCAGAGCAAGCAGCCGAGGATCGACGGCGCGCTGGCGGTGCCGATGGAGCCGACCGACGACGTGCTGGGCGCGACCGAAGAGCGGCGCAAGCCGGGCAGCGTGATCGTGGGCTTCGCGCTTGAGACCGGCGACGCGCTGCCCAAGGCCCGGGCCAAGCTGGAACGGAAGCACCTCGACCTCATCGTCGTGAACGACGCGCTCGAGGCCGGCGCGGGCTTCGAGCACGACACCAATCGCGTGGCCCTGCTGGATCGCGACGGCGGGATGCGCATCCTCCCGCTCCAAAGCAAGCGCCAGGTGGCCGAGGCCATTCTCGACGCGGTGGAGGGCCGCCTTGGCGGATGAGCGGCGGCGCTACCTGATCCAGCAGATGGAGCTGGGTGGGAGCGAGGTGATCTTGGAGCGGCGCGCCGGGCCCGGGCCGCGCGCCGAGCCCGGGTCGCGCGCCGACACTTCGGCCGATGCCGAGCCCAAATGGAAAAAGGGTGCCCCGCCGATTCCCGGTCCCGGCCTCACCATCGAGCCACCGGTCCCCACGCTCCTCGGCGGGGACAGCCTCGCCGATCTGGACTCGCTCGACGCGGTCGCCGAGCGGATCCGCGCGACCCATTGCTGCGGGCTCTGCGAGCACCGCACCCACGCGGTGCCGGGCGAGGGTGACCCGCGGGCGAAGCTGGTGTTCATCGGCGAAGGGCCGGGTGCCACCGAAGACGCCACCGGCCGGCCGTTCGTGGGGCAGGCCGGCAAGCTGCTCGACGACATCATTGCGGCAATCGGGCTCAGGCGCGAAGATGTGTATATCACGAACATCGTGAAATGCCGGCCGCCGCAGAATCGGAAGCCGCTGCCCGACGAGATCGCCGCGTGCATGCCGTATTTGCGTCGCCAGCTCACGCTGCTCCAGCCCAAGGTGATCGTGGCGCTGGGAGGCACTGCCGGCGAAGCGATGCTCGAGGCCCGCAAGAGTCTGGGCGAGCTTCGCGGCAAGGTGCACTCGTATGGGGGCATTCCACTGATCGTCACCTACCATCCGGCCGCGCTGCTCCGGAACCCGAACTGGAAGAAGCCCACCTGGGATGACGTCCGTATCGCACGACAGCTTCTCGACCGCTGACCCCTACGTCGGGCGCTCGGCGCCCTGGAGCCCCGAGGCCGAGCAGGCCGTGCTCGGGGCGATGCTGCTGGATCAGGATGCCGCGCTCCGCGCGGTGGAGATGGTGGACGACACCGTCTTCTACCGGGAGGGGCACCGGCGGCTCTTCCGCGCCATGCGCTCGCTCGTCGAGCGGCGCTCGGTCATCGACCCGGTCACCCTCAACGACGAGCTGGAGCGCCGCGGCGAGCTGTCGCAGGTGGGGGGCTCCGAGTACGTGGCGGAGCTGGTGGACGCGGCGCCCACCGCGGCCAACCTGGAGCACCACACCAGGATCCTCCGGGAGAAGTCGATCCTCCGCCGCCTGATCGAGGCGTCCACCCAGACCATCACCGAGGCGTACGAAGGCCGCTCCCACGCGCCCGATCTTCTCGACGTGGCCGAGGCGCGGATCTTCCAGATCTCGCAGCAACGGCGGGATCAGGGGTTCACCCGCCTCAAGGAGATGCTCTGGCCGGCGATGGAGCGCATCGAAACGCTCCAGCGCAGCGGCAAGACGATTACCGGTGTTCCCACCGGGTTCGTAGATTTGGACGAGCTGACGTCGGGGTTCCAGCCGTCCGAGCTGATCATCGTGGCGGCCCGCCCGTCCATGGGGAAGACGGCTCTGGTCCTCAACATCGCGGCTCATGCCGCCATCGAGGCCAAAGTGGGAGTTGCCGTCTTCTCGCTGGAAATGTCCAAGGACGCGCTGGTGCAGCGCCTCCTCACCGCGGAGGCGCAGGTCGACAGCTCCCGCGTACGCCGGTCGGCCCTGCGAGACGCCGACTTCGGCCGGCTGGCCCGCGCCGCGGGCATTCTCCAGGGCTGCCCCATCTGGATCGACGACTCTCCGGCCATCACGCTGCTGGAGATGCGCTCCAAGGCCCGCCGGCTGAAGGCGGAGCACGATATCGGGCTCCTGGTGGTGGACTACCTCCAGCTCATGCGGAGCCCCGAGTACTCGGAGAACCGGGTGCAGGAAATCTCGGACGTGTCGCGCTCGCTCAAGGGGCTGGCGCGCGAGCTGCAGATCCCGGTCATCGCCCTGTCCCAGCTCTCCCGCGCATCGGAGCAACGCGGCGGCGAGCGGAAGCCGATCCTCTCCGACCTGCGAGACTCGGGCGCCATCGAGCAGGACGCCGACGTGGTGATCTTCATCCATCGCCCCGAGTATTACGACAAGGAAGACGAGAGCAAGCGCGGAATCGCCGAGATCATGCTTGCCAAGCACCGGAACGGCCCCACCGGAGACATCACCCTCCGCTTCAGTCGCGAGTTCACCCGGTTCGACAACTTCAGCGCCCGCGAGGAGCCCGCGTAGCATGGCCCGTGCGCGGTCGGTCTATCGCTGCGCCGAGTGCGGGCACGAGCACCCGAAGTGGGCCGGCCGCTGCGAGGGCTGCGGCGAGTGGAACTCGGTGTCCGAGGAGCCAGTCGCCGTGCGGAGCGCGCCTCGAGGCGGGCCGGGGACGGGTCGGGGTGGCGCGCGCCACCGATCCGCGGACACCGCGGCGCCCGCCCGCCTGCGTGATGTCGCTGCCGAAGCGCTCGCCCGTCTCCGCACCGGAATCGACGAGTTCGATTTCGTGCTGGGGGGCGGCATCGTGCCCGGCTCCATGACTCTCATCGGCGGCGAACCGGGCATCGGCAAGTCCACGCTGCTGCTTCAGGCCGCAGCACGCCTCGAGGCGCGCGGTCGAACGGTGCTCTATGCCAGCGGCGAGGAGAGCCCGGATCAGCTCCGGCTGCGCGCCGACCGCCTGGAAGAAGACGCGGGCGCCGTGCACGTGCTGGGTGAAACCCGGCTCGAGGCCATCGTCGACGCGGCGCGACGGGTGCGGGCGGAGGTGGTGGTCCTCGACTCCATTCAGACGGTCTACACCGAGGCACTGGAGAGCGCGCCCGGCAACGTAGGCCAGGTCCGCGAGTGCTCCGGCCAGCTCATGCGCTTCGCCAAGGAGAGCGGCACGGCCGTCGTGGTGGTGGGTCACGTCACCAAGGGCGGTGGGATCGCCGGTCCCAAGACGCTGGAGCACATCGTGGACACCGTTCTCTATTTCGAGGGCGAAGCCACGCTGGACTACCGGCTCCTCCGGGCGACGAAGAACCGGTTCGGCTCGGTAGACGAGCTGGGCGTGTTCTCCATGACCGATCGCGGCCTCTCGGCGGTGCCCAACCCATCGGCAATGTTTCTTGCCGCCCGGGCCGACGGCACCAGCGGCAGCGCCGTCACCGCGCTCATGGAGGGCACGCGCCCCGTGCTGGTGGAAGTGCAGGCGCTGGCCGCCCGCTCCGGCTACGGCACGCCCCAGCGGGTGGCCACCGGTCTCGACCCGCGCCGGCTGGCCGTGCTTCTCGCGGTGCTCGAGCGCCGGGCCGACACCTCGTTCGCCAATCTCGACGTGTTCGTGCAGGCGAGTGCCGGCGTTCGCCTAACCGAAGCAGGTGCGGACCTGGCCGTCGCGGCCGCGCTCGTGTCGAGCCTGCACAACCGCCCGGCGCCGGCCGACGTGATCTTCCTGGGCGAGATCGGTCTGGGGGGCGAGATCCGTCCTACCGGCGGGGTGGAGCGTCGGGTGCAGGAGGCCGCCCGGCTCGGGTTCCGCCGGGTGTTCGGCTCCACCCGGAGCACTCTCCAGGTGCCGGGCGTTTCGCTCGTCGGGCTCGACCACATCGAGCAACTGGTGCGAGCGCTTGCCGCGTGACGTCGGCGCGATCGTCGTCGCCGCTGGGCAGGGCACCCGGATCGGCGGCGTCCCCAAGCAATACCGCGCGCTCGGCGGCGTCCCGATCGTGCTCCGCGCCCTGCGGCCGTTCACCTCCCACCGGGACGTCGCACATGTGGTCCTGGTGCTTCCTCCAGCCGACGCCGCCAAGCCTCCGCCGTTCCTGGCCGCCGATGGCGGCACGCTGACGATCGTGGCAGGGGGCGCCGAGCGAACTGACTCGGTAGCTGCCGGTCTCGCGGCGCTGGAGCCGGCCTGCGCCGTGGTCCTGGTCCACGATGCGGCGCGGCCGTTCGTCGGGGCGGAGGTGATCGACGCCGTGATCCGGAAGGCGCGGAGCGGCGTCGGCGCGCTGGCGGCGGTGCCGGTGAGTGATACCATAAAGGAAGTAGCGCCCGAAGATCACCACGTGCTCCGCACCGTGCCCCGGGACCGCCTGTGGCGGGCGCAGACCCCGCAGGGATTTCCCCGCGAGCTGCTCGCGGAAGCGCACGCCCGGGCCCGCCGGGACGGCGTGACCGCCACCGACGATGCGGCGCTGGTCGAGCGCCTCGGCGCCGTCGTCCATATCGTGCCCGACTCTCCCGGCAACGTGAAGATCTCCACCGTCGACGATCTCGTCTGGGCCGAGGCCTGGGCCGCGGCGCGGGGATGATCCTCCCGTTTGTCTCCGAGCCGGAACAGACCACCGCCATCCCGCGCGTCGTGGAGCACCTCCGCCGCGCCGGCCTGGTCGCCTATCCGACCGAGACGGTCTACGGCCTCGGATCGGCGCCGACGGCGGCGCCGCTGGCCGCGCTCACCCGGCTCAAAGGGCGGGCCCCCGACAAGCCGTTTCTGCTGCTGATCTCGGGCCGGCCCATGGCCGAGCAGTGGGGGCTCGCGTTCAACGCCTCGGCGTCGGCGCTGGCGCGCGCGTTCTGGCCCGGGCCGCTCACGCTCGTCTTGCCGGGCGGCGAAGGGAAGCTGCCCGATGGATTGCGCGGGGCGGAGGGCGGCATCGCAGTGCGGTACACCTCGCATGCCGGAATCGCGCGGCTCGTCGCCGCGCTCGACGCGCCGCTCACGTCCACGTCCGCCAACCGCCCCGGCCAGCCGCCGGCGCCCGGGGTGGGTGGCTTGGTGGAGACGTTCCGGGAGGCGGTGGACGCCGGGGTGCTGCTGGTTCTGGACGGGGGCGTGCTGGGCAATGTGCCCCCGTCGACGGTCGTGGACTGCACCGGTCCGGCGCCGCGTATGGTCCGGACCGGGGCGGTGCCGGTGAGCGAGCTGCGGCAGGCCGTGGGGAGTCTTAGCCCTTAGCCATTGCCATTAGCTAACGGCTAACCGCTAATGGCTAATGGCTAAGGGCTCCTTTACTCTACACCCAATGAACGTCCTCTTCGTCTGCACCGGCAACACCTGTCGCAGCCCGATGGCCGAGGCGCTCCTGCGCCACGCGATCGAGGCGCGGGGGGCGTCGGGGCAGGTGACCACCGGCTCTGCCGGCACCGGCGCCTGGGACGGCGCGCCGGCGTCCGAGGGCGCCTACCTCGTCGGCCTCGAGCACGGTCTCGATCTCTCCGGTCATCGGGCGCGCATGCTGACCCGCGAGCTGGTCGCCGGATCCGATCTCGTTCTCACCATGTCGCGTCACCATGCGGCCCGAGTCGCCGAGCTGGGCGGCGCCGACCGGGTGCACCTCCTCGGCGAGTTCGTGGGTCGGACCGGGGCCGGGGCCGAGGTGAGCGACCCGTTCGGCGGCGAGCTGGACGATTACCGTGCGACCCTCGTCGAGCTGCGGGAGCTGATCGACGCTGTGGTCGCGCGCGTCGCCGCGGAGCGCCTAGGTGATCAGCGGTAGAACCCGCGTCTTCGCCCTCCTCGGCGACCCCGTCTCCCATTCGCTCTCTCCCGCGATGCACAACGCGGCCTTTCACGCCCTCGGCCTCGAGGCCGTTTACGTGCCGCTCCGTTGCCGCGCCGAAGCGGTCGAGCCACTCATCCGCGCGCTCACCAACGCGGGGGGCGGCGGCAACGTCACGGTCCCGCACAAGGAGATCGCCGCGGACTCGGTGCACCGGCTCCGCGAGCGCGCCCGCATTTTCGGCGCGTGCAACACGTTCTGGGGCGTGGCCGACGAGAGCGTCGGCGACAACACCGACGCCGAGGGTCTGCTGGAGGCGCTGAACCAGCTGGATCCGCCCGACGGCGGATGGCTCGTTGCGGGGACGGGCGGGTCCGCGCGCGCGGTGGTCGGCGCCGCCCGGGAGCACGGCGCCGGCCTCGCGATTCTCTCCCGCGATCCGCAGCGGCAGGCGCGCTTCGAGGACTGGGCCCGCTCGATCGGCGTCTCGATCGTCCCCCACGAGCAGTGCGGCGTGCTCATCAACGCCACGCCGCTCGGTCTGGGCCCGCGGGATCTGCTCCCCATCCCGCTCCATCTTGCGCCCGGCGCGCAGGTGGCGCTCGACCTGGTGTACGCCGCCGACGAGACGCCATGGGTTCGGGCGCTCAGGGCGCGCGGCCTCCGCGCGGCCGACGGCCGCGGAATGCTGGTGGCGCAGGGGGCGGCCGCCTTTGAGCGGTGGTTCCCCGGCGTGCCCGCGCCCCGGCAGATCATGCGGGCCGCCGTCGATGTCGCGCTTCGCTGAGGCTGCGAGCGCCGCACCGACCGCGCGAATCGACGCGCTGGTGCGCGGCCTCGAGCGCTGGCTCCTCCCGGCGGAGTGCCTCCTCTGTCGCGGCCCTTCCGAAGACGACGCGCTGGTATGCGGCCTGTGCCGGAGCCGCTGGCGGCCCCTGCCGGATCCGGTATGCGTGCGCTGCGGCGACCCGCTCGAGGCGGAGGAGGCCTGCCGCCTCTGCGCCGGCTGGCCAACGGGTCTGGCCCGGGTGCGGAGTGCGGTACGCCTGGACGGCGGCGCCCGGGACGCGGTCCACAAGCTCAAGTACGAGGGGTGGTGGCGCATCACCGACGCAATGGCGACGCGGATGAGTCGGCTCGAGCCGCTGACCGCCGGCGTCGTGCTGGTCCCGGTCCCGCTGGCCCGCCGTCGGGAGCGCCTCCGCGGGTACAACCAGAGCGAGCGCCTGGCGACGGCGCTTGGCACCCGGCTCGGGCTCCGGGTACGGACCGACGTGCTCGAGCGCACGCGCAGCACCCGAACGCAGACCGCACTCACGCCGGACGAGCGCCAGGCCAACGTGGCGGGCGCTTTCGTTGCGCGGCGCGTGCGCCGCCTCCGTGCGGTCCTGGTTGATGACGTCTTCACGACCGGGGCGACGTTGCTCGCAGCGGCACAGGGACTGTTGGAGGCGGGGGCCGAGCAGGTGCAGGCGGTGACCTTTGGGAGAGCTGTTGGGCAATAGCCGTCAGCCGTTAGCTAACCCCGCGCCTTCCGTCCCCGATTATTGTTGATACCGGTTCCGCCGGGGTGCCAATCTGGATCGGGACACCGATGGCGCACCACTAACGGCCAATGGCTAACGGCCAATGGCTAACGGCTAACGGCTAACGGCTAACGGCTACCATCATGCCCACCCGCATCGGTATCAACGGCTTCGGTCGCATCGGGCGCAACGTCGTTCGGGCGGCGGCGCGCATGGGGGTCAAGGATCTCGAGTTCGTGGCGGTGAATGACATCACCGACATCCAGACCCTCGCGCACCTCCTCAAGTACGACTCGGTGCACGGGCGCTACCCGGGCACGGTCGAGGCCGCGGCCGACGGCATCATGGTGGACGGCAAGCTGGTCAAGGTGCTCTCCGAGCGCGACCCAGCCAAGCTCCCGTGGAAAGCGCTGGGCGTGGACCTCGTGCTCGAGTCCACCGGTCGCTTCACCGATCGGGAGCAGGCAGCCACTCATCTCGCGGCCGGCGCGAAGAAGGTCGTGATCTCGGCACCCGCCAAGAAGGAAGACATCACGATCGTGGTCGGCGTGAACCACGAGAAGTACGACCCGGCCAAGCACCACGTGATCTCCAATGCGAGCTGCACCACCAACTGCCTCGTGCCGGTGGTCAAGGTGATCCTCGACCGGTTCGGCTTCGTGAGCGGATTCATGACGACCGTGCACTCGTACACCAACGACCAGCAGATCCTCGACCTGCCGCACAAGGACCTGCGCCGGGCGCGGGCCGCGGCGCTGTCGATCATCCCCACCACCACCGGCGCGGCGAAAGCCACCTCGCTCGTGCTCCCCGAAGTGAAGGGCAAGATCGACGGAGTCTCGCTCCGCGTGCCCACGCCCGACGTGTCGGTCGTCGCACTCACCTGCGTCGTGGAGAAAGCGACGAGCAACGACGAGGTCAACGGTGCCTTCCGGAAGGCCGCCGCCCAAGGCCCGCTCAAGGGCATCCTCGCCGTGAGCGATGAGCCGCTGGTGTCGGTGGACTATCTCGGGAACCTGGCGTCGAGCACGGTGGACTCGCTCTCCACCAACGTCGTGAACGGGACGCTGGTGAACGTGACCAGCTGGTACGACAACGAGATGGGCTACTCGGCGCGCTGCGCCGATCTCCTGCGGTACATCGGGGCGCGGTCGTGAAGCGTACCCTCGAGTCGCTGACCCCCGCGGCGCTCGAGGGACGGAGGGCGCTGGTCCGGGTCGACTTCAACTGCCCGATCAAGAACGGCGTGGTCACGGACGACACCCGGATCCGCGCATCGCTCCCCACCATCAAGTACCTCCGCGAGAAGGGCGCCCGGGTCGTGCTGCTCTCGCACCTCGGGCGCCCCAAGGGCGCTCCCGACCCCGCCTTCTCGCTCGAGCCCTGCGTCCGGACGCTTGAGCACCTGCTTGGCGCGCCGGTCACGTTCATCAAGGACCCGCTCACGGCGGAGGCCGTCGCCGCAACCAAGCGCCTCCCGCGCGGCGGCGTGGCCGTGGTCGAGAACACGCGGTTCCATCCTGGCGAAGAGAAGAACGACCTCGCGCTGGCCGAGGGCTTCGCTGCCCTGGGCGATCTCTACGTCAACGACGCGTTCGGCTCGGCCCATCGCGCGCATGCGAGCACCGAGGCCGTCGCCCGCATCCTCAAACCGGCGGTCTCCGGATTCCTGATGGAGCGGGAGCTCACCTATCTGGGTGAGGCGCTGGACCACCCCAAGCGTCCGTTCGTCGCCGTGCTGGGCGGCGCCAAGATCAGCGGCAAGATCGATCTCATCGAAGCGCTGCTGCCCAAGGTGGACGAGATCGTGATCGGCGGCGCGATGGCCTGCACCTTCTTCAAGGCCATGGGCCTCGAGACCGGCAATTCGCTGGTCGAGGCCGACCGAGTGGCCTTGGCGAAGGAGCTGATCACGAAGGCGGGGCGCAAGCTGGTCCTGCCCAGCGGCGCGGTCGTCGCTCAGAAGCTGGAGCCCGGGGTGACGGTCCGGACGGTCCACCGCGACCAGATCCCCGCGGGCTGGGCCATGTTCGACATCGACCCGCTCACCGAGCAGGACTTCGCGGCCATCATCGAGCCCGCGGGCACCGTCATCTGGAACGGACCGATGGGTGTCTTCGAGACGCCGCCGTTCGATCACGGGACGCTGGCGGTCGCACACGCGATGGCGCGCGCGACCGCGCGCGGCGCCGTTACCGTCGTGGGCGGCGGCGACTCGGCGGCGGCGGTGGCGGAAGCGGGGCTGAGCGATCAGATGACCCACGTCTCCACCGGCGGCGGGGCCAGCCTGGAGTTTCTCGAGGGGAAGACCCTTCCCGGTGTGGCGGCGCTGGACGACATGACGCAGTGAAGGTGTTCATGCGCCCCCTGATCTACGCCGCCAACTGGAAGCTCCATCATGGGCCCTCCGCCGCCCGCGAGTTCGCCGCGCGGTTTCTCGAGCTGACCCGACCCGTCCCCGACCGCGAGTTGTGGTTCTTCCCACCGGCCGTCTCCATCGCGAGCCTGGCCGACGCGTTCCGCCGGCGCGCCGACATCCGTGTGGGGGCGCAGAACGTCCACTGGGAGACGAAGGGTGCCTTCACCGGCGAGCTGTCGCTGGCCCACGCCGCCGAAGCGGGCGCCACGCTGGCGCTGGTGGGCCACTCCGAGCGCCGCCATATCTTCGGCGAGACCGACGAGCAGAGCGCCCGGAAGGTGAGGGCCGCGCTCGCATCCGAGGTGACGCCGCTCCTCTGCGTGGGCGAGACGCTGGCCGAGCGCGAGGCGGGGCGGACCGAGGACGCCGTCCGGCGCCAGCTGGAGCCGGTCATCGCGCTGGTGACCGACGCCGGCGAGCGCGGCCGGGTGCTCATCGCCTACGAGCCGGTGTGGGCGATCGGCACGGGTCGGAACGCGACCCCGGGCGATGCGGCCGAGGTCCATCGCTTCATCCGCGCGCACCTGACGCGGGCCGGTTGGCCCGACCGAGTGCGGGTCCTTTACGGCGGCAGCGTCAACGCCGGAAACACGCTCGCTCTGCTGGCGGAGCCGGACCTCGACGGGGTACTCGTGGGCGGTGCGAGCCTCGCCGCGGACGGCTGGGCGGAGCTGGTCGGCCTGGGGTAATGCGGAGCTGTCGGCGTCGGCAATTCGGTTGATTTCGACCTGTCGCGCGCCTATCGTTATCGACCATGTTCTATTTCCTGCTGGTCGTGCTCATCCTCGACGCGCTCCTCCTGTCGATCGTCGTGCTGCTCCAGGCGGGGCAGGGCGGCGGACTGGCCTCGCTTGGCGGCAGCGGCACCACCGACACGGTCCTCGGCGGGCGTGCCGCGGTGACCATTCTCACCAAGGCAACCTGGTGGTGCGGCGGGATCTTCCTCGCGCTGTCGTTGATCCTGTCGTTCGTGCCGCGGGGGAGCAGCGGTAGCGCGCTCCAGGAACGGCTCCGCAGTACGACCCCGGCGACGCTGCCGGAGTTTCCGGGCACCAAGCCGGCCGCGCCGAGCGGGCAGAGCGCCACGCCCGCGCCGGCCGCGCAGCAACCGGCCGCGCAGCAACCGGCCACGGAGCAACCGGCCACGCAGCAACCGACCACACAGCAACCCGCCACCCCGCAGACCGCGGCGCCTCCGCCAGCGTCGCAGCCCAAGCAGTGAGCGCTCGTCGTCGCGGGGTGGCCGGGTGACCGATCGCCCCGCCTTCGTTTTGCTGGAGGACGGTACCTGGTTCCCCGGTACCACCCCCCGCCCGATCGAGCCCGCGTTCGGCGAGGTCGTCTTCACCACCAATCTCTCCGGCTATCAGGAGACCTTCACCGACCCGAGCTATCTCGGCCAGATCGTCACGATGACGGCGCCGATGATCGGCAACTACGGGGTGAACGCCGAGGACATGGAGTCCGAGCGGCCGCAGGTGAGCGGTGTGGTGGTGCGCGAGCTGGCGCGCCATCCCTCCAACTGGCGCGCGGATCTGTCGCTCGATCAATGGCTGGGACAGGCCGGTGTTCCGCTCATCGAGGGTGTGGATACGCGCCGGCTGACGCGGCATATCCGCGAGCGCGGCGCGATGCGCGGCGTGCTGGCGGAGGGGCGGCAGCCGTCGCGCGAGCTGACGGCGCACCTGCTCGCCTCCCGCCGGATGGAAGGCCTCGATCTCGCCTCGAAAGCGTCCGTGAAGGCGAGCACCAGCTACGGTGATGGCCCGCACGTCGTCGCCTACGACTACGGGATGAAGCGCAACATCATCCGCATGCTGGTGGCGACGGGCTGTCGGGTGACGGTGGTGCCGGCGGAGACGCCGGCCGCGGCGGTGCGCGAGCTGGAGCCCGATGGTCTCTTCCTGAGCAACGGCCCGGGCGATCCGGCGGCCGTGAGTTACACGTTCGATCCGATCCGCGAGCTGACGGGGCAGGGGCTGGCGACGTTCGGTATCTGCCTGGGGCACCAGCTGATCGGGATCGCCTACGGCGGCCAGACGGCCAAGCTCCCCTACGGACATCGAGGGGGCAATCATCCCGTGCGCGAGCTGAGTACTGGCCGCGTGCTGATCACCACCCAGAATCACGGATTCGCCGTCGTCGGAAGCGAATCCGGTGTGCCCGGCGCCCCGGCGCTCGAGGTCACCCACCTGAATCTCAACGACGGCACCATCGAAGGTGTTCGCCACCGCGAACTTCCACTCTTCGCAGTGCAATATCATCCGGAAGCCTCACCCGGACCGCACGACGCCTACCCTCACTTTAGCGAATTCCTGGCGCTGGTCCGGGCTGGGGCGGTCGCAAAATCCCCAACCCCTTGACAGTCAACGCTTAAGCCCGTACAATCGCCCTCGGGAGCCGCCGGTGGCCCCGCTCGTCCGTGACCCTCCTGGGGGGAGCATGACCAAGGCCGATCTCGTGGAGCAGGTGACCGCTTCGATCGCCCGTACCGCAGGTCCGATGATCTCGAAGAAGGACTGCGCCCGAGTGGTGGACGCCTTCCTTGAAGCGGTGAAGGACGCGTTGAAGCAGCAGCAGAACATCGAGGTACGCGGTTTCGGCACCTTCAAGATCCGACGCCGCAAGACCCGGATGGCCCGCAATCCCCGCACGGGTGATCCGGTCGAAGTCGCTGCCCGCCCCGTGCCGGTCTTCAAGCCCAGCAAGGAGTTACGGGCGCTCGTCGCGGAAGAGTCATCGCCGGAGCCGGGCGAGACCGTCGCCTAGCACGCGGGCTCCCTGGAGCGTCCCGCCCGGGAACCCCGCCGCTCTCCGAGCGGTTGCTTCGAGCCATGACTGTATCCGCTGCCTCGACCGTCACCGTCCGCGTACTCCTGTTCGCGAGCTACGCGGAGGCCGCCGGCCAAACGTCGTTCACGCTCACACTTCCGGCCCCGGCCACCGTCGCCGCCGTGCTGCGCTTGCTCCGCAGCCAGGCGGCGGACGCGCGGCTGCCCGAGCGCCCGCTCTGCGCCGTGAATCTCGCCCACGCCCGCCTCGACACGCCGGTGGCGAGCGGCGACGAGATCGCGATCCTGCCGCCGCTGGCGGGAGGGTGACGTGACGTTCCTCACCGATCGCCCGCTGGACCTGGCGCCGCTCGTAGCCCGGGTGATGTCGCCCGAGCGGGGCGGCGTCGCGTGCTTCCTTGGCGTCGTGCGTGATCATCACGAGGGCCGCAGCGTGAAGCGACTCGAGTACTCCGCGTACGCGGCCATGGCCGAAGCGGAGTGCGCGCGCGTGGTCGCCGAGGCGGAAGCGAAGTGGGAAGTGTCGGTGGCGCTCGAGCACCGCACCGGGCGGCTCGAGATCGGGGACGTCGCCGTCGCCATCGCGGCCGCGGGAGCGCACCGCGACGCCGCGTTCATGGCCTGCCGCTACGTGATCGAGCAGGTGAAGCGACGCGTTCCCCTCTGGAAGCGGGAGCACTACACCGACGGCTCGGAGGCATGGGTGGCGCCCCGACCCGCGCGGCCGGTGGTCGAACGGGCGGTAGACGCGACCGCCGATGCGCCGTCGGCGCCGGAGCACGTCAGCCACACCGATTGGGGCGTCTGATGCTGGATCGCCTCGGCCGCCCGCTCGGCAGTCTCCGTGTCTCGGTCACCGACCGCTGCAATCTGCGCTGCCGGTACTGCATGCCGGAGGACGACTACGTCTGGCTCCCGCGGCGTTCGATCCTCTCATTCGAGGAGACCGAGCAACTGGTGCGGGTCTTCACCGGGCTGGGCGTCACGAAGGTGCGCCTGACCGGCGGTGAGCCGCTGCTCCGGCACGACCTCACTGAGTTGGTCCGGCAGCTGGCCCGGAACGGCTCGATCGCCGATCTGGCGCTCACGACCAACGGGCTCCTGCTCGCCCGCTACGCAACCGCCCTGCTCGACGCGGGTCTGGGCCGCGTCACCGTGAGTCTCGACACGCTCCGCCCCGAGCGCATGCTCGAGTTCGCCAAGAGCGCGCGGCACGCGGAGGTGCTCGAGGGGATCGCCGCTGCGCGGGCCGCCGGCTTCTGGCGCCTCAAGCTCAACACCGTGGTGATCCGCGGCTACAACGACGACGAGCTGGCCGATCTGATCGAGTTCGGGCGCGCGCACGACGCCGAGGTGCGGTTCATCGAGTACATGGACGTGGGCGGCGCGACCCAGTGGACCATGGATCAGGTGGTGTCGCAGCGGGAGATCATCGCGCGGCTGACGCACCGCTACGGCAACATCGAGTCGCTGCCCGAAGAGGGGTCCGCGCCGGCGGAGCGGTTCGTGCTTCCCGACGGCACCACATTCGGCATCATCGCGTCGACCACGTCGCCGTTCTGCCTCGCGTGCGACCGGAGCCGCCTCACCGCCGACGGCACCTGGTTCCTCTGCCTGTACGCCGCCGACGGCGTGGACCTGCGCGAGCCGCTGCGTATGGGCGCGTCGGACGAGGAGCTCGCCGCCATCGTGCGCCGGCACTGGGAGTCCCGGACCGACCGCGGGGCCGAGGAGCGGCTGGCGGTGACGGGCCGGAGCGCGCTCTACGCCCTCGAAGGCCTCAAGGCCGATCCACGCCGGGAGATGCATACCCGTGGCGGGTGAGCGGGGCTGACCGTTGTCACTCCACGTCGCCCTGATCGAGCCGCGCATCCCCCCGAACACCGGCAACATCGCGCGCCTCTGCGCCGCCACCGACACACCGCTGCATCTCATCGAGCCGCTTGGCTTCTCGCTGGACGAGCGGGAGGTCCGCCGAGCGGGACTGGATTACTGGGACAAGGTGGATCTCTGGGTGCACCCGGGCTGGCGGGCGTTCCGCGACGCCATCGCCCGGGAGCGCTGTCTCTACTTCTCGGCCAACGCGACGCGCGACTACGAGCGGGCACCGTTCCGCGCGAACAGCTGCCTGGTCTTCGGCAACGAGACCGACGGCCTGCCGACCCGCATCCTCGAGAAGCACCCGGACCGTTGCTTCAGGATCCCGATGCCCGGCGACGTCCGGAGCCTGAATCTCGCGAACGCCGTCAGCATCGTGCTGTACGAGGGACTCCGGCAACTGGGCATCCCGGCGCCGCCCGAGGAGAGCCCGCGCTGAGCGGAAGACGAGCGTGGCTCGCGCGGGCGAGGCCATGCTATACTTTTGGTCCGAATCTAGGGAGCGGGTCGACTTCATGTTCACCAAGATTGCGGTAGTCGGCGCCGGCAACGTCGGTGCGACCGCGGCACAGCGGCTGGCGGAAAAGTCGCTCGCGCGCACCATCGTCATGATCGACGTGATCGAGGGCGTGCCGCAGGGCAAGGCGCTCGATCAGTGGCAGTCCGCGCCGATCGAGGGCTTCGACACCCGCATCACCGGCGGCCAGAGCTACGACGATGCCGCAGGCGCCGAGCTGTTCGTCGTCACAGCGGGCATCGCGCGCAAGCCGGGGATGAGCCGCGACGACCTGGTGAAGACCAACGCCGGGATCGTCGGCTCGGTGAGCGAGCAGATCAAGCGGGTGGCGCCCGGCGCCATCGTCATCGTGGTGTCCAACCCCCTCGACGTGATGTGCTACGTGACGCTCAAGGCCACCGGGTTCCCGCGCGAGCGGGTCATCGGCATGGCCGGCGTGCTGGACACCGCGCGCTACCGGATGTTCCTGGCCGAAGCGATGGACGTCTCGGTGGACGACATCCAGGCGATGGTGCTGGGCGGCCACGGCGACACCATGGTCCCGCTCATCTCGTACACGACCGTGTCCGGCATTCCGGTGACGCAGCTGCTGTCGCCCGAGAAGCTGGCGGGCATCGTCGAGCGCACCCGGAACGGCGGCGCCGAGATCGTGGCCCACCTCAAGACCGGATCAGCCTACTACGCCCCGAGCGCGGCCGCGGTGCAGATGGTCGAAGCGATCGTGCTCGACAGGAAGCGGATCCTCCCGTGTGCCGCCTGGCTCAAGGGCGAGTACGGTCTCACCGACGTCTTCTGCGGGGTGCCCTGCAAACTGGGGCGGCGCGGGCTCGAGGGGATCATCGACGTGACCCTGACCGCGGCCGAGCGGCGGGACCTGCATGCGTCGGCGGACGCGGTGCGGAGCATCCAGGCGACTCTATGACGACGGGCGCGCACGACATCGGCGCATCGCGCCTCCGGGCGCTGCGCGCGTTCTGGGACAGCTCGGTGGGCAAGAAGGCGGTCATGGCGGTCACTGGCCTCGTGGGGATCGGCTACGTGATCCTGCACATGGTCGGCAATCTCCAGGTGTTCCAGGGAGCGGACCGGCTGAACGGATACGCCGCCACGCTGCACGGGCCGCTCAACGAGCTGCTCTGGGCGGCCCGCGCCATTCTAATCGTCGCCGTCGTGCTGCACGTCGTCGCGGCCTGGCAGCTCACGCGTCGGGATCACGCCGCCCGACCGGTGGGCTACCAGAAACGGCGAGCGCAGGTCTCCACCACGGCGTCCCGCACCATGCGCTGGGGCGGGGTGCTGCTCCTCGTGTTCATCGTCGTTCACATCCTGCACTTCACCACCGGCACCGTGCGCCCCACCGGCACGTTCACCCCCGCCGACGTCTACGGGAACGTGACCGGCAGTTTCCGGATCGGCTGGGTGACCCTCTTCTACGTCGCGGCGATGGTCGCACTGGGCTTCCATCTCTACCATGGCGCATGGAGCTCGGTGCGCTCCCTCGGCGCGGCCAACCCCGCGCGTGACCTCCGCCACCGGCCGATCGCGATTCTGATTGCGGTCGGGGTGGCCGGCGGGTTCGCCCTGGTGCCGGTGGCGGTGTTCTTTGGACTGGTGAAGTAAACAGTGAACAGTGAGCAGTAAACAGGAACGGCGAAGGGGACTTCCGCCGCTCTCTTGGAGCTCTGCATGGATCTGATCTCCCGCATTCCCCCCGGCCCCATTCAGGAGAAGTGGGACCGGCACCGCTTCGAGCTCCGGCTCG
>CAZFKN010000052.1:0-5249 GCA_964519805.1 uncultured Gemmatimonadaceae bacterium
CCCGCCAATCCGCGGGCATGGCTCGTCTCGGCCGGCCGCTTCAAGGCGATCGACGCGCTGCGTCGCCGCACCCGTTTCGACGCGGCCGCCTCGGCGCTTGCCGACCAGCTCGACGCCGAGAGCCGGGCCACCTCCCGTTGGGAATACGAAGACGTTCCCGACGACGATCTCCGGCTGATCTTCACCTGCTGCCATCCCGCGCTGCCGCCCGAGGCCCGCGTGGCGCTCACGCTGCGGGAAGTGTGCGGGCTCACGACCGAAGAGATCGCGCGCGCGTTTCTCACCGCTCCCGCCACGGTCGCGCAGCGGATCGTGCGGGCCAAGTCGAAGATCAGGAACGCCGGTATCCCCTACCAGGTACCGTCGCGGGCCGATTTGCCGGAGCGCCTGGAAACGGTCCTCCAGGTGATCTACCTGGTCTTCAACGAGGGCTACTCCGCGTCGGCCGGTGCGTCGCTTACGCGGGCGGATCTCTCGCGGGAGGCGATCCGCCTGGGGCGCCTGCTCGTCGGGCTGCTGCCCGAGGCCGAGGCGGTGGGGCTGCTCGCCCTCATGCTGCTGCATGAATCGCGGCGCGGGGCGCGCGCGTCGCCGACCGGGGACCTGATCCTGCTGGACGACCAAAACCGCTCGCTCTGGGACCGGGAGCAGATCGCGGAAGGATCGGCGCTGGTGGAAACGGCCCAGTCGACTGGGCCGCTCGGGCCGTACGCCGTGCAGGCGGCGATCGCCGCGGTGCACGCGCAGGCCCCCGACCCGGCGGCGACGGACTGGGCCCGCATCGTGAGCCTGTACGACGTGCTGGCCCTCACCAACCCCTCGCCGGTGGTCGACCTGAATCGCGCTGTGGCGGTCGCGATGCGCGACGGTCCGGCGGCCGGCCTGGCCTTGATCGACGCCATCCTCGCACGCGGCGACCTTCCCGACTACTACCTGGCCCACTCGGCGCGGGCGGATCTATGCCGGCGGCTGGGGCGAAGCGCCGACGCCCGAGCCTCCTACCAGCGGGCTCTCGACCTGACCCGCCAGGAGCCGGAGCGGCGGTTTCTCGAGCGCCGCCTGCGAGACCTGCCGGCGTGACCCGCCGGGGGGCCTCCCCCACCGGGTTGTCGATTGTAGACTCTGCCGAGCGACTATTCTCGTAAGGGCCGTTCGGGGAGCCCGATGCCCGGGCTCGCCGGCAGACCGGAACTCAATGAAGGAGATCGAGATGAGCCACGTTCGGTTGCTGGTCGGCACGCGGAAGGGCGCGTTCGTCCTGACCGCGGATGGGAAGCGCAAGAACTGGGACATCAGCGGCCCCTTCTTCGGGGGCTGGGAGATCTACCACCTCCACGGGTCGCCGGCGGAGCCGGATCGGCTGTACGCGTCGCAGACCAGCGGCTGGTTCGGCCAGTTGGTCCAGCGCTCCAACGACGGCGGCAAGACCTGGGAGCCGGTGGGCAACAAGTTCGCGTACGACGGCGTCCCCGGCACGCATCAGTGGTACGACGGCACCCAGCACCCCTGGGAATTCAAGCGGGTGTGGCACATCGAGCCGTCGCTCGACGACCCGGATACCGTCTACGCCGGCGTCGAGGACGCGGCGTTTTTCCGGTCGGGCGACGGGGGCCAGACCTGGGAGGAGCTGCCGGCGCTGCGCGAGGCCAAGGGACACCTCTGGCAGCCCGGCGCCGGCGGGATGGGGCTCCACACGATCGTGCTCGATCGGACCAATCCCGCCCGCATGTTCATCGCGATCTCGGCGGCGGGAGTCTTCCGGACCGACGACGCGGGCCGCAGCTGGCAGCCGGCCAACAACGGCCTCAAGTCACCGAACGCGTTACCGGACCCCACCGCCGAGGTGGGCCACTGTGTCCACCGCATCGCCATGCACCCGTCGCGGCCGGGCGTGCTGTTCATGCAGAAGCACTGGGACGTCATGCGCAGCGACGACGCCGGCAGCTCGTGGCGCGAGGTGAGCGGGAATCTGCCGAGCGACTTCGGGTTTCCCATCGCGGTGCACGCGCACGAGCCGGAGACCGTCTACGTCGTCCCCATCAAGAGCGATTCGGAGCACTACCCGCCGGAGGGCAAGCTGCGGGTGTACCGCAGCCGGTCGGGTGGAGACGAGTGGGAGCCGCTCACGAAAGGGCTCCCCCAAAGCGACTGCTATGTGAACGTGCTGCGCGACGCGATGGCCGTCGACTCGCTCGACTCCTGCGGGATCTACTTCGGCACGACCGGAGGGCAGGTGTACGGCTCCGCCGATGCGGGCGACACCTGGGCGCCCATCGTGCGGGACCTCCCGGCGGTCCTGTCGGTCGAGGTCCAGACGCTGTCATGATCCGGGTGCTGCTGCCCGAGCATTTGCGGAGGCTGGCGCACGTCGACGGCGAGGTGCGGCTCCGGGTCGACGGCCCGGTGACGCAGCGCACGGTGCTCGACGCAGTGGAGGCGGCATTTCCAATGCTCCGCGGAACGATCCGTGACCACGGGACGCTCAAGCGGAGGCCGTTCGTACGGTTCTTCGCGTGCGGAGAGGACCTGTCCCATGAGGCGCCGGATGCGCCGCTGCCCGGTGCGGTCGAGACGGGGGCCGAGCCGTTTCTCGTCATAGGGGCCATGGCCGGCGGCTAGCCGGGGGAATGGAGTCGCACACGTGCGGTACATGTTGCTCATCTATCTGAACGAGCAGGCCCTGGGTGAGGCCGAGCGGCAGGAGTGCTATCAGGAATCCACGCAGCTCGCGCACCAGCTGGAGCAGGCCGGTCGATATCTCGCCGCCGCTCCGCTACACCCCACCGCCACGGCGACGAGCGTGCGGGTCCGCGGCGGCAAGCGACTCGTGACCGACGGGCCCTTCGCGGAGACGCACGAGCAGCTGGGAGGCTATTTCCTCGTGGACGCCGGCAACCTGGACGAGGCGATCGCCATTGCCGCCCGGATTCCCATGGCGCGCCAGGGAACGGTGGAGGTTCGCCCCGTCGTCGAGATCCCGGGCTTGCCCTCGACAAGGTAGGGGTCGCCCCGCCGTCGATTTCCGTTCCCCTCATTCGACAACTGGGTAGAGTCAGGGCCAGCCGCGGGCTTTACCGGGCGGCCGGGCTCCGAACCCGAAAAGGACCAAGGAGACGATCTCATGCGATTCGTAGCGATGGTGAAGGCCAACAAGGACTCGGAGGCCGGCGTCCTTCCGAGCAAGGAGCTTCTCACCGAGATGGGCAAGTTCAACGAGGAGCTGGTGAAGGCGGGCATGCTCCTGGGGGCCGAAGGACTGCAGGCCAGCTCGAAGGGCGCGCGCGTCAAGTTCTCCGGGACGAAGCGGACCGTCATCGACGGACCGTTCGCCGAGACCAAGGAGCTGATCGCGGGCTTCTGGATCCTTCAGGCGAAGTCGAAGGAGGAAGTGATCGAATGGATCAAGCGCTGCCCCAACCCGATGGCCGGGGAGTCCGAGATCGAGATTCGCCAGGTGTTCGAGGCGGACGACCTGGGCGAAGGGTTCACGCCCGAGCTGCGAAAGAAGGAAGAGCGGATGCGTGCGCAGCTGGCCGGCAGGCGGGGGAAATAGCCATGCGATTCCTGACCCTTTACAAGCCCGGCACGGACGGCGGTGCGCCACCCACTGAGCGGGAAATCGCCGACATGGGAAGGCTGATCGAGGACATGACGAAGGCCGGCGTCCTGGTCGATACCGGTGGACTCCTGCCAAGCTCGAACGGGGCCCGAGTGCGCTACGACGGAGGCAAATTGACCGTCACGGACGGGCCATTCGCGGAGACGAAGGAGCTGGTCGGCGGCTACGCGATCATTCGGGCGAAGTCGAAGTCGGAGGCGATAGACCTGACAAAGCGCTTCCTGTCGGTGGTGCGCGCGGGCGAGAGCGAAGTCCGCGAGATGTGGGAGATGCCGCCGGCGAACCGCTAGCACCCTGGCGCACCGGTTGAGTCTGAATACCTTCACCCTCGAAGGCCCAGCTCAAGGGAAGGCGCTCGACGGCGACATGGATTCGATGAAGGCGCACTGCGAGCCCGGGGCGGCCGCCTGACCGACGCCGCTTCGGCTCGCGAGGGACCCGTAGCAGTCGTGACCGCGGCCAGCCGAGGAATGGGCGCCGCTTGTGCCCGCGAGCTGGGCAGGCGGGGATTTCGTCTGGTCCTGCTGGCGCGGTCGGTCGAGGTCGAGGCGCTGGCGGCGGAGCTCCGCGGCGTGGCTGTCCGCGGGTCGGTCGCCGTGGCCGACGATCTGGCGCGGGTGGTCGAGGCGGCGCGGTCGCGGTTCGGGCGGCTGGATGCGGTGATCAACAATACCGGGCACGCCGCCAAGGGCGATCTGCTGCATCTGACCGACGCGGAGTGGCGGGACGGAGTGGACCTGCTGTTGCTGAGCGTGGTCCGCATGGCTCGGCTCGCCACGCCGTTGATGCTGGTCGGAAGCGGCGGCGCGTTCGTCAACATCTCCAGCTTCGCGGCCGTAGAGCCGGGCCTCCGCCACCCCGTCTCGGCCACGCTCCGCCCGGCCCTCGCCAACTTCGCGAAACTGTACAGCCAGCAGTACGCGGGCCGGGGACTCAGGATGAACAATCTCCTGCCCGGGTGGATCGACACCTATCCGGTGGACGCGGAAACCGTGGCCAGAATCCCGACGGGCCGCGTCGGGACGGCGGCTGAGGTTGCGCGTGCCGCCGCGTTTCTGGTGTCGGGCGAGGCGAGCTACATCACCGGCGAGAGCCTGCTGGTGGACGGCGGACTCGTGCGGGGGGTCTGAATGTCGAGGACGGAGAGAGCGGGGTTGGAGTGGATTACCATGCGGGGGCCGGCCACGGCGCCTGATGACCCGACGAAGTGACCGGAGAGGGGTGACTCGATGCACACCGTCAAGGTCATCGCCGGCGGGATCGTCCTTCTCGCCCTCTGCCTCGTCGTCGGCCGCTGGCTCGGCCCCGACGCGATGGCGGGACTCGCGCGAGGGGCCAAGGTCTTCATACCGCTCTGGCTCATTGGGGCCGGGATCAACATGTGGATCGGAGTCTCGAAGGCGGGATATTCGGTCGCGGAAGAGATGCCGACGTTCGCGATCGTGTTCGCGATTCCCGCGGCGATCGCCCTGCTGACCCTTTGGAGACTGGCGAAATGACGAGCGCTCCCGGGGAGCCGACGTGGCCGCGGTGATGGAAACGAACATCAAGCTGCCGGAGAGCCGACGCGGCGACCCCCGCCGGGTGGCGGGTCTGTCGGTGAGAACCAGAAACGCCGATGAGGGCAGCG
>CAZFKN010000052.1:5349-21539 GCA_964519805.1 uncultured Gemmatimonadaceae bacterium
CCCCGCCGGGTGGCGGGTCTGTCGGTGAGAACCAGAAACGCCGATGAGGGCAGCGGCGACACCGCGCGGATCCCCGCACTCTGGGGTCGCTTCTCCAGCGAGGATTGGTTCGGCCGGCTGGAGCACCTCGGCGCCCAGGGTCCGCTCGTCGCCGTCTACTCCGATTACGAGAGCGACGGCAGGGGCATCTACCGGCTGCTGGTGGGAAGGGAGACTCCACCGGGGACAACACTCGGGCCCAGTGTCGAGACCGCGGACGTCGCCGCCGGCGACTATCTCGTCTTTGCCTGTCGCGGGGCGATACCAGGCGTGGTAATAGGCGGTTGGAGCCGGGTATGGGAGTTCTTCTCCCAGCCCGGCGCGCCCCGCCGCGCTTTCACCGCCGACCTCGAGGTCTACGACGCGGACGGCGGCGGACTCGAGATCTGGGTGGCCGTCGAGCGATCGGGCTCGCCTCGCGCCACGTCGTGACGGTCCACATCGCCTTGCTCCGGGCCATCAACCTCGCCGGTCGCAACCCGGTGGCCATGGCGGACCTGCGGAATCTCCTCTCGCAGCTCGGATTCCACGACCCGCGCTCGCTGCTCCAGAGCGGCAACCTCGTGTTTCGGAGCGACACCCGAAACGCGGCGGCGCTCGAGCGGATACTCGAAGCCGAGGCCGCCAAGCGGCTCGGACTCGAGACCGACTTCTTCGTGCGCAGCGCCGCCGAGTGGGGGGCGATCGTCACGGGCAACCCGTTCCCGGAGGAGGCCCGGCGCGATCCCCAGCATCTCCTCGTGATATGCCTCAAGGACGCGCCCGCCGCCGGGGCCGTAAGGGCGCTGCGGGAGGCGATCCCGGGGCGGGAGGTCGTTCGCACGGACGGCCGAGCGGCCTACATCGTCTACCCGGACGGCGTCGGCCGGTCACGGCTTACCAGCGCGCTGCTGGAGAAAAAGCTCGGGACCCGGGGCACCGGACGGAACTGGAACACGGTCCTCAAGCTGGCGGCCGCAGCCCACGCCTGAAGCGGGCTATCGCTCGACCACCGCGGCCAGGTTCGCCAGGCTGCCGGTCCAGCCGTGCTCGTGGCGTCCCATGTCTTCCGCGTTGGCGAACCGCTCGTGGACCAGCGTCAGCTCGGTGCCGCCGTCCCGGTCCTCGAGAAGGACGGTGACGCGCGTCTCATAGCGGTTGGGGCCTTCCCACCCCCAGGTGAAGACCAGCTTCCGGTTGGGCACGACCTCGAGGTACTCACCGATCGCCACGTACTTCGTCCCGGCATTGTCCATCTCGATGCGATAGCTGCCACCCACCTTCGCGTCCGTCAGGACCCGGGTGACGGCCACGGGCCCGGGCCCCATCCACTGCTGCACGATCTCCGGCCGGGTCCAGGCTTCGAAGACCTTCTCTCGCCGGGCCCTGATGAGCCGAGTCATGCGTAACGACGTCTGTGCCTGAGCGGATGTCACGGTGCCTCCTGTTCCAGAAGGTGCTTGAGGGAGTCGAGTCGCGGATGCCAGAACTGCTCGTAGTGTCGGAGCCACTCTTCCGCCAACAGCAACGCCTCCGGGTTGAGGCGGAGATAGTGGAAGCTTCCGTTCTTGCGGCGCTGGATCAGCCGGGCGCGCTCGAGCACCTTGAGGTGCTTCGAAACCGCCACCAGCGACATGCGGAACGGCCGAGCGAGCTGGGTCACCGTGCGCTCCCGCCCCGCGAGCTTCCTGAGGATGACCCGCCGAGCGGGATGACCCAGCGCGCGGAAGACGAGGTCGAGATCGGACGCCGACTTAACCATATGGTTAACTGTAGCGCGATCCCCGCGGCCGTCAACCGTGCCCCGGCACGCCGGGAGCGGACCGATCCTCCAAAACCCCCTTGCCGACAGCCGGTCCGCCCATCAACGTCAGAGACCTGAGCCCGCACGTCGACCACCTCGTCTATGCTGCTCCGGCCCTCGAGCCCGCGGTCGCCGACCTGGAGCAACGCCTCGGCGTGCGGGCCACACCGGGGGGCCGGCATCCGGACGAAGGGACTTGGAACGCGATCATCCCCCTCGGCCCGGCCGTGTACCTCGAGATCGTGGCCCCGGATCCCAGTCAGCCTTCCCCCTCCCGGCCCCGCTGGTTCGGCATCGACGCGCTCAGGGAGTCGAGGCTGGTTACCTGGGCCGCCAAGTCGAGCCGGCTGGAGGAGTTGGTCGTGGCGGCCCAGCGAGTGGGCCTTCCCATCGGTCCGGTCCGCTCCGGAAGCCGGCGCCGACCCGACGGAACGGTCCTGACATGGCGCCTCACCGACCCGCTCACCCCCGTGGCGGACGGCATCGTACCCTTTTTCATCGACTGGGGCGCAACCCCGCACCCGGCACAAGCCGCCCCGCACGAGGCGACGCTCGCCGGGTTGCGGGCGGAGCACCCGGACGGTGACCGGATTGGGGCGCGGTTGTTACAGCTTGGCGTGGACCTGGAGCTTAGGATTGGCCCCCGCCCGGCTTTGATCGCGACGCTCGAGACGCCGCGGGGCCGGGTGGAGCTGCGCTAACCACGGAGAATCGCTATGCGGGCAGCCGTCATCGCGCTGGGCCTGATGTTGTTCACCCACGGGGTCTCGCAGGGGCAGGAGGAGACCTACACGACGAAGCGGGGCTACGTGGCGTGCGCCGATAAGGCCAACACGGTGAAGGCGCTGGGGCTCAGCAATGACTACAATGCGCGCGGCGCCGACGCGTTCGTCGCCGACCGGGCCAACCACTGCAGCTTTCTCAAGAGCGGCGTGAAGGTGTCGCTGGTGAGCGCGGCGGACAACCTGGTGGAGATCCGGCCGGACGGCGCCACGGAAACGGTCTGGACGGTTCGCGAGGCCCTCGCCCGCAAGTAGGCGGCTCGGCCCCTAGGGTGGCGGCGGCCGCCGCCCGATCCATGCGCACCACGGCCGCCCGGTTTACCAGGATCCGGATGTTGTTGCTGAACTGCGCTACGACCCGGTTCGACACCTTCGCCTCCAGTCGACTGCTGTGGTTCGTCTGATATCCCCCAACGGGTCGGAGTATCGGCCGGCTGCGGTAGCACGTCTAGCCGCCGATGGGCGAGCGGAGTCGCCAGTGGACCCGCCGGGCCCCGTCAGCGTAACATTCGGGCCGTCCACCGAGTCGTCCGAGGCCGGCCCGATTTCCGTCAATCGTCTCAATCGCTTCCCGGAGGCCCCATGCCGCCGCTCTCTTCCCGCCGTTCGGTTGTCGCCTTTCTCGCCACGCTACCCTTGGGCCTCTCGCTGATACCCCGCCGAGCCACTGCTCATGGTCTCGTGCCCCAACCCCACATGAGGGAGGCCCTCACCTCGCTTCGGGCCGCCCGTATGCATCTGGACAAGGCCGTGCCGGACAAGGGCGGCCACCGGGTCAAGGCGATCGCACTGGTGGACGACGCCATCAAGGAGACGGAAGCCGGCATCGCATTCGACAACCACCACTAGAGTCGACCCCAGGCGGCCAATGCAATCAGCGCTCGTCCGCTGGCTCTTCGCGGCGGTCCACCTCCTCGCGCTGGGGATTGGGCTGGGATCCGTTTGGGCGCGTGGCCGCGCGCTCGGCCAGCCTCTGGATGCTGCCGGCCTGCGGCGAGTGTTCGCCGCCGATGCCTGGTGGGGCATCGCCGCACTGCTCTGGATCGGCACCGGGCTGGTGCGCGCGTTCGGCGGCCTCGAAAAGGGCAGCGAGTATTACCTGCACAACCATCTGTTCTGGGCCAAGATGGGCCTGCTCGGGCTCATTCTGCTTCTCGAGCTAGGCCCGATGACCTCCCTCATCCGCTGGCGAGCAGCCGTGGCACACGGCCGGACGCCCGATACCCGGGCGGCCGTCCGCTTCGCCAGGATCAGCGCCCTCCAGGCGGTGCTGGTGGTGCTCATGGTACTGGCCGCTACGGCGATGGCGCGCGGTTACGGGGTGCCGGCACCCGCCCCCTAGCGGGACGCTCCCGCCCCGGCTATCACTTTCCACCCCAGCCCTCTCAGGAGCTGCCCATGTCCGTGGGCACGAGCTTTCTGGAGCAGGTGAACCAGGCGTTCGACCGCGCCGCCGGGTTCACCCAGCACGACGCCACCCTCCTGGCCAACATCAAGGCCTGCAAGAACCTCTTCTACACCAGCTTCCCGGTGAAGCGCGACGACGGGCGCATCGAGGTGATGCACGCGTGGCGGGCGGAGCACAGCCACCACAAGCTCCCCTGCAAAGGGGGGATCCGGTTCGCGCTCGACGTCGATGCGGATGAAGTGCAGGCGCTCGCCGCGCTCATGACCTACAAGTGCGCGCTCGTCGACGTGCCGTTCGGGGGCGCCAAGGGCGCCATCCGGCTCAATCCGAAGAGCTACACGCCGGAAGAGCTGGAGCGGATCACCCGACGTTACGTCTTCGAGCTGGTGCGCAAGAACTTCATCGGACCCGGACTCGACGTGCCCGCCCCGGACGTCGGAACCGGGCCGAGGGAGATGGCCTGGGTGGCGGACACGTACACCCAGCTCCGCCCCGGGGAGCTGGACGCGCTCGGCTGCGTCACGGCGAAGCCCGTGAGCCAGGGCGGGATCCGCGGTCGCACCGAGGCGACCGGCCGCGGAGTGTTCTTCGGGACCCGCGAAGTGGTGAGCGTCGCGGAGGACATGAAGCCGCTCGGGCTTTCGACCGGGCTCGAGGGCAAGCGGGTGGTGATCCAGGGTCTGGGCAACGTGGGATACTTCGCTGCCAAGTTCTTCCAGGAGGGAGGGGCGGTGCTGGTCGGGTTCGCTGAAGCAGAAGGTGCGATCGCGAACCCGAAGGGCCTGGACCTCGAGAAGGTGATGGCCTACCGCCGGGAGCACCGGAGCTTCATGGACTTTCCCGGCGCCGCCAACCTCGCCCGCCGGGAGGACGCGCTCGAGCTGGACTGCGACATTCTCATTCCGGCCGCGCTGGAGCGGCAGGTCACCGCCGACAACGCGCCACGGATCAAGGCCAAGATCGTGGTCGAGGCCGCGAATGGTCCCACGACGCCCGAGGCGGACGCGATTCTGGCCCGCCGGAACGTGATGGTCGTCCCGGACACGTTCATCAACGCCGGCGGCGTCACCGTCTCGTACTTCGAGTGGGTGAAGAACCTCGGGCACGTCCGGTTCGGTCGGATGCAGAAACGGTTCGAGCAGGGCGCTTACGGCCGGCTGCTGCACGCGGTCGAAGGCGTCACCGGTCGGCAGTTCACCAATGAGGAAATCGAGCGGATCACCCACGGCGCAAGCGAGGAGGATCTGGTAAACTCCGGGCTGGAGGAGACGATGATCAGCGCCTACCATCCGATCCGGGCCATCTGGAAGCGGGAGCAAGGCAAGGCAGACCTGCGCACGGCGGCGATGATCCTCGCCATCGACAAGGTGGCGCTCAGCTACGAGCAGCTCGGGATCTTTCCCTGAGGCGCGCCACGCGCACCCAGGCGGGGCTGTGCTGACCCTGGAAGTACACACTCACATGCGGGCGCCCCGCGCCCGATGTTTCGATCTTGCCCGGAGTATCGACCTGCACGTCCGCACCGCCGCCGGGACGGGGGAGACCGCGGTTGCCGGTGTGACACGCGGGCTGATCGGCCTGGGCGAGGAGGTCACTTGGCGGGCCAGACACTTCGGCGTCTGGCAGGAGCTGACGAGTCGCATCACCGCCTACACCTGGCCGGAGCATTTCCGGGACGAAATGGTGCGGGGCGCGTTCCGGTCCTTCGTTCACGATCATACCTTCACCTCCGAGCTCGGCGGCACGCTGATGACCGACACCTGCCGGTTCGCCGCGCCGTTCGGACCCGTCGGCTGGGCCGTGGAGCGCCTGGTGCTGGGCGAGTACCTGCGCGGCCTCCTGGTCGGGCGGGGACAGATCCTCAAGCGGGTCGCCGAATCCGACCAGTGGCGCTCGTTCCTGGACGGGGAGTGATCGGATGACCGCGACGGGTGAGTCCCGGGTCCCCAAGGTCGTCTCGGGACCCGCTGCCTCGGTCGGCTGGCGCTGGTGGCACATGCTGGCGGTCGACATTCGGTCGCTCGCGCTCTTCCGCGTCGTGTTCGGTGCCTGTCTGCTGATCGACCTGCTCGGTCACCTTCCCGAAGTCAATGATTTCTACACCGATGCCGGCATCCTCCCTCGGGATGCGCTGACCGGCCAGTTCGGTAATCCGTGGGGCGTGAGTCTGCATCTCATGAGCGGGCAGTACATCGTCCAGCTCGCCATCCTGCTCGTCGCCATCGTGCTCGCACTCGGATTTCTGGTCGGCTACCGGACACGCCTCTGCAGCATCGGCTCCTGGGTGCTCCTCTGCTCCATGCAGGTACGCAACCCCGTGATCCTGCATGGCGGCGACGACATCGAGCGACTGCTCCTGTTCTGGTGCATGTTCCTGCCGCTCAACGCGCGATTCTCGCTCGACCGCGCGCTGAATCCGGCGGTGCCGCCCGCCAAACCGCTCTATCTCTCCGGCGGCAGCCTCGGCCTTCTGTTCCAGATGTGCTTTCTCTATTGGTTCGCCGCGATCTCCAAGTGGCATCCGATCTGGATCGGCGAAGGGTCGGCCATTTACTACGCGTTGAGCCTGCCGCAGTTCGCGACGCCGTTCGGCACCTGGCTGCTGCAGTTCCCCCGCCTCCTGCGACTGATGACGTACGGGACGCCGGCCCTGGAGCTCGGTGGGCCGCTCCTCGTCTTCTGTCCGTTCCTGGGCGGCGCCGTCCGTCTGGGCGTCGTGCTGGCGTTCATCGGTTTTCACATCGGCTTAGGCCTCACACTGCGGCTGGGCAACTTCCCCTGGGTCTGCGCGAGCGGATGGCTGGCGCTGCTCCCGCCTCTCGTGTGGGAGGTGCTGGAGCGGCGACGGTCCGCCACGAAGGCGGGGCGGGGTGTCATCATATTCTTCGACGCGACCTGCGGATTCTGCCGCCGGATGGTGCCGATCGTGCGCAGTGTCCTTCGGCTGAGCGGAGCGGAGATGCGCGAAGCGCAGAGCGACACCCAGATCGGGGCCCTCATGCGGGACCGGAATGCATGGGTCGTGCGCGATCCGGCCGGCGGGCTCCACACCGGGTACGAGGCGCTGCTCGAGCTCTGCCGCCGATCACCGGTGACGCGGCCGGTGATACCGCTGCTCGCCTTGGCGCCGGTGCGCAGACTTGGTGAGCGGGCGTACCGCTGGGTGGCGGGCAACCGCGCGCGGGTGGGACGGTTCCTCGAATCGCTGACGCCACCCCCTCCGCGCGACTATCCGGGCTTCATCGGCGACACCCTCGCCCTGGCATCCCTGGGGTTCGTGCTCTTCTGGAATGTCTCCACCCTCCAGACCGGCCGACCGTCCACGCTCTGGCGTGCGCTGGGCGCGCTCACCCAGCTGAGCCAGCAGTGGCGCCTCTTCGCGCCCTACCCCACGCGGGATGGAGGGTGGTACGTCATCGAGGGCGTGCGGATGGACGGGACCCGGTTCGACCTGTGGAACGGCGGAGGGACACCGACGGACGCGCGGCCGGCGGACCCGTCGGCCACGTATCGCAATGCGCAGTGGCGCAAGTATCTCGGCAACATCTGGATGCGCGACTTCAGCGACCATCGCCCGTATTTTGGCCGGTATCTTTGCCGCAAGTGGAACGCGGACCACGTCGCCGGCGAGCGGGTGAATCTCATCTACATCAACATGATGTTCGAGCCCACGCCACCGCCGGGAACGCCGCGCCCGCCGGCGACCAAGGAGCTGGTCTGGCGACACTACTGTTTCGATAAGCCACCGGACTGGTAGGCGAGCTGCGAGCGTGGACCAGGCCCCCGCCCTGCGGCTCACACCCGCCCGACCTTTCGCCGAGCTAGAATTCCGGTCGCGGCTCTTGCATCGAGGGGCCATGCCGTGCTGCCATCCGTAGCCGACCGCCTCGGGCGGCTTCCGCTCCAGCTGCTACCGCTGGAGAAAGCCGTGCGTCGTCACTATGCCCGCGGCGCGAGTGTGCAGCCGGACGGCACGGTACAGGTCGCCCCCATGCCCTGGGTCGGCCCCGAGGCCTTTGCGCTGGTGCTCTACCCGCCGGCGCAGCCTGCCTGGATGGCGACGTTCGCCGAGCGCAATGGGGGCGCCGTGCCGGAGGGCTACGCGCCCGTGCTCGCGGCGGTCAACGGATGCTTTGCGTTCGGGCTGGCGCTGTTCGGCCTGCCGCCTTCGCTGCACGGACACGCCCCGCTCCCCGGTCGTCATCCGCTGGAGCCGCTCGACCTGGAAGCGGCGAACCGCTACTGGTCGCGCGAGTATCTCCACAGCGCCGGGGAGTTCCATTTCGGCGGGTGCACCTGGACGGCGACCGAGAACGTGGGATACTTCCTGACGGTCGACGGGCAGTTTCGGAGCCGGCGGAAGGACGGCGAAGTGCTGCAGGAGTGGGCGTCGATCCGCGACCTGCTCGAGGAGGAGCTGCCGGCCGCTGAGGAGCGCGCTCGCGAGCGGCGCCCGGTGCCGCCGGTGCCGTGGGCTCAGGGACGCACCGACCCGACCCCGCCACCCGCGGACACATAGCTACTTTCATCTCGACGGAGTAACGACAATGTGCCGGAACATCAAGCGCCTGCGCCAGGCCGACCGCGAGCCGACCGAGCAGGAGCTGCACGATGCAGCCCTCCAGTTCGTGCGCAAGATCAGCGGCTTCCACGCCCCTTCGCGCGCCAATCAGGTCGCGTTCGACGCCGCGGTCCTGGAGGTCGCGGCGGCGGGGCGAACGCTGTTCCAGGCGCTCGAATCGCCGCGCAAGACCGGCGCGACGGTCTAGCGCGAGCGCACCGCGTGTTCGTCGGCCACACCGCACTCGCTCTGGCCGCAAAGGCCCGCGCGCCCCGCACATCCCTCGGACTGCTCTGGGCTGCGGCGGTTACGCTCGATCTGCTCTGGCCTCCGTTCCTGCTGCTCGGCCTGGAGCGCGTGCGCATTGCGCCCGGCGATACCGCGTTCACCCCGCTCGCGTTCGATTCCTACCCCTGGTCCCACAGCCTTCTGATGGCGCTGGTCTGGGGGACGATCCTCGCCCTCATCGCCGCGCGGCGGGGCGCCGAGCCGGGAGCGCCCCTGCTCATCGGCGCTCTCGTGGTGAGCCACTGGGTGCTGGACTTCGTGTCCCACCGCCCTGACATGCCCCTCTGGCCCGGAGCGGGGGCGCCTCGACTCGGCCTTGGTCTCTGGAACTCCATCCCGGCGACGCTGGCGGTGGAGGGGTTGCTGTTCCTCGCGGGCATCACCATCTACGTGCGTGTAACTCGTCCACGCGATCGCGTCGGCGTATGGGCCTTCTGGAGCTTCCTCCTCGCGCAGACCGTGCTGTGGGCGTCGGGACCGTGGTCGCCCCCGCCGCCGAGCGCGGCGGCCCTGGCCTGGGTATCGCTGGGCGCGTGGTTGTTCGTGCTCTGGGCGTGGTGGGCCGACCGCCATCGAGTGGCCTCGGCGGCCGCGCGACCCCGATGACTTCCCGCTTCCGACTCTCACTGCTTGGACTCGTGGCGGTCGTCACGGCGGCCGAGTGCTCGACCTCGATCAGCACGAGCCCGGATGGTTGTTTCATCCTCGTCGCATCGATCAGCCCGCCCACGACCGCGATCACCGTCGGCCAGACGGTTCAGCTGACGGCGAGCTACAACCAGGTCTCCGCGAGCTGCATCCCGAACATCCCCGCCGCCGCGCTGCACTGGCAGGTGGACGACACGACGGTCGCCACCGTCGACTCGACCACCGGTCTGGTGACCGGCCGCGCTCCCGGCCGCACGGGCGTGAGCGTGCACGCGCCTGACAGCACCAGGGTGCTCGGCGCCGGCGAGGTGCGGGTCACCGGTCCCTGACGGAGCTTTCCTCTCGTGACGACACCTGATCTGGCAGGCCGCACCTTTCTCGTGACCGGGGCGAACTCGGGCATCGGCCGCTCGATGGTCGAGGTCCTGGCCGCACGGGGTGGGACGGTCGTGCTCGCCGCGCGGTCGGAGGAGCGCACCCGGCCCGTGATCGACGCGATCCGCCGGCAGCACCCGACGGCAAACCTCCAATTCCTGCACGTCGACGTGGCGGATCTCGCCTCGGTCCGACGCGCGGCGGGGGCATTCCTCGCCGGCGCTGGACGGCTCGACGTGCTGGTGAACAACGCCGGCGTCGCCGGCACCCGCGCGCTGAGTCCGGACGGGTTCGATCTCACCTACGCGACCAATCACATCGGGCCATTCCTCCTGACCAATCTGCTGCTGCCGCTGCTCAAGGCCGCGCCGCAGGGCCGGGTCGTGAACGTGTCGAGCGTCGCGCACACGCGGGTGAAGCAGATGGACTGGTCCGGTCTCGAGCCCCGCACGACGCCCAGGCGGAGCGCGTTCCCCGAGTACGCGGTCACCAAACTGATGAATATCCTCCACGCCAAGGCGCTGGCTGGCCGGCTCGCCGGGGGCACCGTCACCACGTACTCGCTGCATCCGGGGACCGTTGGCTCGAACATCTGGCGCAAGGTGCCCCAGCCGCTCCAGTGGTTCATGAAGTTGTTCATGCTGTCCAACGAGGAGGGGGCGAAGACGCCGCTCTACTGCGCCACGGCTCCGGAGCTGGCGCGCGTCACCGGCGCCTATTACGACAAGTGCCGCGAGGCGACGCCGACCCACCTCGCGCGCGATCCCGCGCTGGCCGAAGAGCTGTGGGCGCGAACGGAGGCGGCGATAGCGGCTGCACGCGCCGGACCGCCGGCGCAGTAGCGAGGGCGCTCCGTCAGGGCGGGCCCGGCGGCCGTTCCCCGGGATGCGCCGCGAGCCAGCGCTGCGCGAAGGGGCAGGTGGCCATCACCAGGTACCCGTGCTCCCGGGCGAAAGCCAGCGCCGCGCGGACCAGGGCGTCGCCCACGTGGAGCCCGCGGGCCTCCGCCGGCACTTCGGTGTGCTCGATGTTGAACACCGTTTCGCTGAAGAAGCTGTAGAGTAGCTCGGCCTCTCCGCCAGGCGTATCGGCTACGAAACGGTGCGCGGCAGCGTCGTGTTGGACGGTCATGATATCTCCCGAGGGCGGACACTCTCACGGCGGTCTTGCCGTAGTGTTCCGAGGTCGAACGCCGGGACTCCACCCTTCTTGAAAGGTTCCACCGATGCTGTATCGGGCGCTCCTCGCTCTGATGGCCCTGCTGCCCGCCTCGCTCGCGTGGGCGCAGTCTCCCGTTCGCTACATTAACCCCTCGGGCCTCACCAAGCCCACCGGCTACACCCACGTGGTCGTGGCCGCCGATGGCCGCACCGTGTACATCGCGGGCCAGGTCGCGTTCGACAGCACCGGTCAGGTGGTCGGGCCCGGCGACTTCAACGCGCAAGCCGAGAAAGTGTTCGCCAACTTGCGCACCGCGCTGGCCAGCGTGGGCGGGTCGTTTGCCGACGTCGTGAAGACCACCACGCTCATCACCGACCTCAAGCAGGTGGCGCCGCTCCGCGACGTCCGGGCCCGCTACTTCAATCCGGAGCGTCCGCCCGCCAACACGCTGATCCCGGTCGCGACGCTGGCGCGGGCCGACCTGCTGCTCGAGATCGAAGCGGTCGCCGTGCTGCCGTCGCCGATGGCGGGCCCGCGATAGCTCTCACGCCCACGCCGACGCCATGCCTCTCGACCCGATCCATCCCGCGGTCGCCGCCTACCTCGACTCCCTCGTTCCCGCGAGGGACCCTCGGCTCGCTGCAATGGAAACCGAAGCCGCGAGGACCGATTTCCCGATCATCGGTCCGGCCTCCGGCTACTTCTGCTATCTGATCGCCCGGCTCGTCCAGGCCCGCACCGTGTTCGAGCTGGGCTCCGGATTCGGCTACTCCACGGCGTGGTTTGCCCGTGCGGTGCGCGAGAACGGAGGCGGGGTCGTGCACCATACGGTCTGGGATGCCGAGCTGTCCGCCCGCGCCCGGCAACACCTCGACGCGATGGGCCTGGCGGATCTCGTCGAATTCCACGTCGGTGAGGCGGTCGGGACGCTGCGCGACACCCCCGGACCGTTCGACCTCGTTTTCAACGACATCGACAAAGCCGGTTATCCCGCGGCCCTGGCCGTCATCCACGAGCGGCTGCGCCCCGGTGGCGTGCTGCTGGTCGACAATCTCCTGTGGCACGGCCAGGTCCTCGATCCAGCCGACCGATCACCCGACACCGAGGGGGTCCGCGAGCTAACCCGCCGCGTCACCACCGACCCGGCCTGGACCGCATCGGTGGTACCGATCCGGGACGGGCTCCTGCTCGCCCGTCGGCGGTGATGCGGGACCAGCGGTTCGCGCGCGTCGCATCGCTGCGACTGGCGGCCGCAGGCGCGCTGCTGGTGGCACCCACCGGCGTCGCCGCAGGCCAGGGGTCTCTTCTGGCCGCGGCCGTCGTCCGCCGGGTGGACTCTACGGTCGGCGCCTACATGGCAGCGCACCAGGTGCCGGGCCTGTCGCTGGCGATCGGTCTGGACAGCCGCCTCGTGTGGTCCCGGGGTTACGGCGTCGCCGACCTCGAGAACCAGGTGCCCGTGACGACGATCTCGGCGTTCCGTACCGGCTCGATCGGCAAGCCCATGACCGCGACCGCAGTCATGCAGTTGTGGCAGGCGGGCAAGCTGGACCTCGACGCGCCGGTGCAGACCTATTGCCCGGCGTTCCCGGTCAAGCGCTGGCCGATCACCTCCCGCCAGCTTCTGGCACACCTGGCGGGTATCCGCGACAAGACGCCGGACGAAGAGACCAACTACCACCACTTCGAGACGCTCGTGGCGGCGCTGGCGATTTTCGCCGGCGATTCGTTGATCGCGGAGCCCGGCACGGCGTTCCACTACACGTCGTACGGCTACGACGTGCTCGGATGCGTGATCGAGGGCGCCGCGGGGGTGCCATACCTCGACTACATGGCGAAGTACATCTTCGGCCCGGCCGGGATGACCCACACTCGCCTGGACGACGCCCGCGAAATCATTCCGAACCGCGTCAGCGGGTATGTCCTCGACCACGCGGGCGTCCGCCGGAACTCCGTCCATGACGACATGAGCAACCGGATCCCGGCGGGCGGCTTCGTGTCCACCGCCGAGGACCTCGTGCACTTCGGGACGAGCGTCATCGACGGGACGTTGATCAGCGATAGCGCGCGGCAGGTCATGCTCTCGGTCCCGAAGCGCGCGAGCGGGCAGCCCCCCGAGGAGGGCGGGTACGCTCTCGGGTGGGCGGTCTCCGATTGGTACGGTGTGCGGGAGGTCATGCACGGCGGGGGCACGCCGCAAGCCTGCGCCCTGCTCTACCTGCTGCCGGACCGGCGGTTCGTCGTCGCCTTCATGATGAATCTCGAGGCGGTGCCCGACCGCGGCGATCTCGCGGGCGATCTGGCGAAGATCGTGCTGGGGCCGCGCGCGCCGCATCGCTAGGGTCGGAGTATATTCTGAGACCCCAGGGAGGAAGCATGACGCGACGCGGAGTGTTGGTGCTGCTGGCAGCGCTGATCTTCGCGCGGCCGGCGCGGGCCCAGTCACCGGACGCTGCGGCCGCGGTCTCCGCGGCGCAGCCGGTTGCAACGGCTTGGCTGGCGCTGGTGGACGCGCGCGACTACGACGGCAGCTGGGACCAGGCCGCCTTGGCGTTCCGGACCGCGGTCGAAAGGCCGGCGTGGGGGGCCATGGTCCGCCAGGTGCGCGGGCCGATCGACCCCCTCGGTCCACGGAAGCTCGTGAGCGCGACCTTTGCAAGCACGTTGCCGAACGCGCCGAAGGGATCGTACGTGGTCATCCAGTATGAAACCAAGGCGGGGAACGGACGGACGGTCGTCGAGACGGTGACGCCGATGAGGGACCCGGACGGCAAGTGGCGGGTCTCGGGGTACTACATCCGCCTGAAGTGACGCGGACGCCGTCATCCCATGCCGACGCTCTTTGGCAATGACGCGCGCAAGGCGCCGAACCAGCGCCTTGCGCGTTTGCGTCCGGACGCGGCGCCGCGCTGGGGCCGGTTCGGGATCTAACCCAACACATCGAGGAGCCTCATGCGATCCGGCACCCGCCTTCTCACGTCAGTCTGGGCGCTCTGCACCGCTGCCGGCATCCCGGTCGCGTTCGGTCAAATGCCCGCCGCCGACCCCGCCGACGTCGGCACGATCGAGGGCATCGTCCACGCGTACTACGACGTGATCAACGGGCCCCCGGGGGCCCCGCGCCAGTGGCGGCGGGACAGCACGCTCTACACCGCCCAGGCGACGTTCGTCGCCATGGACGAGCACGACGGCAAGCCGATCGCGACCATCCAGACGCCGGAGCAGTTCCGCCGCGCCACGAACGACAACTTCGTCGCGAAGGGCTTCTACGAGATCGAGATCGGCTCCCGGATCGAGCGCTTCGGCAACGTAGCCCAGGTGCGGAGCGCCTATGAAACCCGGCACACCGCCAAGGGCCCGCTCCTAGGCCGGGGCGTGAACTATCTCACGCTCTACTGGGATGGCACGCGCTGGTGGATCACCGGCGCGGTGTGGGACGACGAGCGCGCCAATAACAAGCTCCCGCGCACCTGGGTGGGCGGCCACGAGCGCGCGCCCTGACGCGGGTTGGCCGCGCGTCCCACCCCGGGACGCGCTGGCCAGGTCCCGGAGGACGCGGGTATCGTTTGCAGAGCGCGTCGCACCTGGACGACGCCGTCACCCCTGCCGGAGTACCCGATGCCCGACGCGGCCGCATACCCGTACGAGACCCGCCTCAACATCCTGCACCCCGCCCTCGACCTCATCGATGTCGACCGATTGGTGGATGAGTGCACCTACAAGTGGTACAACCAGACGCTGTGCCGGGTGAACGATTCGGTCGTCCGCCTCGGCGTCGTGGAAGGGGAATATCACTGGCACGAGCACGCGAACGAGGACGAGTTCTTCTACGTCGTGGACGGGCGCTTCATCATCGACCTGGAAGACCGCACGGTGGAGCTCCGGCCCCGGCAGGGCTTCGTCGTCCCGCGCGGCGTCCGGCATCGACCCCGGGCACCCGAGCGCACGGTGATCCTGATGGTGGAGGGGGCGGGGATCGTACCCACCGGCAGCTGAGCGCGTCGCGCCCCCACGGTGCCGTATGATCCGATCGCGCATCCATTCCCGACGGTTCGCCGTTCCTCCGCAGGCAATCGACGCCAACGGACACGTCGGCAACCTGGCCTACGTCGCGTGGATGCAGGAGGTCGCCATCGAGCACTCCACGGCGGCCGGCTGGCCGATGGAGCGCTACCGGGAGATCGGCGCCGGCTGGGTGGTGCGGTCGCACTTCATCGAGTATTTCCGGCCGGCGTTTGCCGGCGAGCTGTTGAGTCTGCACACTTGGGTCCCCCAGTTCGATCAGCGTCTCACGCCCAGGCGCTACCTTTTCGTTCGCGACGCCGACAGGCAGGTGCTGGTGCAGGCCGAAACCCGCTGGGTGTTCGTCGACACCACCACCGGGCGGCGCCGTCCCATTCCCGGAGAGTTGATCGCGGCGTTCGAAGTCGTCCCCGACGACGCCGAGGTTCGGCGGACCCTCGGTCTGGAGCCGTGAAGGCGCCGCTCCCCCTCCTGGCGGCGCCGGCGCTGTTCGCTTGCGTGCAGATCCCGCGCCCGGTGATCCCCGGTGACCTGCCGGTCGACGTCCGGGTGCGCGTGATCGCGCCCGACCTGCCGCCCGGATGGCACCCGGGGCATCTCGTGCTCTCGAGTGAAGGGTGCCGCGTCGTCACGGTGGCCACGACGCCCGAGCAGCATCCCCTCGTCATCCTCAACATGGGCCAGATCAGCCGGCTCCAGCTGAGCCAGGCCGAGCCGCCGCCGGAGTGGTGGGCCGAGCCGGAGGAGTCGGAAGGCTGGACCGAGTTCGACACCGTGAGGCTGCGGCACGAGAGCGACCGGTGTCACAAGCGCTATCCCGCCGGGGTCCAACAGTGAGCGATGCGGGTGACGAGCGAATGATCTATTGGCGGCGGCTCGACGTGCCCGGAGCCGAGCTTGCCCGCGTGTCCCAAGCGGGGCGGGAGCATCGCATCGAGGGCGCCGTGCTCGTGGTCTACGGCGGGCAACCATACGACCTCCGCTACACCGTCGCCTGCGATGAGCAATGGCGGACCCGCCGCGCCGCCGTACGCGGCACCGCCGCCGGTGAGACCGTCAGGCTCGACATCGTCGCCGACATGGCGGGCGCCTGGCAGCTCAACGGTGTGGACTGGGCCCCCG
>CAZFKN010000053.1:0-21008 GCA_964519805.1 uncultured Gemmatimonadaceae bacterium
ACCGATACCACCTTGGGGCCGCTCAGGTTGAGCCCTTCCCCAACCCAACCATCCCGCAAGATTCCCGGCAACCCCCTGCCCGGAAACGGCTTACCAGAAAGCCTCCAAGCGGCCCCGAAAATCGCCTCGCTGCTGAACGGCAACAGATTGATACACAATGCGTTATACTGGCTTGACTTCCCCGGGGCGGCTCGGGTAATTCCGCGGAACGTCCCGAGGAACCCATGCCGACCGACCGTTTCCACCGCCGCCTGCCCTCCGCCTCTGCGGCCGCTCTGAGCCTCCCGGCTCCGGCCCACCACCACTGCGCCGCCGACCCGACCGGAGAGCCGCCCCGCGCGCGGGCCGCCCCTTGGGCCGACCACCGGCACGGCGACATCCGACCGGACGAGTTTCACTGGCTCAGCAACCGGGACGACCCGGCAGTACACGCGTATCTCGAGGCGGAGAATGCATACGCCGAAGCGGCCATGCGCCATACCGAGCCGCTCCAGAAGCGGCTCTTTCACGAGCTGGTCGGCCGGCTCGACGAGACCGATGACTCCGTGCCCGAGTTGCAGGACGACTGGCTCTACTACACGCGCGTCGTAGCAGGCCGACAGTACCCCCTGCACTACCGCCGCCGCGCCCGTGCCACCGCGCCCGAAGAGCTGGTGCTCGACTTGAACCGGCTCGGCGAGAGCCACCCACACCTGCGTCTCGGCCTGAGCGAGCCAAGCCCCGATCACCGCCTTCTGGCATTCGCGGTGGACTTCACCGGCGACGAGGCACACCGGCTCTTCATCCGGGACCTCGCGACCGGCCGGTTGCTGCCCGAGCGTATCGGCGGGGTCGCGCCCTCGCTGGCCTGGGCCGACGATGGCACGCTCTTCTACGCGGTGGTAGACGAGGCCCGCCGCCCTTGGGCCGTCCTTCGTCATCGTCCCGGGACCGACCCCGCGGACGACGTGATGGTGTACGCCGAGCCGGACGAGGCGTTCGCGCTGGATGTGGCGCGGAGCCGGAGCCGCCGCTGGATCTTCCTCGAGAGCGCGAGCGGCACCACCACGGAGATCCGAGGGCTGCGCGCCGACCGTCCGCTCGACGAGCCGCGGGTGTTCCTGTCGCGGGAGCCCGGCGTGGAGTACGCCATCGCTCACCGCGGCGACCGGCTCTTCATCCTGACCAACAAGGGCGCCGAAAACTTCAGGGTCGTGGAAGCCCCGGAAGACGAGCCGGGGAACTGGCGCGAGGTGCTCTCGCATCGGCTGGCCGTGAAGCTCGACGCGATCGACGCCTTCCGCGACCACTTGGTGGTCTGGGAGCGGGAAGGGGGGCTTCCTCGGGTGCTGGTGGCGGATCTCGTGACCGGCGAGCGGCACCGGATCACGTTGCCCGAGCCCGCCTGCACCATCCACCGGAGCGCCAACCCCGAGTTCGACACTACCGTGCTCCGGCTGGCCTGGGCGTCGCTCGTAACGCCGCTTACGGTGGCCGACTACGACATGAGCACCCGCATCCTCAGCGTGCGGAAGCGCACTGCGGTGCGGGGGTACGATCCTTCACGCTATCGCGCGGAGCGGCTAACGGCGACCGCGGCGGACGGCACCGGCGTGCCCGTCTCGCTCGTGTACCGCTGGCCCTTCCCGCTCGACGGCAGCCGTCCGGCCCTGCTGCTCGGCTACGGGGCGTACGGCGCGTGTTTCGACGCTGCCTTCTCGTCGCACTTCCTGAGCCTGCTCGACCGCGGGTTCGTCGTGGCGATCGCGCATGTCCGCGGTGGCGAAGACCTGGGCCGGCCGTGGTACGAGGACGGGAAGCTTTTCCGGAAGCGGAACACCTTCACCGATTTCATCGCGGCGGCGGAGCACCTGATCGCGGAGGGCTACACCGCGGCGGACCGCCTGGTGATCAACGGGGCGAGCGCAGGCGGCCTCTTGATGGGCGCGGTGACGAACCTCCGCCCCGACCTGTTTCACGCGGTGGTGGCTGAGGTGCCGTTCGTGGACGTGCTGAATACGATGCTCGACCCGTCCCTGCCCCTCACGGTGCCCGAGTACGAGGAGTGGGGCGATCCGAACGATCCGGCGGCCTATGCCTATATGCGGTCCTATTCCCCCTACGACAACATCGAGGCGAAGGCCTACCCGCACATGCTGGTAACGGGCGGGCTCAACGATCCCCGTGTCGCCTATTGGGAGCCGGCCAAGTGGACCGCCCGACTCCGCTCCCGCAAGACCGACAGGAACCGCCTCCTGCTCCGCACCAACATGGGCGCGGGGCACGCCGGCGCGTCGGGCCGCTACGACGCCCTGCGCGAAGCGGCGTTCAAGTACGCGTTCATTCTCGACGTGCTGGGAATGAACTGACCTAGCGGATCCGGCGTACCACATTCGAGAAGTCGTTCGGCAGGACCATCTTGCCGACTATCGGCTCGACCACAAAGAGGAGCGCGGCACTCAGGAACACGGCGAGCGCATACGCGAAGCGCGTTGCGCCGCCGCCGTGTCTACCTCCCAATCAGCGCCCCACCGCCCGCCGCGCCGGCACCTGAGCCGCGCCGAGCTGCTCCATCATGCCGAGCGTATCCCAGTTCACCCAGGTCTCCACGATGCGACCGCCGGCGATCCGATGGATCGAGATGCCGGTGACCCGGGCCTGCCGCCCGCTGGGCGGCAAGCCGCGCAGTGCTCCGCGGTGGGTGCCAACGCCGGTCCACCGGGTCACGACCCGGTCGCCGGCTGCGAGCATTTCGTCGATGGCGAAACGGAGATCGGGAAAGGCCCGCCGATACATCTTGGCGAGCTGCTTTACTCCTTCGGGACCCGGAGGAACTTCGGGGCTGACCGGATCGTGATTGACGTAATCGGGAGAGTAGAGCTCGTCTGCCGTGTCGAGATTGCCGTTGTTCCAGATTTCGTCGAAGCTACGGCGCGCGAGCGCCAATATGGATTCAGTGCGCATGAACACCTCGCGAGAGCCGTTCTAGGCCGCCCTCACCCCCGCTCGTCCCAGCCACCGGTCGAGGAGGCCTTCCCAGCCGAGGGTCTGGCGGATCTCGCCGGGCCGCGCGCCGAACAGACGCACTGCCTGGCGGCTGAGTGAAGAGTGGTCGCTGTACCCGCACTCGACAGCAATCGTGAGCAGCGACGTCTGCCGCTCGCGTTGGAGGCGCAACGCCGCGTACACCGCGTGGGCCGCGGCCAGCCAGGCGCCCGGTCCGGGCAGCTCTGCGCGCTGGAACCAGTTTCGCACGGTCCGCTCGGGTCGGCCCAGGGCCTGGAGCAGGCCGTGGAGCCGGGGATACGACGGTGCCTGGCGAAAGATGTCCACGATCAGGCTGCGGAGCATCGGTGGGGGAGCCACCCCACGGACGGTCAACCAGTCCTCCAGCTCGTGCGTCAGGCTGGCCGGGTCGGTGAGCACTGCCTGGAGCGTCTCCCGCGGCGGTGCATCGTCGCCCAGCACCGCACGGATGTGGAGCGGCGCCGCGAGTCGCGCCGCCTCGTGCGGATCAACCCCGGTGGCACCGCGGACGCGAAGCACCACGGGTGCGGCGGGGAAGCGGACCCGGAGCCTGGGCGCAAGCGCGGCGACCCCGTCCCAGCCGTCGTGCCCGGGAAGCTCGATCGCGAGCACCGAGCCGAGTGGCAGATCAGGCGTATGGAGTGTATCAAGGTGTGGCACCTCCTCGAAACGCGTATACGGAGGCGTCAGACGAAACACGGTCGGGGTCGGCCCGGTGTGCGCATCCTGCATGGCGGCCGGTCCAGCGGAGGGACTCGGTGCACGTTAGCGCCGGAATCGGAGGATAGCTAGTAGGGAACGCCTGACTAGCTTACGGGCTATGCCCGCCGATCAACCCATCCGCCGGCTCTGCGTTTTCGCCGGCTCCAACTCCGGCACCAGACCCGAATACGCCACCGCCGCGCGTGCGCTGGGCGAGGTGATCGCCGCCGAGGGTCTGGACCTCGTCTACGGCGGCTCCACCGTCGGGCTCATGGGTGAGCTGGCCGCCGCCGTGCTGGAGCACGGTGGCCACGTCTTCGGCGTCACCGTCACCACGCTCCGCGACCGCGAGCCCCCCAACACCGACATTCCCGACCTCATCGTGGTCGGCTCCATGCATCAGCGGAAATCGCAGATGGCGGACATGTCGGATGCGTTCATCACCCTGCCCGGCGGGCTTGGCGCGCTGGAGCAGTTCCTCGAGATCGTCACCTGGGCGCAGCTCGGGCTGCATTCGAAGCCCTGCGGCATGCTGAATACCGCGGGCTACTTCGACGAGCTGGATCGCTTCTTCGATCACGCGGTACGGGAGGGGTTCATCACGGAGCAGAATCGTGACGGACTGCTGCTCGACGATGACCCTGCTCGGCTCGTAGCCCGCCTTCGGGCGTACCAGCCGGGCGAAAGCGAGCAGTGGATCGGACGAACGAACCGCTAGGGCTTACGGATGAAGAAGGTTGAACCGCCTGCTTGCTATGGCCCATCGCTTGCGTCAAATTGGTCCGGGTCCGGCAGACGCCGCCCCGCCGTTTCATCAATGGGTGCAACGGTTTGCGAGATTAGACGAGCCTGCTGCGGGCCTGCCCTGCCGTGGGGGCCGATCCACGGGCGACGAGTCCGTGCCACAGTGAGGGAGCGATCCATGAGGAGAGCGCCGGTCTTGCTGGCCCTGCTTGCGCTGCCCGCTGCCCCCCTTGCGGCGCAAGTCTCGGTCGACTTTACGCCGCGCCTCGGGCTCTACATCCCCCTGAAGGATCTCACAGTCGGGACAGACCCGACGACGGGCCTCGCCCTCACCCGCCGGGCCCAGAGCAAGTTTACGATCGGCGGCCGCCTGGGAGTCTGGGTGGCTCCCGCCTTCGGGTTCGAGGGCGTCGTGGACTTCAACCACAGCGGCGTAAACTCCACGCTCGGCGGATTCCCGAACCCGCCGACGCTCGCCTCGCGTTTCTTCGCGACCAGCGGTCGAGCGATGATCCGGCTCGGCGCGGGGAGCAGTGTCGCGATGATCCTGAGTGGTGGCGTCGGCCTGGTCGACCGGGGCGGCGACTTCATCCGCGGGCCCAATCCCCCGTTCACGACTCTATCCGGACGGACCGACATCGCCCCGGCCGGCGGGGTAAGCTTCCTGGTGCGGTTGTCGAGCACGTGGGCGGCGCGAATCGACGTCGACGGGATCACCTATAAAGCGGAGTACTTCGACCCGATCAACGGCTCGACCGGCTCCAGGCGGCAGTACGACCTGCTGATCACCTTCGGGTTCACCGGCCCCTTCAAGAACTACGGCACGCCAGGCGAGTAGCAGCCGAGGCGCGGGTATATTTCGCGCGCCATGCGCTGCATCCATACGCTGCTCCACGGCCTGATCGACTACGCCGGCCTGTTCCCGCCCGCGCAGCTGGACATGGCCGGCGCGGTTGCGGGCTATTCGTCGCATCGGGCCGGCGCGCACTGCTGGGCGCTGGGCCGGTTCGTGGTCCCGGTTTCCCGCCTGGCCGAATTCGAGTCCGCTGCCACACCCCGGCTCCGCGGAGCCGGTACGCCCTGGAAGCTCGCCGCGCTCGCCGGCCCCGATCTCCTCGGCGATCTCGCCACGATCACCGCGTTCAACAGCCGCGTCGCCGGCGGTGCGCTCGTTGACGCCGTCGAGCTGAAGGCGGCAACGGCGGACGCCATCGCGCGGGCGCTCACCACCGTCGACGGCAGGATCGACGCGTACGTCGAGATTCCGATCGGCGACGATCCCGCGCCGCTCCTCGACGCGCTGGCTCTTCACGGCGGCCTCGGCAAGGTGCGCACCGGCGGAATCACGCCGGACGCGTTTCCGTCGCCCACCCAGCTGCTACGCTTCCTTCGCCGCTCGCGCGAGGCCGGCGTGCGGTTCAAGGCGACGGCGGGCCTTCACCACCCGCTCAGGGGCGCGTACCGGCTCACCTATGCGCCCAACAGCGCCTGCGCCACGATGTTCGGGTTCCTCAATTTGTTTCTCGCCGCCGCGTTCCTGGACCACGGCATGGACGATGCCGACGGGCTGGCGCTGTTGGAGGAGACGTCGCCGCAGGCGTTCAGCTTCGAGGAGGAGGGCGTGACCTGGCGCTCGCATCGCCTGGATGACGCCGAGATGCGCCATGCGCGCCGCCGGAGCGGCCTCGCCTTTGGCTCGTGCTCCTTCACCGAGCCGATCGACGACCTCCAGGCCCTCGGCCTCCTGTGATCCGGGTCCCGGACGAGACCCACGATCCCGCCCGCCGGAGCTGGGTCGCCTCGGCGGATGGGCACCCCGATTTCCCAATCCAGAACCTCCCTTTCGGCGTATTCCGGCGAGGCGCCCCTGAGGCCCCGCGGGCTGGCATTGCGATCGGGGACGCGATTTTGGATCTGGCAGCGTGCCAGGAAGCGGGGCTCTTCACGGGCGACGCGGGCGTAGCCGCCCGCGCCTGCTCCGGGTCCGATCTCAACTCGCTGATGGCGTTGGGCGGGCGCTACTGGTCGGCGCTGCGCCACGCCGTCGGCCGACTTCTCGCCGCGGACGCGCGCGGCGCGCCGATCGATCAGAGAGCCGGGCCGGCGCTGCTCGTCCCCCGAGCCGAAGCGGAGCTGCTCCTTCCAGCCGCGATCGGCGACTATACCGACTTCTACGCATCGGTGTTCCACGCCACGAACGTCGGAAGCTTGTTCCGCCCCGACAATCCGCTCTTTCCGAACTACAAGTGGGTGCCGATCGGCTATCACGGCCGGGCATCGTCCATTGTGCCGAGCGGCGCGGCCGTCCACCGGCCGCTGGGGCAGACCCGCGAGGATCCGGCAGGGCCGCCGGTGTTCGGCCCGACGCGACGGCTGGATTACGAGCTGGAAGTCGGCTTCTTCATTGGGCCCGGTAATGCGCTGGGGCGTTCGATCCCGATCGCCGACGCCGCAAGCCACCTCTTCGGCGTGTGCCTCGTGAACGACTGGTCGGCACGCGACATCCAGAGCTGGGAGTATCAGCCCCTCGGTCCCTTCCTTGCCAAGAACTTCTCGACCACGATTTCACCCTGGATCGTGACGCTGGACGCGCTGGCTCCATTCCGCGCACCTGCCTTCACTCGGCCCCCGGGCGACCCCGCTCCACTCGCCTACCTGCTCGACGACGAGGACGGTCGAGCAGGCGCGCTTGCCATCAGCCTGGAAGTCCTGCTGTCCTCCGCCCGCATGCGGGCCGAGCGGCTGCCGCCGGCCCGGCTCAGCCGCAGCGAGCTGACCGACCTCTATTGGACGCCGGCCCAGCTCGTCGCGCACCATGCGTCCGGCGGATGCAACCTCCGGCCAGGCGATCTGCTCGCGAGCGGCACCGTTTCGGGCGCGGCGAAGGACGCGCGTGGGTGTCTGCTCGAACTGACGTGGCGGGGGACCGAGCCGGTGCGCCTGCCCACCGGGGAGGAGCGCCGGTTCCTCGAGGACGGCGACGAAGTCGTGATGCGGGGGTGGTGCGAGCGGGCGGGATTCGCGCGGATCGGCCTCGGCGAGTGCCGAGGAACGGTGGTTGGCGCATCTCCCATTCCGGTAAGGGGCGAGAAGTGAGAAGTGAGAGGTGGGAGGGACAACGCGAGGCACGGCGATTGCCATCCAACCGGGGCGCGCCATTCGTCCGTCGCTAACCCCTGCAAGGTCAACGAGTATGCTGCGGTACCTCTACATCGCGGGCGGTGCCTATCTGGCGATCTGCATCGCAGCCATCCTGCTCCGGCCGAAGACGCCCGCGCCGGCACCTTCGTCGGCTCATAGCGGGAGCGCGGTCGTAGTCCCAAGCGGCCGGGGCGGCGGCGCATCTTGGTACGCCACGATCAAGCCGTATTGCAACTCCGTCGAAGTCGAGACGGCCCAGCAACACTCCCCCGCACCGGACACTCCGGATGGCCTCGGCTACAGCGCGGCGTGCTACGCGCTGGCCGGGAAAATCGACCAGGCCCGGGCAGCGATCGAGCGGCTCTCGTCGGGCCAGCGCTCGTACGCCGCCGGGATCGTCTTTAACGTGGGGCACCCGGTCGCCGACGCGGGCGACGACAAGTCGGCCGGCCCGATCATGGAACTGGTGATCGACTACCAGCCCGACAATTACATGGCGCTCTACCACGCGGGCATGTCCGAGTACGCGCTTGGCCAGCCGGCCCCCGCCACGCTGCACCTCAAGCGCTTCCTCGAGCTGTATTCGAGCCCTGATGGCTGGCGCTCAAACGCGATCACGGTTCTCGGCCGCCTCTCTTCAGGATCATGATCAACTCCGCCTACCTCGCCCCCGGCGACGTCCTCACCGGTCGCTACGAGATAGTTCGGGAGCTCGGTCGGGGCGGGTTCTCCGTCGTCTATCTCGCGCGCGATCGTGATCTCGACGCGCCGGTCGCGGTCAAGCTCCTGGTCCCGCCGCCCGCCGGTGCGCAGCTCGCCCGCGAGCGAATGCGCCGCGAGGTTCAGGTCGTTCGCGGTCTCGCGCACGCGAATATCGTGGGCGTGCACGACTTCCTCGAGGAGGGGACCTGGAGCTTCGTGGTCATGGAGTACGTGGACGGCCCCGATTTGGCCGTGCGGGTGCGTGATCGGGGGCCCCTCGGCGCCGAGGAAGCGGCCCGGCTCGGGAGCGACGTAGGAGCCGCGCTCGCGGCCGCGCACCGTCGCGGCATCCTGCATCGCGACGTGAAGCCGCAGAACATTCTGCTCGAGCCGGACGGGCGCGCGCGGCTGACCGATTTCGGTGCGGCCCGCCTCGAGGGTCAGGCCACCGTGACCCGCACGGGAGCACTCGTGGGCACGCTGCTCTACCTCGCGCCCGAGGTGGTTGCCGGGGCACGCGCCGATGCCCGGGCCGACGTCTATGGGCTCGGCCTCACGCTCTACTACGCCCTAACGGGCCGGCTCCCCGACGCGGGGTCGCCGCACCTGCCGCCGGACCCGGCCGTCGAGGGGCACCATCCCCGCGCACTTCGCATCGATCTGCCGGTCTGGCTCGATGCGATCGTGGCACGTGCCACGTCTTCGGACCCGGCGCGACGCTATCACTCGGCCACCAGTCTGCTCGACGCCCTCAGCGAGCGGGACCCGGATCGCGCACTCCGAGCGCTCAAACGGGCGCCGGCGCTCGATTTCTGCCTCCGTTGCGGGTCCGCCGCCGCCGCAGGACTGGCCACGTGCCCCGATTGCCGCCAAGCGCCGGTATCCGGGACGGACACGCTGGTGTTCGTGGACCCGCCGGCGGAATTCCTCGACCGGCAAGCGACGCACGCGGCGTTGAAGACGCTGCTCACGGGTCGGCACTGGGGGCCGGACCTGGCGGGGGCCGCGGCCGGCAGGCGCGCCTTGGTGCGCGTCCCCTCCGCGACGGCGGACGTGGTCGTGGAGCAGCTTCGTATCCGGGGCGTGCCGGTTCGCACGGCGCCGGTCGGCCGCGCATGGTCTGCCGTCCCCTCCACGTTCTACGTGATGGCGGCGGGTGCGCTCGTGGCCGGTGTGGCGGCGGGTGCGGCGGCGATGCCGATGTTGCTCGTCACTGCGCCGGTCGTCTCGGGCATGCTCCTCCTCGGCGGCCATCGCGCGGTTCAGAACCCGGTGCTCGCGTCGCGCGCCCGTCGGTCGGCCTTACCGCCTGCGCTCGACCGTCGGCTGTCGGCCACGCTCGGCGAGCTGCCGCATGGCAGCGCACGCAGCCTGCTCAACGATCTCGTACGGATCGGCGAGAGCGTCTGCGCCGGCCCGGACGCCACCGCCGTGATCGACGATCTCGCGCAACTGCTCAGCCACGCGGGCGACGCGGCGCGCGACCTCGCCGGCATCGACGATACGCTGGCGGTGATGGAGAAGCGACGGGAGGCGGCGGTCGGCCAGACGGCGTGGATGGACGGTCACGCGGCGCTGGAGCGCTCACGGGATCGGCTGGTGCAGCAACTGCTCGAGGCGCTTACGGTTGTCGGTCGTCTCCAGGGCCGCAGCCAGAGCGCGGGCGACACGGCCGGCGCCCAGCTCGCCGAGGTGGCGCGTGAGCTGTCGGCCCGCAGCGACGCCGATGCGGCCGCGCGAAAGGAAGTCGAGGCCCTGCTCGCCTAGCGCCTGCGGGGCGAGGGGTGCCCGTCTCCGAGCGACCCCCCGGACCGTCAGCCGCCCTTCACGATCCGGTCGAGCAGCCGCTTCGCGTAGTCCTTGTCCCACTCCGCCACGTTCTTTCGCGCAGTCACCTCGGCCTTGGTGGTGCTCGGACTCTGGCGCTCCAGCTCGACCGAGATATCGAGGTCGTCCTTCTTGCCCTGGAAGGACCGCTTGTCCCCTTCGGCCTCGGTCTTCGTCTCCGTAATGGTGATTCCCTCGGCGTCCATGGCCGAGCGCGCCCGCGCGGCCACGTCGTTCACCGACCCGTTGACTACGGACGCCACGCCCCGGCTCGTGAGATAGATACCCGTCCCGGCGCCTGCCGCGGCGGCGGCCGCTGCGACGCAGCCCGAAATCGGACCGACCAGCAGCGCCACCACCATCCACCCAGTCAGCTTCGGTCGCACACCCGGCATTAGTTCCTCCCCGTTGGGAACCTGTGAGATAGCACGACCCGGACCCGCGGTCCAGCGGGTCAGGCAAGCTTCATCGCCTCGAGCAGGCGGCCGAAGCGCGGGTCCCCGCGCACGGGGTCGAGGAGCGGCTCCACCTTGAGGTAGCAGAGCCAGCCCCGGCGTTCCTCGCGGGCCCGCTCGAGCCACGCGAATGCCTGATCCACGTCGCCGAGCCCGAGGTGCACGGTCACGAACGTCACCGGCGATACGTAGCGCGCCTTTGCCTCCGTATAGAGATAGTCGAGGATGGCGCGGGCTTCGTCCGGCCGGCCGGCGCGAGCCGCAGTCTGAGCCAGGCCGGCACGGGCATACGCCAGCTCGGTCGAGAGGGCGATCGCCTCGCGGAACGCGATCTCCGCCTCGGGAAGCTTCCCCTGCTGCAGCCGCACGAGGCCCAGAATGCGATGCGTCTCTTCCGCCGTGGGGTTGAGCTCCACCGCGCGCCGCAGCTGCTCGGCGGCAGCCTCGTACTGGCGAGCGTAGTAGAGCAACCAACCGAGGCTCCGGCGGATCGAAACCGACGCAGGATCGAGCTCGAGGGCGATCCGCCCTTCCGCCATGGCTTCCTCGAGGCGGCCCTGCGCCATCAATGACCAGGAGTGCCACTGGCGAGCCGTAGCGTAGCGCGGATTCAACTCGAGGGCGCGGCGGAACTCGCGAGCCGCCCCCTCCCAGTCCCATTCGTAAATGAACAGGACCCAGCCGAGCGACGTGTGTGCCTCCGCCAACGTCTCATCGATCGCGAGCGCCCTCAACGCGAATTCCTTGGCGCGGCGCATCCCCTCCGCCACCGGCACACCCCGATAGTCGAGCTGCAGAGCGAAGCAGTCGGCCAGTCCGGTGTAGGCGAGCGCATAGCTCTCGTCCCGGGCGATCGCCTCCTCGAAGTACTGCACGCCCTCCGCGATCCCCTCGTTGGTGCGCTTGTTCCAGGCGTACCGCCCCTTGAGATACAGATTGTACGCCGTCAGATCGGCCGTGTAGCGTCGAGGGGTCGGGTCGCCGATGTCGCCAAGCAGCGTGGCGCGGAGTGTGGTGACGATCGTCTGTGCGATCTCATCCTGCACCGCGAAGACATCGCTCACGTCGCGGTCGTACCGCTGGGACCAGAGGTGCCGCCCATCCCGCACGTCCGTGAGCCGGGCCGTGATGCGGAGCTGGGACGCGCCCTTCCGCACGGTCCCCTCGAGCACGACGGCGACACCCAGCAGCGCGCCGAGGGTCCGGACATCGCTCTGCTTGCCCTTGAGCGCGAACGCCGAGGTGCGGGACGCCACGTGCAGCCCATCCACCTTCGTCAGCGCGTCGATCAGCTCGTCCGTCATTCCGTCGGCGAAATAGTCCGTATCGGGATCGGGACTCGCGTTGACAAAGGGAAGGACGCCCACCGCGCGGAGATCGGTGCGGACGGGCGGGGTGACGCCGGCGTAGACCCCGGTCGTGAGCGGGGCAGCCTCGAGCGCGCGGGCAAACTCACCCGCCGTGGCAAAGCGCTCGGACGGGCTCTTGGCCAGTGCGCGGAGCAGCGTTTGCTCCAGCGCCACCGGCGCTTCAGGGCGGAGGGTCCGGAGCGCGGGCGGCGGCTCGACTACATGCCGGGCCATGGTCTGGCGCGGGCTCGTCCCGGCAAACGGCGGCCTCCCGACAAGCATCTCGTAGACCACACAGGCGAGACTGTACACGTCGCTCCGGCCGTCGAGCTCTTCGTCGGCGCTCGCCTGCTCCGGGCTCATGTATGCGGGCGTCCCGATAGCCATGCCCGGCTCCGAGACATCCTCCCGCCCCGCGAGGGCCGTGGAGAGCGCTCGGGCCACACCGAAGTCGGCCACGAGTGCTTCGCCTTCGTGCAGGAGAATGTTTTCCGGCTTGATGTCCCGATGGAGGACGCCCGAGCGGTGCGCGTAGTCGAGCGCGCTGGCCACCTCTCGGCCGATGCGAACCGCGTCGGCGACCGGAAGACGGCCCTCCCGCTCGAGCCGCTGCCGGAGCGACTCACCGCCCAGGAACGGCATGACGTAGTAGAGGAAGCCGGCGCACTCACCGGAGTCGTGGAGCGGGACGATCTGAGGGTGGGTCAGCCGGGCCGCGATCCGTACTTCCCGCAAGAACCGCTCGGCGAGCCCGCGCCCCGCCAGCTCGGACCGTAGGACCTTGATGGCGACGGAGCGGCCGTGCCGGAGGTCCTCGGCCTCGAAGACCGTCCCCATCCCCCCGCGCGCCAACTCGCGGGTGACGCGGTAACGGTCGGCGAGAGCGGTGCGGAGGGCTTCGATCATGGGCTCGGCGCAGTCCGTGTTACAGTTTCGAAGTAACCAATATAGACGGCTTTGGCGGTTAGAAGGTTTCCCGCTCCGCGCGCTTGCGCCGGGCCGCCGCGCCCACCAACCTCCGTGCCGCCATGCGTGCCATGCTGCTCGACCGGCCGGGAACGCCCCTCCGCGAAGCCGTGCTTCCACCGCCCCGCCCGGGCCCCGGCCAAGTGCTGCTGGAGGTGAGGGCCTGCGGTGTCTGCCGCACCGATCTGCACGTGGCCGACGGCGAACTGCCGGACCCGAAGCTTCCGCTCGTCCTCGGCCACGAAGTGGTGGGTCGAGTCGCGGAGCGGGGCCCGGGCGCGACCCGGTTCGAGCCGGGCGATCGGGTCGGCGTGCCCTGGCTCGGCTGGACCTGCGGCGAGTGCGAGTTCTGCCGGTCCGCCCGGGAGAATCTGTGCGATCGTGCGCGCTTCACCGGCTGGCGGCTGGACGGCGGGTACGCGGAGCTCGCGGTGGCCGACGAACGCTACTGCTTGCGGCTGCCGTCAGGATACGGCGACGTCGAGGCGGCCCCGCTTCTGTGTGCCGGGCTCATCGGCTACCGCGCCCTGGCCGCCGCGGGCAATGCTCGCCGACTCGGTCTCTACGGGTTCGGCGCCGCGGCCCACCTCGTGGCGCAGGTGGCCCGGCACCAAAGAAGACGGGTATTCGCCTTCACCCGGTCGGGCGACGCGGCGGCGCAATCCTTCGCGCGCGACTTGGGTGCCGAGTGGGCCGGAGCGTCGGATGAGTCAGCGCCCGACCCGCTCGACGCAGCGATCATCTTCGCCCCGGTGGGACCGCTGGTTCCGGCGGCACTGCGCGCGGTCGCAAAGGGAGGCACCGTGGTCTGTGCCGGGATCCACATGAGCCCGATTCCATCCTTCCCCTACGAAATACTCTGGGGCGAGCGCACAGTGCGGTCCGTCGCTAACCTTACCCGCCGCGACGGCGAGGAATTCCTCGCCCTGGCTCCGGTGGCCGGCGTGCGCACGCAAACCGAACCCATGCCGCTGGCCCAGGCCAACGAGGCACTCGATCGGCTCCGGAGCGGAACGCTCCGCGGCGCGGCCGTGCTCGTGCCCGGCTGATGACCGGTCACCTCGCGGTCGAGGGCGTGACGAAGCGTTTCCACGCCGGGGCGGCGCTCGACGGTGCTTCCCTGTCCATCGAGCGGGCCGAATGCGTGACCGTGGTGGGCGAGAGCGGCGCGGGGAAGTCGACACTGCTCCGATGCTTCAATCGGCTCGTCGAGGCCGATGCCGGCACCGTCTCCGTGCGGGGCCGCTCGGTTCGCGAGCTGGACCCCATTCTGCTTCGCCGCAGCATCGGCTACGTGCCGCAGGAAGGGGGCCTCCTTCCCCACTGGCGAATTGGCCGCAACGTGGCCGTCGTGCCCTGGCTGGGCGGCGATCCCGCGGCAGACCGGCTCGCCCGCGAGGCGCTCGAGCTGGTCGGCCTGGAACCCGACCGGTTCGTGGACCGCAGGCCCCGCGAGTTGTCCGGTGGCCAGCGGCAGCGGGCCGCCATCGCCCGGGCGCTTGCGGCCAGGCCCGACATCGTCCTGCTGGACGAGCCGTTCGGTGCGTTGGACGCCATTACGCGGGCCGACCTCCAGACGACCTTCCGGGCACTCCAGCGCCGACTCGAGCTGACTGCCGTCCTGGTGACTCACGACCTGCGCGAAGCGCTCGACCTCGGCGACCGGGTGGTGGTGATGCGGGCGGGACGAATCGAGCAGGCCGCGCCACCCGCCGCCCTGCTCGGCAACCCGGCGACGGCGTACGTCGCCGAGCTGCTCGCACGCGCTCGAGTGAGGGACCCGTGACGCCGGCCTTCCTTCTTCAGCGAGGTCCGGTGGCGAGTCTCGCTGCCGTGGTACTGGTCACGCTGGCGGCGGCCGAGCGAGTCGCCCCGGCGCCGGTCAAACGCCCGGTCGTCGTCGCCTCAAAACCGTTCGGCGAGTCGTATCTGCTGGCCGAGATGTTCGCGCAGCTGCTCGAGGCGCGCGGCTTCAATGTGGAGCGGCGGCCCGGACTCGGTGCCACGGAGCTGGCGTTCCAGGCGCTCCGCACCGGCGCGATCGACGTTTACCCCGAGTACACCGGTACCGGCCTCACCGCGATCCTGCACGAGCAGCCCATCGCCGATCCGCGGGACGCCTTCGCCCATGTAGCGGCCGAGTTCGCGCGCCGCTGGGACATCCGCTGGCTGCCGCCGCTTGGCTTCGAGAACACCTACGCCATCGCCGTTCGCCGGGAGACGGCCGACCGTCTCGGCCTCCGCACCCTCTCCGACCTGGCGCGCGCGGCCCCGGGCCTCACCGCCGGTCTCACACCCGATTTCATCGGACGTCCCGATGGCCTCCCGGGCATCGGCCACGCATACGGAATCGCCTTCAAGGCGGTTCGTGCCCTCGTGCCGGCGGTGAAGTACCAGGCGCTCGCGGCCGGCGAGGTCGACGTGATCGACGGCTACGCCACGGACGGCTTCATCGTGAAGTACGACCTCGTGGTCCTGGCGGACGATCGCCGCTTTTTCCCGCCCTACCAGGCCGCGGCGCTCGTGGGAGCACGACTGCCGCGGGAGGCGCCCGGCGCCGTCCTGGCACTTGAGGAGCTGAGCGGGCGGCTCACCGAGACAACCATGCGACAACTGAACCGACGCGTGGAGGTGGACAATGAGCCGATCGCCGGAGTCGCGGGTGACGCATTGCGCGCACTGGGTCTCGGGCCTGGATCAGCGGGCGCCGGCGGCGCGCACGCCGAGCCTTCGCGACGCGAGCCGCTCGGCGCGTATCTCGTGGCGCAGGCGCCGATGGTCGCCCGCCTGACGCTCCGCCACCTGGTCCTGGTCGCGGTGTCGCTCCTCGCGGCGGTCCTAGTCGCGGCACCGCTCGGCCTGCTGCTCGAGCGCACGGAACGGGTCGCCGAGTCCACGATACGGGCCGTGGGTCTGCTCCAAACGATTCCCGGCATCGCCCTGCTGGCGTTCATGATCCCGCTGCTCGGCATCGGCGTCGTGCCGGCGCTGGTGGCGCTCTTTCTTTACTCGCTATATCCGATTCTCCGGAACACCTACACCGGGGTCCGCAACGCGGATCCGGACGCGGTGAGTGCCGCGGTCGCCATCGGAATGACGCCGGGACAGGTGCTGCGGTACGTGCGGCTGCCACTGGCTGCCCCGGTGATCATGGCAGGAATCCGGACGGCCGCGGTCATCAACGTCGGCACGGCCACCCTCGCGGCTTTCATTGGCGCCGGCGGCCTGGGTGATCCGATCGTCGCGGGACTCTCCCTGTCGGACACGCGGATGATCCTGTCCGGCGCGATCCCCGCGGCAGGGCTGGCGCTGGTTGTGGATGCGGGGCTGGGGCTGCTGGAAACGAAGGTGAGAAGCGAGATGTAACGTCTCGCCTCTCACTTCTTCACTGCAGCTACGCCACTTCCATCTCGCCCGTGTGGTCGATCACCACCCGCCGGATCTCCCGACGGAAGCGTGCGCGGGTCCGGAGCAGGAGCAGCACCGCGACCGCGGCCAGACCCACCACGAGACCCCACCACAACCCCGCAGGACCCAGCGGCGTCCGGAAGCCGAGCCACAGACTCACCGGAAAGCCCAGCAGCCAGAACCCCAGAACGGCGATCACAAACGGCGCGCGCGTGTCGGCGAGCCCCCGCAGGATGCCGATCGAGACGACCTGGGTCCCGTCGAATATTTGAAACGCCCCCGCAATCGGCAGCAGGGTTGCGGCCAGTGCGATGACCGCGGCGTCCTCCGAGTAGACTCGGGCGATCGCCTCGGGCAGCAGGAGGAACAGGAGCGCCATCATGGCCATGAACGTGACGCCGGTGGCAAGCGCGGCCCCCGCGGAGCGGCGCGCACCGTCCGCGTCTCCCCGCCCGACCGCGTGCCCCACGAGCACCGTCGCCGCGGCGGAGATCCCGAGCGGCACCATGAAGGTCAGCGACGCGACATTGATGGCGATCTGGTGGGCGGCCACCGCGACCGTCCCAATGCGTCCCATGAGGAGCAGCACCGTCCCGAAGACCCCCCACTCCAGCGCGTACTGCAGCCCGATCGGCACGCCGAGCACCAGCATCCGAACGAACGGGCGCCACTCGGCAACCTCCGGCCGGAGCGGAAACAGGCGATGCTTGAGCGCCGACCACGAAAGCGCCAGCAGCAGCGCCGCCATCACCCAGCGGCTCGTCGTGGTCGCCCAGGCGGAGCCGGGCACGCCCATCGCCGGTGCGCCCAGGTGGCCGAAGATCAGCACCCAGTCGAGGAACGCGTTGAGCAGGTTCGAAATGACGATGGCGAGCACGATCGGCCGCATCCGTCCCATCGCCTGCAGCGACTGGCGGAACACGACGAAGGCGAAGAATGGGAACACGCCGGGGATCATGATCCGCGCGAAGAGCGCCGCGTCGGGAATCACCGCTGCCGGCTCGCCGATCCAGGCCAGGAAACGCCGGGCAGTGAGCAGCAACAGGCACGTGGGGATGCTCAAGCCCACGGCAAGGACGAGCCCCCGTTGCACGGCGCGGGCGATGGCCCGCTCGTCCCCCGCACCCACCGCCTGGGCCACGAGCGGGTCGAGCGCCATGAGCACGCCCATGCCGAACACAGAGAGACCGAAGAAGTAGAGGTTCCCGATCGCTACGCTTGCCAGCGCAGTGGGCGAGACGTGGCCCACCATGATGGAGTCCACGACCCCCATCGCCATGAGCCCCACCTGCACGACGACCACGGGCAGAGCCAGCCGGAACAAGTCCGCCAATTCACCCCGCGTCGGCAGGCGTCCCCGGATCGAGATCGGCTTGTACGGCTGGGAGTGCACGGGCGTCATCGCAGCTATGTCCTAGGGTCAAGGCACGAGGCGCGAAAGCTAATCACCGGTTGCCAAGCGGGGGTGGCGGGTGAGTCGACGGTGGCATGGCCCATGCACGCCGGGACGGCCGGCAAGCCACTAATCACGCTCACCCCGGAGAACGACGATGCTTCGACGCTGGTCCTGCTCCGTCGCGATCTTGGTCATTGCAACAGTGGTCTCGCGTCCCGCGGCGGCTCAGAGCCCCGCCCCGGGCCCTGTGGCCCCAACGGCGACGGCAATCGCCACACCACCCGCCGCCCCGGCTTCCTACGCTCCCACACTCGCCGCCACTCGTTTCGGCGTTTCCGCCGAGGATGAGGCGCCTGTTGCCGTCAATGCGTCGGCTGCGCGCATGGGCCGGCGCGAGGGTCGCGTGTTCGCGCTGGTGGGTGGCGCGGCCGTGATTGCGGGCATTCTGATCGGGGGAGACGCAGGCACTGTCATCGCTATCGGGGGAGCGGGCCTCGGGCTGTACGGCCTCTACATCTGGCAGCGCTAGGCAGCGTCTAGGAAGGTCCCAGCAGTCGCTTCAGGGCGACGATCGCGGACTCGGCATCGGGAACCGCGATCGCCTCGCCGCGGTGGAGCGAGCGTAGAAAAACGGTGGTTTCAGGGGCGGGTGCCACCAGCACGAGCGGCTTCCCTACCCTCAGCGCAAGCGCCGCCTCCGAGGCGGTTCCCGCGCTCATTCCGCAGCAAACCAGTGCATCGCTCGCCAGCACGACCAGGTTGTTGCGCGCCTCGCCCAGGCCGGTGGGGATGACGACCTCGACGGCGGGCGAGGCGCCGTCGGCATCCCGCCCGGGGAGCAGGCCCACCGTCAGTCCGCCCGCGTCGCGGGCACCGCGGCTTGCGGCATCCATCACGCCCAGGTTCCAGCCGCCCGTGAGCGTTACCCAGCCCGCCGCCGCCACGAGCTCGCCCACGCGTCGCGCGGCGTCGCGGTCGAGCGCGGTGGCACCCTCGCCCGGGCCGATCACCGCGACCACGATGCGACGGGTCACCCCATGTCGCGCAGCATCACCATCGCGGCGTTGCGGCCGTTGACCGCGATCACGCTGCCGCCGGGATGGGTGCACGCTCCGCAGAGGTACACGCCCCGCATCGGTGTGCGGGCCGTGAGCCGCCGCTCCCACATGTACTGCGGAAGAATCTCCCCCTGAAAGATGTGCCCGCCGGAGAGGCCCACCCGCTGCTCGATGTCCGGGGGCCCGAGCACCTGCGTATCGAGGATCGCGCCCGGCAGGTTCGACGTGAATCGCGCAATCGATTCGACCACCCGCCCACCCACTTCCGCGCGACGGGTCTCCCACGTGCCCTCGCGGAACCGGTTGGGGACGTACTGCGAAAAGACGGTGAGCGTATGGACGCCCGGCCGGCTCACGCTCGGGTCGTACGCGGTCTGGAGATACAACTCCGTCCACAAGCGCGCCGGGAGGTCGCCGGCCTGCGCCGTGCGATGGTGGGCCTTCCACTCGGCCTTGGTGAGCGGCGTGTTGACCTGCCCCGTGTGGTGCGGCTCGAAGGTGCCCGGTCGGGCGGTGAAGTTGGGCAGCTCGCGGAGCGTCATGTTCACCTTGACCGTGACGCCTTCAATCGGGATCTCCTGCACGCGCGCACGCCAGGCCGGATCGGCCGCACCATCCAGGAGCCGGAGCGTGACCCTCGGATCGGCGTTGGACACGACCTGGGGCGCGGTGATGCAGGTGCCGTCGGCCAGCTCGACGCCTTCGCCCGGGAGAATCCTGCCTACCGGGACGCCCGCCGCGACCACGGCACCCGCCTCACGCGCGATGTCGCACAGAATGAACGAGACCATGCCCATGCCGCCGACCACGTAGCCCCAGGTGCCGGGCATGCCGTCCATCCGCCCCGACCCGTGGTGATAGTAGACCGACGCCGTGCCCGGGTCGTGGGGGCTGGCGTTGGTTCCTATCACGCCCTGGCCCAGGTATGCCATCTGGAGCCGCTCATCCCTCAGGTAGCGCTCCACGTACTCGACCATCGACCAATCGAAGAGCAGCGCCCGGGCCTCCTCGTCGCCGGCGAGCCGCAGCTCGATCGCCTCGCGCCGGGGCGCAGGGTCGAGCCAAAGGTCGTCGTCTCCCTCTGGGCGAAGCGCGTCCCGCAGTCGCCGCTTGACGTCTACCATCCGCTGCCAGCCGCCGAAGTCGCCGGGCGCGAAGCGCCGCACTTCCGCTTCGCAGCGGGCGTTGTCGGTCCAGAGCTGGATGCTCGACCCGTCCTCGAAGGGGACGAACATCCCGCCCACCGCAGGATGCCAACGAAAGCCGTGCCCCTTGAGGTCCAGCTCTGCCATTACGCGTGGGTGCAGCAGCCCGACGACGTAGGCGCAGGGCGAGAACCGCACACCGGGCCAGGTCTCCTCCAGCGTGCAGGCACCGCCGACGTTCTCGCGGGCCTCGAGCACGAGCACACGCTTCCCGGCACGGGCGAGGTACGCGGCGCAGGTGAGCCCGTTGTGGCCGGCCCCGACGACGATCGCGTCCCACCGGCGAGCGGCGAGCGCCGAGACGGGCTCGGGCAATCCGATGCGGCCGAGGACGGAGGCGGCGGAGACGGAGGCGAAGGACGGGGTGCGAGCGGGCACAGGAGGGCTCCGGAACGAGCGATTGGGCGCCGAAAGTCGGAGAAGTCTAACAGCGCAATGCGCTTCGTGATGCTGCAAATCGCGGGGCCGGGGGTGGCCGGTTTAGACACCGGTGAAGGGTTCAAGGCCCGGTCCGGCCTGTCTGAGAATCGATCACTTGTTCAGCGGCAGCGGTGGAGCGGTTACAACTGCAAGTGCAAACTGGTAGTTGCAGTCGTGCCGTCAGTCCGACTTGAATCCATCTAGGCTATGTCTCGAAATGCGATGAAACGCAATAGCTTGCAGTCCACGACAGCACGAAAATCGCAGTATCTGAGGAAGGTCAGCGCGGGCCGGCCGCGCCACCGGAGCTCCGTATGTACCGTATCGAACTCGAACCCGGCGATGTCGGGGTATATCGCAGCGTCGAGGAGATCGCGACCGCCATCAAGAGCGGCGTGATCACCACGCGCGCGCGCATCTACCACCAGGCCAGCGACAAGTGGCTGCCGATCGAGTTCCACCCGCACTACAAGCAGGCGCTCGAGATCGTGGCCGGCGGCGGTAAGAGCGCCGCCTCCAGCCACTCCACGTCCGGGCCCGCCGTCACCTCCGCGACACCCTCGGGTCCCCGACCCTCCGTCAAGCTGGCGCATTCCCAACCGGAACCGGTCCCCGAGCCGAAGCCGGTC
>CAZFKN010000054.1:0-20972 GCA_964519805.1 uncultured Gemmatimonadaceae bacterium
GCTCGCCGACGGATGCGCGGCCACGCGAGGCTCCCGGCGGCCCGGCGGGGCGGACCGCGCGGTTCGGCGCACGCGCCGAGCGCCAGCTGCTGCGCGCGATGCTGGTCTCGCCGGAGTGGCGGGAAGCGGGCCGGCGGGAACTTGCGCCCGAATGGTTCGAGACGCCCGCGCTCGGAGAGCTGTATGCCGCGCTCGTCCGGCTCCCCGCCGCCGACCCCGGCACCCAGCTTCCGGAGGGGCTGTCAGGTGAGGCGTCGATCGTCTGGGCCGAGCTGCGCGACGCGGCGGCGGCCCTGACCGCGGAGCAGGCATCCGAGGACTACGTCTCCGCCCAGCAGACCCTGGCTGCCCGGCCCGAGTATCGCACCATCGTTCGCCTCACGGATCCCACCGAGAAGGCGCGGCGGCTGGCGGATCTGGACGCGCGCTTCCCCGCGTTCGCCCGCAAGCGCGGGTATGTTCGCTCCGGGCAGCAGGCTCGGCACCGCCAGCCGCACCGCTGAACCGCGATGTTCCCTCGTCACCCGGGTACCGTCGATGCATCCTGATCTGTCGAAGCTGCTCGACCTCCAAGCCAAAGACACCGCGATCGGCGTCGTGGACGAGCGGATCGCCGCGCTCGAGGCCGACGTCGGCCGGCTGGACCAGGAGCTCGATCGTGCCCGCGGAGCCCGGGACGCCGCCCAGCGCACAGCGGCCGACGGCGCCAAGCGGCGGGACGACCTCGAAGCCAAGATCGAGGGCTACCGGCAGGTGCAGGAGCGCCGCCGCCAGCGGCTGGAGTTCGTTCGCAATCCGAAGGAAGCCTCGACGCTCATGGCGGAGATGGACCTCGCGCGCTCGGTGATCGCCAAGGAGGAAGGCGACTGGGTTCGGTCCGCCGACTCGGTGGAGGCGCTCCGCGGACGCGTGGGCGAGGAGGAGCAGAAGCTCGAGGCCGTCGCCGCGGATCAGGCGCCGCGACGGGCCGAGCTGGCGGAGCGGCGAGCCGGGCTCGACGCCGAGCGGGCCGATCTGCTCCGTCAGCGGGAGAGTTCGGCGGCGCTGCTCGAGCGCACGCTGCGCATCCGCTACGACCGGCTGCGACGCGCGCGGGCGTCGGCCGTCGTCGTTCCGCTCAGCGGCGACGCCTGCGGCGCATGCTTCACCGCCGTCCCGCGCAATCGGCGCAGCCAGATTCGGGCGGGGGCGCTGCTCGAAGGGTGCGAGGCCTGCGGCGTCATCCTCTACGCGACCGAGTCGTGACCACGCTCTCCGCCCTTCCGCAACGTTGGGTGGTCGCGCCGCCGCCGGACGATCGCCGGGTGCGCGAGCTGGCGTCCGCGCTCAGCCTGCCGCTCGCGCTGGCCGGGATCCTGGTGCAACGGGGCTACGGCAGCGCGGACGCGGCGCAGCGGTTTCTCCGCCCGAGCCTGGAGGACCTCTCCGATCCGTTCGCGGTGGCGGGAATGGACCGGGCGGTCGAGATCGTCGCAGGCGCGGTGCGGCGTGGTGTGCCGATTCTGATCCACGGCGATTACGACGTGGACGGCCAGTGTGCGTCCGCGATGCTCGCGCGCGCGCTGCGGCTCGCGGGTGGCAACGCCACCGCGTTCGTGCCCCATCGGCTCCGGGACGGTTACGACTTCGGCCCGGCCGGCCTCGCCCAAGCGCAGGCGATCGGCGCCGGGCTGATCATTACCTGTGATTGCGGCATCACCGCCTTCGACACGGTGGCGGCGGCCAGGCGCGCCGACATCGACGTGGTAGTGACGGACCACCACCTCCCGGGGCCCGCATTGCCTGCCGCCGACGTGATTCTGGATCCGCAGCAGCCGGCCGATCAGTCCGGCGCGACGAATCTCTGTGGCACCGGAGTGGCCTTCAAGCTGGTCCAGGCGCTCGTGCCCGCGCTCGGACTGTCGCCCAACCTTCCATTCCACCTACTCGACTTCGTTGCGCTCGCGACCGTGGCCGACGTCGTGCCGCTGGTCGGTGAGAACCGGATCCTGGTCAAGCACGGACTCAAGCTGCTGGCGGACAGCCGTTGGGCCGGCCTCCGGGCGTTGGTGGAAACCGCGGGCCTGGCCGGGCGGCAAATCCGGGCCGGACACGTCGGCTTCATTCTGGCCCCGCGGCTCAACGCGGCCGGGCGCATCGGCGACGCGGCGGACGGGCTCCGGCTGCTTCTCACCGACGATCCGGTGGAAGCGATGACGGTTGCCCGCGCGCTCGACGCCCTCAACGCCGAGCGGCAGCTCATCGACCAGCGCATCCTCGAGCAGGCGCTGGAGCAGGTCGAGAACGCAGGTGATCTCGAGGCCGGCATCGTCCTCGACGCCGAGGGCTGGCATCCCGGTGTGGTGGGGATCGTCGCGTCGCGCGTGGTCGAGCGCTACGGCCGGCCCACGTTCCTCATCGCGTTCGACGGCGAGATCGGCAAAGGCTCGGGGCGGAGCATCTCCCGCTTCGACCTGCATGCGGCGCTCACGGCGTGCGGTGATCTGCTCGAGCGGTTCGGCGGGCATCACATGGCCGCCGGGCTCACGCTCAAGCGCGGCAATCTCGACGCGTTCCGCGCCCGTTTCACCGCAGTTGCCCGGCAGCGCCTCGCGCCGGACGACCTGGGCCCGGAGCAGCGTGTGGATCTGGAGATTCCGCTCGCCGAGGCGACCGGCGACTTCGAGCGGCTGGCCCGCCATCTCGAGCCCTGCGGCGCGGGGAACCCCTCGCCGGTCCTCGGCGTGCGGGGCGTGCGCCTCGCCCGGCGCGCGATCGTGGGGAGCGGCCATCTCAAGGGGATCCTGGAAGACGGCGACGCGCAGCTCTCGGCGATCGGCTTCCAATGGGCCGACCGCGCGGCCGGGCTCGGCGACGGGCCGGTGGACGCCGCGTTCCGGCTCGAGACCAACGACTGGCAGGGATTCAGCACCCTCCAGGCGCGGCTCTGCGCCCTGGGTCCTCACACGCCCCGGGCGTGACGTGCGGATCGTCGCGGGCCGGTTCGGCGGCCGGCGGCTCGTCATGCCGAAGGGCGGCCGCGTGCGCCCCACCGCCGACCGCGTGCGCGAGGCCTGGATGAGCATCCTGGCACCCGCGCTGGCGGGCGCCCGCGTGGCCGACCTGTTCGCCGGCAGCGGCGCGCTGGGGCTCGAGGCGCTCTCCCGCGGGGCGGCGTCGGTCGATTTCGTGGAGCTGGCCCCGGGCTCGCTGGACGCCCTGCGGGCCAACATCACGGCACTGGGCGTGGAGCACGACGTCCGCGTGCATCGCGCCGACGCGCTCCGCTACGCCGGACGGCTTGCCCCGAACGCCTTCGACGTGGTCGTTGCGGATCCGCCCTACACCACCGACGCCGCCGAGCGGCTGGTCGCGCTCTTCCGCCGGCGCCCCTTCGCGCGCATTCTTTCCGTCGAGCATCGCGCCGACCTCGCCCTTCCCGGAGACGACTCCCGCCGGTACGGCGATACCGCGCTCACCTTCTGCCACGCTTCATGACGCGGATCGCGATCTACCCGGGCTCGTTCGATCCTCCCACGCGCGGCCACGAAGATCTCGTGCGCCGGAGCCTCGCCCTCTGTGACCGTTTGATCGTTGCCGTCGCGGCCAACGCGGCGAAGCAGGCCCTGTTCTCGGTGGAGGAACGCCTCGAGCTGCTGCGCGCCGCCGTGGGAGCGGACCAGCGGATTGCCTTCGAGGCCTTCGACGGGCTGCTCGCCGCCTACGCCAAGCGGGTGGGGGCCACCATGGTGGTCCGCGGGCTCCGGGCCGTGAGCGACTTCGAGTACGAATTTCAGATGGCGCTCATGAACCGGCAGCTCCACCCGTCACTGGAGACCGTGTTCCTCGTGCCGGCCGTCGATCTCACCTATCTCAGCTCCAGCCTCGTGCGGGAAGTCGCCCGGCACGGCGGAGACGTCCAGACGCTCGTGCATCCCGCCGTCGCCGCCGCGCTCCGGCGCCGCTTCGCCCAGTGAGTTTCCGTCGCGACCTGCTCACCCGCGCCGCGGCCCGGAAGGGCCGCATCGTGCTGGCCGAGGGCCAGGACGGTCGGGTGCACGCTGCGGCCGAGCGGCTCCGGCGAGAAGGGATCGCCGAGCCGATCGTGCTCGGAGCCGGCGCCATCGAGCCGGAGCACGATCCTCGGCTCCAGCGCGTCGCCAATCATCTCCGCAGCCGGCGTCCGGAAAAAATTCGCGACGGGGTGCACGCGCTGGAAGTCGCAAGCGAGCCGCTCAACTTCGGCGCGGCGCTCGTGGCCCTGGGCGAGGCCGACGGTTGCCTCGGCGGGGCCGTGCATACGACGGCGGAAGTGATCCGGTCGGCGCTCTGGGCGATCGGGACCGCGCCGGGCGTCGACCTCGTGAGCTCCGCGTTCTACATGGTGCTGCCCAACGACACCGTGCTCACGTTCACCGACTGCGCCGTGGTGCCGGAGCCCTCGTCGGAGCAGCTGGCCGAGATCGCGCTGGCGGCGGCGCGGGATCGCTCGCGTCTCGTGGGCGACATTCCCCGGGTCGCCTTTCTCTCCTACAGCACCAAGGGGAGCTCGCGCGGCGCGCCGGTCGACCGGGTCCGCGACGCGGCCATCCGTTTCCGCGACCTCGCCCCGGGGATCGAGTCTGATGGCGAGCTTCAGGTGGATGCCGCGATCGTGCCCGACGTCGCCGACAGCAAGGCGCCGGGGTCGCCGGTGGGGGGCCGGGCCAACGTGCTGGTGTTCCCCGACCTCGACGCCGGCAACATCGCCTACAAGCTGGTGCAGCGGCTGGCCGGAGCGGCCGCCCTGGGGCCCATCATCCAGGGACTGCGTCGCCCCATGGCCGACCTTTCACGCGGGGCGACCGCCGATGATATTGTCGAGGTGGCTGCGGCGGTGGCCTTGCTGCAGGACCCGACCCTCTGACGGAGACGAGCATGGGGTTTCACCAGACGAAGGACTCGGGCGGGGTCGTGGTGGTGCGGGTCGAGGGACAGCTCATCGTCGGTAACCGCCAGGAGCTCAAGGACTTGATCGGTGGGGCCCTGGATCGCGGTGAGCGGAAATTCCTCATCGATTTTGCCCGAACCGGCTACATCGATTCGTCCGGTCTGGGAGCCCTGGTGTCCCTTTCCAAGCGGGTCCGGGAGTTGGGCGGCGAGCTTCGCCTGTCCGGCCTGAACGAGGATCTTCGGTCTCTCTTCGAGCTGACCAAGCTCGATACCCTGTTCGCCATCGCGGACACCCCCGAGCAAGCGCTCGCCAACTTCTGACCGCGATGACCTCCCCACTCCAGCTCTGCGTCCGTCGCACCCCCGCCTCCGGCGTCCCCGCTGTGGCCACGCAGGTGCACGTCCGAATGCCCAGCGACGTGGCCTGCATCGAACAGACGGTGAGCCTGGTCACCCGGCATTGCTTCGCCGGCACCGCGCCGACGGAACGGCTTCGGTTCCGGCTTCAGGTCGCGGTTGCCGAGGCGCTCGCCAACGCGGTCATGCGGGGCAATCAGGAGGAGCCGGGCAAGTCCGTGCTGGTTGACGCCGAGCTCTTTCCCGACCGGATCTGCGTGCAGATCACCGACGAAGGCGTCGGCTTCGATCCCACCCAAGTCCCGGAACCGGTCCGACCCGAGCAGATCGGCGAGACCTGCGGCCGCGGCCTCTTTCTGATCCGGAAGCTCGTGGACGAGGTCTATTTCAACGAGCAGGGAAACTCCATCTGCATGACGCTGCGCCGCCGGTAGCGCGACTCGACGACATCCTCGAAGGCCTTGGCGCGCTCGTCGGAGGACGGGTGCGGTTGTGGCGTTTCGACGGCCGTCGCCTGCGCGTGGCCGCCGGCGGCGACCCGGGCTGGAGCCCGCCGATTCCCCGCACCGGGGGTCTGGTGCCCACGCCCACCGGCTCCGCCCGCCTCGACCCGGTGCCCCACGTGCAGGGCTACTGGGTCGAGACCTCGGTCGGCGATCACGGCGCCGGCGAGGGCAAGGCCGAGCTGATCCGACCGATCGTGGCTGCGCTCCTCGACGCCGAACGCCAGCGCGCCTTTCTGGCGGAGGAGCTGGCCAGCCGCTACGAGGAGATCGACCTCCTCTACGCGATCAGTGAAATCCTGGGACAGACGACTCGACTGGACGAGGCAGCGCAGACCATCGTGCGCGAGGTGAGCGGCGTGGTCGGCGCCAGGCGGGCGTCGATCATGGTCTACGACGAGGCAACGGGACTGCTGCGCACGGTCGCCGCGCGCGGCTTCAGCTCCGACCAGGTCGTCCCCATTTCGCCGAACGACGATGTCTCCATCGCGGCGCGGGTCTTCCGCGAGCGCCGAGTATTGGCCCACGAGCCGCCGGAGGGGTCGGATGACGCGCCGCCGGACGAGGGCGGGCGCGGGTACAAGGGCCGCGCCTTCCTGAGCCTGCCCATCTGCTACGCCGCCCCGGGCGGGAGCACGCGCTGCGTCGGCGTCATCAACCTCACCGACCGGATCGGCGGCGATCGGTTCACCCTCTCCGACCGGAAGCTGGTGACCGCGGTCGCGAATCAGATCGGCGCAGCCGTCGAGAACGCCCGCCTGGTGATGCGCGACCTCCGGCAGCAGCGCCTTCGGCGGGAGCTGGAGCTGGCGCACGACCTTCAGCTCAAGCTGCTGCCCCATCCCGCCATCCTGCAGGGCGACGCCCGGCTCGCGGCGCGCTGCGTGCCGGCGGAGTCGGTAGGCGGCGACTTCTACACGTTCACCCGACTTGGCCGCGGGCGCGTCGGCGTCATGCTCGGCGACGTGGCCTCGCACGGATTCTCCGCGGCCCTCATCATGGCGCTCGTCATGTCGGCGGCCGGCATCCACGCCGGTGCCGCCGTGACGCCGGACGAGACCCTTTCCGCGCTGCTCGAGAGCCTGGGCACGGAGTTGAGGACGACCGAGATGTACTTCACCGTGTTCTACGGCGTGCTCGATCCGGTCGCGGGGCGGCTGTCCTACGCCAACGCGGGGCACCCCTACGCGTTCCGGGTGCCGAAGACCGGTGATGCCGAGCGGCTCGAGGCGACGTCCCCGCCCATCGGGCTCGCCACGCCCGGCGCGATCGAGCGCCGCCAGTTGCCGTGGTCCGCCGCCGACGACCTCCTCTGCCTCTGGACCGACGGCCTGGTAGACGCGCGAAACACGAGCGGGGAGCGCTTCGGCGAGCGACGGATTCTGGACATTGTGCTGGCCCACCGGGCCGAAACGCCCGACGCGATCATCGAGGCCGTGTACGCCGAGGCGGATGGGTTCGCCTCGCCGCCGATCGACGACAGAACGTTGCTGGTCGTCCGGCTGAACTCCTGAAAAACACGTGAACAGTGAACCGTAAACAGTGAACAGGTGCCCCAGCATCAGCGGAGGCGCCTGTTCACTGTTCACTTTTTACCGTTTACTGCCTACATGCCCCGCCCCAAGAAACGCCTTGGCCAGCATTTCCTGACCGATCCGCGCATTCTCGCCCGCATCGCCGATGCGGTCGAGGCGGGCCGGAGCGATACCGTGCTCGAGATCGGCCCCGGTCGGGGTGGCCTCACCGCCGCGCTGGCTGAGCGTGCACGGCGGGTTGTTGCCGTGGAAAAGGATCGTGAGCTGGTGCCGGCCTTGCGGGATCGCTGGCCCCGCGTCACGATCGTTGAGGCCGACGCGCTCGAGGCGGACTGGCACGCCCTCGCCGGGGTCGCGCCGGGTGCCGCGAGTCCGGTCCCCGGTTATCTCGTCGCCGGAAACATCCCCTACAACCTCACGTCGCCGCTCCTGGAGAAGGCGCTTGAGCCGCCCCGCCCGGAGCGGGTCGTGTTTCTGGTCCAGCGCGAGGTGGCGGAGCGCGTCGCGGCGCCGCCGGCCGGTGAAGCGTACGGCGCGCTGAGTGTCGGCGTCCAGGCGGTCGCGTCAGTCGAATTGCTGTTTCGGGTGCCCGCGGGAGCGTTCACACCGCGCCCGCGGGTGGACTCCGCGGTGCTACGACTCCGGCCCCTGGTGCGCCCCGCCGTGGCCGACGAGATGCGACAGCCGTTCCGGCGGCTCGTTGTCGGCTTGTTCGGATTTCGCCGGAAGCAGCTGCTCCGGGGTTTGCGTGAGTTGACCGGCTTCAGTCCCGCGGTCGCGGCCGGCGTGCTGCGCCGCGCCGCCCTTCCGCCGGACGTCCGCCCCGAGACGCTCGACGTGCGCGCGTTCGTGACACTCCTCGCGGCCCTCGTTGACGCGGGGTGGGCGGGGGACTAGCTTTGTGAAACATTTCACAAAACGCCGCCACGCATGCGCAAAGTCGCGGAAAGCACGGTCCGCCGCCTCTCGCTGTACCTGCGGTTCCTGGAAGAGTTCGAGGAACAGGGGATCGACACCATCAGCTCCGAGGCGTTGGCCTCACGGGGCGGGACGACGTCCGCCCAGGTGCGGAAGGACCTGTCGTTCTTCGGCTCTTTCGGAAAGCGCGGGCTCGGCTACGCGGTGCCGGAGCTGGCGGGACGGCTGCGGGAGATCCTCGGGCTCGAGCGCCGTTACCGCGTGGCGATGATCGGCGCCGGCAAGATCGGCAGCGCCCTGGTCCAGTATCGCGGCTTCAAGCAGCGGGGCTTCGACATCGTGGCGATCTTCGATGCCGACCCGGGCAAGATCGGCCGCCAGTGGAACGGGCTCGCGGTGCTGGACATCGCGAACCTGGAAGCGGAGCTGGGTCGCCAGCCGATCGACATGGCGGTCCTCGTCACCCCGGCGGAGGCCGCCCAGGCCGTCGCCGACCGGCTGGTGCGCTTGGGGGTCCGGGCCATTCTCAACTTCGCGCCGCTCCAGCTCGCGGTGCCGAACGACGTCGTTGTGAAGACCGTGAACCTGGCGCTGGAGCTGGAGACGTTGAGCTACGCGCTGACCAACCGGTGAGAGGTGAGAGGTAAGAGGTAAGAGGGCGGCCCCCTCTCACTTCTCACCTCTCACCTCTTACTTTCTGTCCATGTCCTGCCTCCACATCTCCTCCGAAATCGGTCCGCTGCAATCCGTCCTGGTCCACACGCCGGGCACCGAGCTGCAGGCAGTCACGCCGGGGACCCGGGAGGACTACCTCTACGACGACATCATCGACCTCGAGACCGCCCAGCGGGAGCACCGGCAGTTCGTGGCGGTGTTGTCACGATTCGCCCAGGTGCGGCAGGTGCGAAAGCTCCTGGCCGAGGTGCTGGAGAATCCCGAGGCGCGGAACTTCCTGATCACGAAAACCATGGACGTGATCCCGTCGGACGCGCTGGCCCAGAAGCTGGGCGCGCTGCCCAGCACGGAGATCGTGCGGATGATCGTCGAGGGAACCGAGGAGCCCAGTGGACCGATCGCCCGGGCGCTGAACGAGGAAGGGTTCGCGCTGCCCCCGCTGCCGAACCTGTTCTTCCCCCGCGACATCGGCATGGTGGTCGGCGATCACAGCGTCGTGGGCGCGATGCGCTACGGTGTCCGCTGGACCGAGGAGCTGCTGATCAAGGCGCTGTTCCTGTTTCACCCGGAGCTGGCGAACGCCGGCCTCCTCTACGACGGGTCGGACGAGCGCCGGGTGAACTACACGCTCGAGGGCGGCGACGTCCATCAGCTCCGGGACGATCTGCTGGTCCTCGGCTTCAGCGAGCGGACGTCTCCGGCAGCGCTGGATCAGCTGTGCGAGCTGGTGTTTGCGCGCGCGCGCATCACCGACGTGATCGTGATCGTGATGCCGAAGGCGCCCACCGCGATTCACCTCGACATGGTCTTTACCCACGTCGATCGCGATCTCTGCGTGGTGTACCCGCCCTACTTCGTCGGACCGGAGCGTCTCCCCGTGCTGCACCGGCGCAAGGGTGAGGACGGAGTTCGGGAGGTGCCCAACTTCTTCGCGGCGCTCCAGTCGGTCGGGCTTCCGCTCGAGCCGATCTTCTCCGGCGGCGGTCACCGGACCACGCAAGACCGCGAGCAGTGGAGCTCGGCCTGCAACTTCCTCGCGCTCCGGCCGGGCACGATCGTGAGCTACCGGCGGAACTACGCCACGCTGGAGGCGCTCAAGGAGGCCGGCTTCCGCGCCGTGCCGTCGAGCGACTTCCTCGCCTTCGACGACTGGACCGAGGCGCGCCAACGGATCGTGGTTACGGTGGAAGGCAGTGAGCTGGCCCGGGGCGGGGGCGGGCCGCGCTGCATGACCCTTCCGCTCCGGCGCGCACCGTTGTGATCGGGGTCGCCGCCCACCCGAGCCGTACCCTGTCCGACCGCGTGCTCGAGCGGCTGGGCCTCGGGCCGCAGACCTCGGCCGCGCTCTGCGACGACGTGCTCGGCCTCGCCGGGGCGCCAACCGCCGTGGCGGACCGCATCGCGGTCGCGCTGCTCGGCCCCGATCCGCGGGTGCGCCAGCTGCCCGACGGTCGCTGGTCGCTCGTGGCCGAAGTGCAGGGCTCGCCGCTGCTGGATGACTGCGCGTTCGCCGTCGTCGACGTGGAAACGACGGGCTCGCGGGCGGGCGGCGGCGACCGGGTGACCGAAGTCGCGGTCGTGGTGGTGCATGGGGCGCGGTGCGAGATCGTGCTCGACGAGCTGGTCAATCCCGGTCGCCCCGTTCCCGCGGCGGTGACCATGGTCACCGGCATCACCGACGCGATGGTTCGCGCGGCGCCGCCCTTCGCGGAGCTGGCCGAACGGCTGCTGGGAGCGCTCGCGGGGCGCGTCTTCGTCGCCCACAATGCGCGATTCGACTGGGCCTTTCTTGCCGCGGAGCTGCGCCGGGCGCGGGACCTCACCCTGGACGGCCCTCGGCTCTGCACCGTGCGGCTGGCGCGCCGGCTGGTGCCCGGTCTTCCCTCCTGCGGGCTCGACACGCTCACCCGCTGGTTCGGATTCGACAACCCGGCCCGCCACCGCGCCGGCGGCGATGCACTGGTGACCGCCCGGCTCCTGTCGCGCCTGCTGGGCTTCGCGCGGGAGAACGGGGCCCGCACGCTGGCCGATCTTGCCGTGCTCGAGGCGGAGCGCCGCCGCGCGGGCAAGCGCAAACGGGCCGCACTGCCCACCGAGCCGCGCGCCGATTCCTGGACGGGGTACGACGCGTGACGCTGGTCCACACCTTCACGGTCGGCGCGCTCCGCTGCCATACGCTCGAGGCGGGTCTCCAACGCCTCGACGGCGGCGCGATGTTCGGCGTCGTGCCCAAGCCGATGTGGGAAAAGCGCGCGGCGCCCGACGAGCGGAACCGGATTCCGCTCGCCATGCGCTGTCTTCTGGTGGAGCATCCGGACGGGCTCCTGCTGGTGGACACCGGCGTAGGCGACAAGGACGACGCGAAATTCCACGACATCTACGGGATCGAGAACCGCGGCGCCGACGGCAGGAACCGTCTGGACCTGGCGTTGGCCGAGCTTGGCTTCAGCGCCGACGACGTGCGTCTCGTGGTGAACACCCATCTCCATTTCGACCACGCCGGCGGCAACACCCGGCTGACCGGCATGGCGGCCACGTTTCTCGACACCGGGGAATTCGGGGCGGAGCCGTCGTTCCCCAGCGCGACCTACGTGGTGCAGCGGGGCGAGCTGGAGTTCGCCCGGCACGCCAACGAGCGGACGCGCGCGAGCTACATTCCGCGAAACTTCGAGCCGGTGTCGGTGGCCAATCGGTGGAAGCTGTTCAACGGCGACGGCGAGGTCGTGCCGGGGATCTCGCTCCGGGTGACGCCGGGGCACGTGCCGCACCACCAGTCGGTGGTGATACGCGATGGAGGCGAGACCGCGGTATTCCTGGCCGACCTGATCCCCACGGCGGCCCATCTCCCCCTGCCGTGGATCATGGGGTACGACCTCGAGCCCCTGCGGACGCTCGAGAGCAAGCGGGCACTGCTCCGCGACGCGACCGCCGGGAACTGGCTCCTCATCTTCGAGCACGACCCGACGATCGCCATGGGGCGGCTGGAGGAGGGGACCAAGGCTCCGACGCTGGTCGAGGTGACGCCGTCGGCCGGCGCCGCGGCGCGTTGACACCCGGTAGGGCCGTAGGTACACTTGTGCCACATGCAAGCGGGGATTCAACTTCCCCCACCCTGAGCCCGCGCGGTTTGCGCGCGGTGTGACCGGGTCCAGGCGTTGCACCTGAGGACCGCCGGCTGAGGCGGCTGGGTGCTGCTGGGACATCCGGAACTCGGGATGTCCCTTTTTCTTTGACCTGCGGAGGTTCGGCCACTGTCCACAAACGAGCGCGAAAAGAGAGTCCGCGTCAACCGGCAGATCCGCATCAGTCCGGTGCGGGTGATCGGGCCCGGTGGCGAGCAGTTGGGAGTCATGCCGGTGGACGAAGCACTGGCGGCAGCACAGGATCGCGGGCTGGATCTCGTGGAAGTGGCGCCGATGGCGCGCCCACCCGTGGTCAAGATCATGGACTACGGAAAGTTCAAGTTCGAAGAGGCGAAGGCCGCCCGGGCGGCCAAGAAGAAGCAGCACGTCATCCAGCTCAAGGAAGTGAAGTTTCGGCCGGGGATCGACGACCACGACTTCGACTTCAAGACCCGGCACGCGCGGGAATTTCTGGGCGACGGGAATAAGGTCAAGGTGACGATGATGTACCGTGGGCGGCAGATCGCCCACCTGGATCTGGGCAAGGCAGTGCTGGACCGCGTGGCGGCGGCGCTGGCCGACATCGGGAAGATCGAGATGGACGCCAAGCTCGAAGGCCGCAACATGACCATGGTGATCGCGCCCAAGTAGACGGAGAGTCTTATGCCGAAACAGAAAACCAAGCGTGCGGCCACCAAGCGCTTCCTTCGGACCGGCTCGGGGAAGCTGAAGCGGTTCCACGCGAACCACACGCACATCCTGACCAAGAAGACGCGGAAGCGGAAGAACCGGCTCAAGAAGGGTGACCTCGTGAGCTCGGCCGACTTCCCGCGCGTCAACCGCCTCCTCCTGGCCTGAGGGTTCTATGCCCCGCGTGAAGAGCGGCGTTGCGCACCACGCCCGCAAGAAGAAGATCATGGAGGCCGCGAAGGGCGCGCGCGGCGGCCGAAGCAAACTGTACAAGGCGGCCAAGGAGACGGTCGAGCGCGGCATGCGCTACGCCTACCGCGACCGCCGCAAGAAGAAGTCGGAGTTCCGGGCGCTCTGGATCACCCGGATCAATGCCGCGGCGCGGATCCATGGCCTGAGCTACAGTCGGCTGATGGCGGGGCTCAAGAAGGCGGGCATCGAGATCAACCGGAAGGTGCTCGCCGACCTTGCCGTGCGGGACGCCGACGCGTTCTCGCGCATCGCGGAGGTCGCGAAGGGACAGTCGTAAGGGACCATCCCTTGGACCTGTTCCCGACGCGAGCCTCCGCCCGTGGGGCCGCCCGCTCGGCGCGGACGGCCCCACGCTCGCATACAGCCCCAACGCCTTCGTTTTATGGCCCTTGAACAGTCCGGCTTCCCCGACGTCAACGGTCTCTTGCCCCGGCTGGCGCGCATCCCCGAGCTCGATGCGACCCAGCTCGAGGCGGAGCACATCGCCCTCCTCGGCCGGAAGAGCGGTGCCATCACCGAGCTGCTGAAGCGCCTGCCGTCGCTCCCCCTCGAGCAGCGGAAGGCGTTTGGCGCGGCGGTCAACCGGCTCAAAGTGGAGGCCGAGGTGCTGATCGAGGCCCGGCGCGCGGCGCTCGACGCCGAGCGGCGCTCGGGTGGCGACGCCGCCGACCTCACCATGCCGCCCCGCCGGCGGTGGACCGGCGCGGACCATCCCGTCACCCGCGTGATCGACGAGCTGCTCGACATCTTCCGCGAGCTGGGCTTCACCGTCGCCGTGGGACCGGAAGTCGAAACCGACTGGCTCAACTTCGGCGCGCTCAACTTCCCGGCCGATCACCCGGCCATGGACCTGCACGACACGATCTACCTCGACGCGCCGCCGATCGCGGAGACCCCGCGGGGCGGGCGACTCCTGCTCCGCACGCACACGTCGCCGGTGCAGATCCGCGTGATGCAGGCGTCTGCCCCGCCGATCCGGGTGGTGATGCCGGGCATGGTCTACCGGAACGACCCCTTCGACCCGTCGCACGCGCCCGGCTTTTCGCAGATCGAAGGGCTCGCGGTGGACGAAGGGATCTCTTTCGTCGACCTCAAGGCCACGCTCGCCCAGTTCGCACACCGGTTCTTCGGTCCGGCGACAAAGGTGCGCTTCCGCCCATCGTTCTTCCCGTTCACCGAGCCCTCGGCCGAGATGGACGTGGAGTGCCAGCTTTGCCATGGGAGCGGCTGTCCCGCGTGCAAGGGGACCGGCTGGATGGAGATCCTCGGGTCCGGGATGGTGCACCCGCGCGTGCTCGTGAACGGCGGGCTCGACCCGGAGCGCTACACTGGCTTCGCCTGGGGGATGGGCCCGCACCGGATCGCGCTGTTGCGCTACGGCGTGCGCGACATCCGCCTCTTCTACGAGGGCGACATGCGCTTCCTCGGCCAATTCGGGATCCTGGGGCAGGCCGACGCATGAACGTCTCCCGCCGCTGGCTCGAGGACTTCCTCCACCGTCCGCTCGAGACGCGCGATCTCGTTGCGCGACTGGGAATGCTGGGCGCGCCGGTGGATGCGGTCGAGCCGCTCCACGCCGGGCTGGGCGAGATCCGGGTCGCGCTGGTCGAATCGGTCGCGCCGCATCCCAACGCCGACCGTCTCCGGCTCTGCGCCGTGAATGACGGGTCGGGCACGCCCAAGCACGTCGTGTGCGGCGCGCCCAACGTCGCGGCCGGTCACCGATATCCGTTCGCGGCCGTCGGCACGACCGTGCCCCACGGCAAGGGCGGTGCTCCGATGACGCTCGAGCGTGCCAAAATCCGGGGCGAGGTGTCCGAGGGGATGCTCTGCTCCGCCCGCGAGCTGGGCCTGGGCCAGGAGCACGACGGTATCCTCGAGCTGGACACCGACGCCGCGCCGGGGACGCCCCTGCTCGAGGTCCTGCCGATCGCCGACGACCGGCTCGTGCTCGACGTCGGCCCGAACCGGCCCGACCTGCTGGGCCACAAGGGCGTCGCGCGAGAGCTGTCCGTCGCCTACGACGTTCCCTTCCGTCTTCCGTCGCTCCCGGGCACCGAGCGGCTCGACATCGCGCCGCCGCGGCGGCAGGCGACGTCCGGCGTCGTGGGTGCAGTCCGGATCACGCTGGAGGACGTCGCCGTTTGCCGGCGGTTCCACGCGGCGTTCATCCGCGGCGTCAAAGTAGGCCCATCGCCCGCCTGGCTTCGCCACCGCCTCGAGTCGGTGGGCGTCCGGTCGATCAGCAACGTCGTCGATGCGACGAACTACGTGATGCTGGAGCTGTCCCAGCCGATGCATGCGTTCGACGCCGCGCTGCTCCGGGGCAACGCGGTCGTCGTTCGTCGGCCGCGGCCCGGTGAGACCAGGCTCGTGACGCTCGACGACCTTTCGCGTCCGCTCGACGCCGAGACGACGGTCATCGCGGATGGGGAAGGGGTGATTGGGCTCGCGGGCATCATGGGCGGGGCCGGCACCGAGGTGAGCGCGGGGACGCGCGACCTGCTGCTCGAGGCCGCGTGGTGGGAGCCCTCGCGCATCCGCCGGACCCGTCGCCGGCTCGGGATGAGCACGGACGCGAGCTATCGCTTCGAGCGCGGCGTGGACCTCTGGGGCGGGGCCGACGCCCTGCGCCGTTGCATCGAGCTGGTCCTCGGCACGGCCGGGGGGACGCTCGCCGACGCGCCGCTCGACCTCTGGCCGGAGCCGTCGCACCCACCGCGCATTTTCCTCCGGCCAGCCCGGGTCACGCGGGTGCTTGGAGTCGAGCTGCCCTGGCACGAGCTGGAGCGCTGTCTGGTCGCTATCGGCGCGACCGTCGTGTCCAAGCCGGACGACGGCCGCATGGCCGTGGACGTCCCCGGCTGGCGGCCCGATCTCAAGGAGGAGATCGACCTGGTCGAGGAGATTGCCCGGATCCACGGGTACGACGCCTTCCCGATCGAGCTTCGGCCGACACGGGTCGGGTCGTTGCCCGACGCGCCCGTCGAGGTGATTACGACCACCGTCCGCAACGGCCTGGCCGCGGAGGGGTTGCTCGAGGTAATCACCCTTCCCATGACCTCCGAAGGCGCGCCAGACTCCGTCCGCCTGCTCAACCCGCTGTCCGCGTCCGACGCTTACCTACGGCGGGAGCTGATGCCGGGGCTCGTCCGTGAGGCCAAGAACAACTGGGACCAGCACGTCCGCGACCTGCGGCTATTCGAGGTGGGGACGGTTTTCCGGGCCCGACCGGGGCAACGTCCCGTCGAGCTTCGCCATGTGGCAGGGGTCGTATCGGGGGGGCGGGAGCCGCTCCATTGGACCGGTGGCCGGGCGGATTTCGACCGCTGGGACGTCGCTGGGCTGTTCCGCGTGGCGGTCGCTCTGGCAAATCCGGCGGCCTCGATACAAGTTGAAGGCAATACATGGGTTGCCATCGCGGAGGATGGGCGGCGGGTAGGCCGTGCGGGGCTTCTCGACGTCGGTGCCCCGCTTTGGGCCGCTCCGCTGCTCGGGTTCGAGGTCGAGCTCGACGCAGTGCCGCGGCCGCCGACGCGCTTCCGCCCCCTGCCGTCCACTCCATCGTCCGAGCGGGATCTCGCGCTGCTGCTCCCCGACGGGGTCACTGCGGCACAAGTGCTCCAGGTGCTGAGGCAAGCGGCCGGCCAGCTCCTGGTCGGCGTTGCGGCGTTGGACGAGTACCGCGGGCCCGGTATCGACGCCGGTGTGCGGAGCGTCCTCTTCCGGCTGACGTTTCGGGCGCCGGACCGCACGCTCGAAAACGTCGAGGTGGACGACCTGGAGCGGCAGGTGCTGGCCGCGCTCGAGCGGCAGTACCGCGTCAGGCGGCGTGAGGCCGGGCCGGAGCGGCCCGAAGGGAGATGACGGTGACCTACCATTACGAGCGTCCGGATATCCGCGCGCTGGGCGAACTGGAGGAGCTGTTCCAGAATCTCGGCAACGAGGTCGCCGGCTGGCGGCGCCGGTCGCTCAAGGCTGAGGCGGAGCTCCAGGACATCCGCGCCAAGGGCGGGGTGTACGAGGGGCCGGAGCTGTCCGGGAGCCGCCAGCGCGTGGTCGAGCTGGAAACGGAGAACCAGGCGTTGCGCGAACGGATCGAGGCCGCGAAGGAGCGGGTCCGCTCGCTGGCGGCCCGACTGGCGTTTCTCGAACAAGGGGGGACCGCGTCGTGACGGCCTCCAAGAACGCAGTCCGTGTCATCATCGGCGGCGAGGAGTACACGGTGCGCTCCGAGCTGCCGCCGGAGTATACGCGCGAGGTGGCGGCCTATCTCGACGCCGCCTTGAAGCGCGTGCGCGACTCGATCCCCGCGGTCGAGACCCACAAGGCCGCGATCCTCGCGGCCCTCGCCATCACCGACGAGCTGTTCCAGGCCCGCCGCGGCGACCGCGAGATCGCCACCCGCATCTCGGCGATGGCCGACGACCTCGCCCGACTCCTGCCTCCCGCGAAGCGGGGGACCCGCGTCTCCGGTACCGTCTCCGTCCCCGAATGATCGGCACCATCATCAGCGCCCTCACCCGGATGGACCGCTTGCTCGTGGCGCTCCTCGGGCTCGCGGTCGGCCTCCTCGTCGCGACGATCTACTTCCTGATCCGCTCCCGGATGGACCTGCGCCGGGGCCAGCGGATCGTGGCCGCGGCACAGAGCGAGGCCGAGCGCCTGCGGGGCGACGGCGCCCGCGAGGCGGAAGCCGCCCGAAACGCGGGCGTCGTGGCCGGCAAAATGGAGGCGCTCAAGCTGCGCGAGGAGCTGGACCGCGAGATCCAGCGCCGCCGCGAAGAGTGGGAGCGGGCCGAGCGGCGGGTGGAAGACCGGAGTCGCGCGCTCGAGCGCAAGCTCGAAGACGTCGCCTCGCAGGAGCGCCAGTTCCGGGTGCAGGAGCAGACCCTGGCGCAGCGCGAGCTGGATCTCCGCGCGCGCGAGGCCGAAGCCGACAAGCTGCTTCTCGAGCAACGGGCTCGGCTCGAGCGGATTGCCGGCCTCACGGCCGACGACGCCCGCCGCGAGATCCTCCAGCGGGTGGAAGACGAAGCCCGCACGCAGGCCAGCGCGCTGGTGCGCGACATCAAGGAGCAGGCCCGCAAGACGGCCGAGCGGGACGCGAAGCGCATCATCGCCATGGCGACCCAGCGGCTGGCGGCCGAGCACACGGCGGAGACGACTGTCGCCGCAGTGGCGCTGCCGAGCGACGAGATGAAAGGCCGGATCATCGGTCGCGAGGGCCGCAACATCCGCGCATTCGAGACCGCGACCGGCGTCGACGTCATCATCGACGACACGCCGGACACGGTGATCATCTCCTGCTTCGACCCGATCCGCCGGGAGACGGCGCGGCGGGCGCTCGAGGCGCTGATCGCCGACGGCCGGATCCACCCGGGCCGCATCGAGGAGATCGTGGTGAAGTGCCAGCGCGAGCTGGAGGCGCAGCTCGTGGACCTGGGCGAGCAGGCGGCCTACGACACCGGCCTCCACGGCCTGCACCCGGAGCTGATCAAGCTGATCGGCCGCATGCGCTATCGGACGTCCTACGGACAGAACATCCTCGATCACTCGAAGGAAGTGGCCTGGCTCGCCGGCATGATGGCCGCCGAGCTGCGCCTCGACGTGGCGCTGGCCAAGCGCGGCGGTCTCCTGCACGACATCGGCAAGGTGCTCACGCACGACAGCGAGGGGACGCACGTGGAGCTGGGGGTCGAGATCGCGCGGAAGTACGGCGAGAGCGCGGCGGTGATCAACTGCATCCAGGCGCATCACGACGACGTCCCGCACGAGAGCGCGGAGTCGGTGCTGGTCCAGGCCGCCGACTCGATCAGCGGCTCCCGTCCCGGCGCCCGGCGCGAGGCCTTCGAGAGCTACGTGAAGCGGCTCACCAAGCTGGAGGAGATCGCCAACGGCTTTGCCGGCGTGGAGAAGAGCAACGTGATCCAGGCGGGGCGTGAGATCCGTGTGGTGGTCACCCCGGACCGCATCGACGACTCGGCGGCCGCGCAGCTGTCGGAATCGATCGCCCGGCGCATCGAGAGCGAGCTCCAGTATCCCGGCCAGATCAAAGTCGTGGTGATCCGCGAGACCCGCGCGGTGGACTTCGCCCGATGACGGCCCGCGTGCTGGACGGCGTCCCCATTGCCGACGCGATCCGCGCGGAGGTCGGAGCCCGCGTGGCGGAGCACCGCGCCCGGGGGAAACAGCCCGGGCTCGCCGTGGTCATCGTCGGCGAGAATCCGGCGAGCATGGTGTACGTCCGGGCAAAGGGGAAGGCGTGCGAGGAAGCCGGGATGCATTCCGAGACGGTGCGTCTCCCCCAGCAGACGACCGAAGCGGAGCTGCTGGCCGTCGTCGACCGTCTCAATGCCGACCCGAGAATCCACGGGTTCCTAGTGCAGCTGCCGCTGCCCAAGCACGTCAACGCCGAGCGGGTGCTCAACCGCATCAACCCGCTCAAGGACGTGGACGGCTTCCATCCGGTGAACGTCGGGAAGGTCTCGATCGGCGACCCGACCGGGCTCCGGCCCGCCACGCCCTACGGCGTGCAGGAAATGCTGCTCCGCTCCGGGCTCGATCCCAAGGGCGCCAACGCCGTCATCGTGGGCCGCTCGAACATCGTCGGCAAGCCGATGGCGAGCCTCCTGATCCAGCCGGGCCGGGGCGGCGACGCCACGGTCACGATCTGCCACTCGAAGTCCCGCGATCTCCCCGGCATCTGCCGCGGCGCCGATCTGCTCATCGTCGCGATGGGCAAGCCGGAGTTCGTCACGGCCGACATGGTGCGTCCCGGCGCGATCGTGATCGACGTCGGCATCAACCGGGTGGACGATGCCAGTCAGCCGAAGGGGTACCGCATCGTGGGCGACGTGGCCTACACCCCCGTGGCGGAGGTCGCCTCGGCGATTACCCCGGTGCCCGGCGGCGTGGGTCGGATGACGATCGCCATGCTCCTCAAGAACACGCTCCAGGCGTTCGAGCAGGCGGCGGCGTGAGCGCACCGCGGATGGGGCCGTTGGACGAGGTCTTCTCGATCAGCGACCTCACCGCCGCGGTGAAGACCGTGCTCGACGGCAGCCTCGGCCCCCTGTGGGTGCGGGGCGAGGTGCTCCAGTTCAAGGCGCACCGGAGCGGCCACTGGTACTTCACCCTTCGCGATGCGGCCGCACAGGTCCGCTGTTGCATGTGGCGCACCTACTCCCAGCGCGCGGGGCGGCCGCCGGTCGACGGCGCCGAAGTGTTCGCACAGGGCCGGCCCACGCTCTACGAGGCCAAGGGCGAGTTCCAGTTCGTCGTCACCCGCTTCCTGCCCACCGCCGGCATCGGCGACCAGCAACGCGCGCTCGAGCGGGTCAAGGCCGCCCTCGACAAGGACGGGCTCTTCGATGCCGCCCGGAAACGCCCGCTCCCCCGGTATCCCTCCCGCGTCGCGGTCGTCACGAGCACCGACGGCGCTGCCTTGCACGACATCGTGACCGTGGCCAGCGCCCGGTGGCCGGCGGCCGAGCTGCTCGTGGTCGCCTCGCGGGTGCAGGGCGACGGCGCCGCCGCCGACCTGGTGGCCGCGCTTCGGCGGGTCAATCGGCTCCGGGTCGAGCTGTGCATCGTGGGCCGCGGCGGCGGGGGCAGGGAAGACCTCGCCGCGTTCAACGACGAGGCGGTCTGCCGGGCGCTCGCGGCGGTCCGCGTCCCGACCGTGTCGGCCGTGGGCCACGAGACCGACGTCACCCTGGCCGATCTCGTGGCCGACCAGCGCGCCCCCACCCCCTCGGCCGCGGCCGAGCTGGCACTGCCGGACGCGCGGGCGGTGCGGCGCTTCGTGAGCGATCTGGGCGCCCGGCTCGCCGGCGGCCTCGCCCGGCGGACCCGCCTCGCAGCCGAGCGGTTGGAGCGCACCGGCGGTCCGCTTGAGGTCGCCCTCAACGACGGACTTCTCCGCCGCCGGCACCTGGCCGACTGCCCGGCCGCGCAGCCCGACCCACCGAGCCCGCTCCCGGTGTCCGACCGCGGCTATCCGGTCC
>CAZFKN010000055.1:0-20420 GCA_964519805.1 uncultured Gemmatimonadaceae bacterium
GCGCTGACGACGACCCGGAGCTATCGCGCCGCCATGACGCCGGTCGAGGCGATGGCGCAAATGCACGAGTCCCGCCGCTGGTGGCGGCCCGATGTGTACGAGGCGTTCTGTCGGAGCGTGGCGGCAGCGACGACGGACTGAGCGCAGCGCTTTGTCTGGAGGCGTTAGCCGAGATTCTTGGTGTAGACCACGAGGTCGTCGCCGGGTGCGTAGAAATCGGGGATTCGGGCCGTCGTCCGATAGCCGCGTGCGCGGTAAAATGCCCGGGTCGCCGCATAAGCGGCGCGGCCTGCAGTCTCGACGACGATGAGGCGGGCGCGACCGACCAAACGGCGCTCCATCTCCGCCAGGAGCGCCGTGCCCACGCCGCCGTGCTGGACCGCCGGGTCGACCGCCATCCAGTAGAGATCGTAGGTCCCCGCCGTACACGGGGTCGGACCCCAGCAGATCCAGCCTACGAGACGGCCCTCGACGTCCGCGCCGAGGGCCGTGTAGTCCGGTTCTGTGTCGGTGGTGCTGGCTCCGATGGTTGCCCCATCGAAGACCTCCAGGGCCACCGGCACTTCGGATTGGTGAAAGACGCCGACGGCCCGGGTGATCGCTTCGATGCGCTCGCGGTCGCGGGGCAGGAGCCCGCGGATCGAAGGCCGTGCCAGCGTCTGTGTCAGGCGGCCGGAACCCCGCTGACCAGCTCGGCGGCAAACCGGCTGGGCTGCATCCGGGTGAGCGCCTCGTCGACGATTCGATTGACCAGCTCGTCGTAGCTCCACCCGAACGCTTGCGCCATACGCGCCAGCCCGGCGTTGCTGGACAGGTCCGGCGACGGGTTGACCTCCAGAACGTATGGCTGCCCGTCCTCGGTGACCCGGAGATCGACCCGGCCGTATCCCTCCGCGCTGGCCAGGAGCTCCCACGCCCGCCGCGCCACGTGCGCCAGCCGCTTCGAGAGCTCGGGCGGGAGGTCGGCGGGGCAGACGGGCACGGTACCGAGGTCGTCCAGGCTTCCCGTGCTCCACTTGGCGGCGTAGGTGACGATCGGCCACGCCTCCGCTGGCATCGCGTCGAAGCGGATCTCCGAAATGGGCAGCATCTGACGGCCCACGAATCCGACGTTGAACTCGCGTCCGGGAACGTACTGCTGGATCATCACGTCCTCGAACTGCTCAGTCATCTGGACCACCCGCTTGCGAAGCGCCTTGCGCGTCGTGCAAACCGCGCTGCCGTCGATGCCCACGCTGGCGTCCTCGGCGGCGGGCTTCACGATGGCCGGGAGCGGGAAATCGCCCGGGATCGAGTTGCCCTGCGTCAGGACAAAGCTGGGGATCGGGACCCCGGCATTTCGGAGCAAGGTGTTGGCGACGGGCTTCCGGTGGCAGACGGTGACCGGCCATGCCCGGCAACCGGTAAACGGGAGGCCGGTGAGCTCGAGCGTGTTGACGACGAAGTCCTCGTACTTGGCGTGGCCGTTGATGCCCTCGCAGAGATTGACGATCAGATCGGCTTTGCGGGCGCGGGAGAGCCAGCGGAACTCGCCGAGGCGTACCGGCACGAGCTCGACCTCGTGGTCGCGGCGGCGGAGCGAGTTGCGGACCTCGTGCACATTGCTGAGCACGGCGGCCACATCCTGCGGGCTCCATTCTGCGCTGCCGGCGTCGTAGATGATCGCTGCTCTCATGAAGGCACCCCAGCCAAGAGTGAACCGCCGCTGATGCGCCGCCAAGCGATGTCCGCCACGGTGCAGATCAGCTCGTCGTATGACATCCCGGCCGCCGCCGCGGCCTTCGGGAAGCATGAGTTGTCCCGCGGATCCGGGAGAATGCCCGGGAGCGGATTCAACTCAACGACCATCGGGCGACCGGCGGCATCACATCGAAGATCGATGCGGCACCAGTCGCGGCAGTCCAGAGCGTGGTAAGCGCCCAGCGCGGCCTCACGGACCTGCTCGGCGAGTGCTTCGGGTACACGGGCCGGGCACTCGAAGATGTCGAGCGGGTGGGCCGGTGTGTCCCAGAGCCACTTCGCCTCGTACCCGTAGATCGGCGGAGCGCCCGGCGGAAGCGTATCGAAGCGCAGGCCCACGATAGGCAAACACCGTGCCTCATCTCCGTTTCCGAGGATGGCAACGGTGAACTCGCGACCCGGCAGATAGGTCTCGATGAGGACCGGCTCCCGGTAGGTGGCGAGGAGGTAGTCGACCTGGGTGGTGAGCTCACCGCGGTTGTGGCAGACGCTCTTGCTCGAGACGCCCTTTCCGGAGCCCTCAAACGCAGGCTTGACGAAGAGCGGGAACGGCAGGCGCGTAGCTCGGGCGTCGGCGACGCTGCGAGCAAGCCGGAAGGGCGCGGTCGGCACGCCGTAGCGCTCGAGGATTTCCTTGGCGCGGCCCTTGTGAAGACAGAGGCCCAACGTGAGCGCGTCCGAGGCGTGATAGGGAACGCCGAGGAACTCGCAGATGGCGGGAACGTGGCTCTCCCGACTCGGGCCGAAGAGGCCCTCTGCGATGTTGAAGACAAAGTCGGGCCGGTAGTCGAGCAGCTTCGCGGGGAACTCGGCGTCGGCTTCCAGACGGATCACCTCGCCCACGTTCGCCAATGCGTGCTCGACGGCGTCGATCGTCGCCGGGTCGTCCCACTCGATGTAGAGGTCAGGCTGCGGAAGATCGGGCCGGAGGGCCCGACTGGGAGGTTCGTCGGTCGTGGGGGAGTCGATCGTGGGCCCGGCTGCGGCAACCTCGGGCTTCACGTTGAACGCGAGTCCGATCCGAATTGGCAGAGCGTCCTCTACAAAAAAGGCCGTCCGCGGAGACGAGCCGTGACGAGATGACTACATGACCATCCTAAAGTACAGAAAAGATTTCCGACGCACAATAGGTTTTGGGGTCGCCTTCACACCTTGTGGTATCCGACCCGACCCGCCTCCGTCCCGTCCTCTCCCCGATAGAGCTCGATATCGGCGAAGAGCGCCGGCGCCTCCCGGCGGAGCACGTGGAGGCACGCGATCGCCATCCGCCGAATCTCCAGCTCGGCGCCCTCGCCGAGGCGCAGCTCGAGCATCGTCCGCCAGGCACGGACATTCGCGCTGACCACGATCTTCACTTCGGTCGCGTTGGGCAGCACGCTCCGCGCCGCCTCCCGAGCCATCTTCCGCCGATGCACGCGGTCCTCGACCCGGCCGTACTTGACCATGAGTCCTTCAACCGCGGCGACGTAGGCGGCCTGAGCGGCCGAGACCTGGCTCGTCCAGGCAGCCTCGAGCCCCGGGTCTCCCTGGATCGCGGGCGGCATCACGAACGCCGCGTGCGACTCGTCGACGTAGCGTTGTGAGAGTTGGGAATAGCCGAACCCGGCCCGGTGGCGAACCAGCTCATGGCTGCACGACCGCGAGATTCCCTCGACCAGGAGGACGTACACGGCGTGCTCGAAGACGGAGCCGTGGCCCTGACGCAGGATGTTCTGTAGGTAGTCCGCGGTCGTCCGGCCGGCCGGGTTGTGCTGGCTCATGTAGCAGAGCCGGCCCGCGTATTCGGCCACCCGCTCGCCATCGGTCGCATCACCCTTCCACTCGACCCTGAGATGGGGCGGCTCGGTGAAGTGGGGACGGGCGATGAGAGAGACGGTAGGCTGCTTGATGATGTCCATGAAGGCGTCTGGGCTAGTGGTCGTCCGCGATCTCCAGGCGAGACCGGGCGTATCCGCCCTCGCGCTCGATGTCGCGGAGGGCCTCGGCAATATCCGGAGGAAGCGACACGGCTCCGGTGCCGGCCTTGAGCCGCGCGATCGGCGGCTCGCCGGACGGAAGGATAATGCCCGGGTTCAGGATCCCAAGGGCATCAAAACTCGTCTTCACCCGCCGGAAGAGAGCCACGATCTCGGGACCGTACACCCGCTCGAGAAATCCGGCCCGGAGCCGTCCGTCACCGTGCTCGCCCGACGGCACTCCCCCTAACGCCACGACCGTGTCCGTGATTTCCTCCAGCAGCCCGGCGACATCCGCTTCCCATCCGGCCCGCTCCATCTCGGGAAGCAGGTTCACATGCACGTTGCCGTCGCCGGCGTGCCCGAAGATCACGACGGCGAGCCCACGGGCCGCCGAGGCGCGACGAACGGCGGCTACATAGTCGCCGAGCCGCGGGACGGGGACGCATCCGTCCTCGATCACCTGGAGCGAGCGGCGGTCGGGTGGAAGACTTGCCATGATCGGGCTGGCGGCGTGCCGGAGCTGCCAAAGCCGGTCGGCGCCTTCGCGGGACAGGGCGGCGTCCACCTCGAACGAAAGCGGTCGTGCCACCGCCACCGCGGCCTCCGCCAGCGATCGCAGCTGTTCCGGTGAAGCCGCCTCGAGCTCCACCAGAAGAATTGCGTCGATGCCGCTTCCGCGAAACGGGCCGAGGTCGCCGCCATGCGCGATCACCAGCTCGAGGAACGTGCGATCCAGCAGCTCCACCGCGGAGGCACCGAGGTCCACGAGCCGGCTCACCAACTCGGCTATGGTGCGGTAGTCGCGCAGCAGGATGCGGAGTCCGGCCCTCGCGGGCGGCACCGGGTCGAGGCGCCACTCCACCTCGGCGATGAGGCCGAGGGTGCCCTCCGAGCCCACGAGGAGATCCAGCGTGTCGCGGGAGTCTAGAAAGGCGTCGAGAGCATAGCCAGACGAGCTCTTGGAGACTCGCGGAAAGCGCGACCGGATAAGCGCCTCGGCGTCGTGGATGGCAGGGGCGGCGTTCTGCTCGAACCGGGCGAATGCCCGAGCCGGAGGGCGTGGCGGGTAGAGAGGAGGCAACTCGAGACCGCGCGCGAGTCTTACGACCTCGCCGTCGGCGGTGACGACGGTGACGGCATCGACCCACCGCCGTACGCTCCCGTAACGCACCGACCGCGCACCAGCCGCGTTGGTGGATACCACGCCACCCGCGGTGGCCCAACGCCAGCTCGAGGGGTCCGGCGGAAGGCGGAGACCGAGCGGTGCGGCCGCGGCAGCTAGGTCGCCGAGCGAGGCGCCGGCCCGCATGCGAGCCCGGCAGTCGGACGGCCTGATCTCGATGCCGGGTCCATCCATCCCGGTCAGATCGACGACGACCCCATCGCCCACGTTGCCGCCGCCCATGGCGCTGCCGGCGCCGCGAGGCACCAGTGGAATCCGTCCATCCGCGGCCCACCGCACCAGCGTCACCAGGTCGTCGAGATCTGCGGGCAGGGCAACGGCACGGGGGACGATCCGGTAGATCCCGGCCGCCTCCGCGTAGGCGGCCCGGGCCCGCTCGTCGCGACGGAACCGGCCGCGAAGCCGGGGCTCGGATGACATGCGGAAAGCTAGGATCGGGCTCCCTTGCCAAGCAAACGACGAACCGTGAGAATTGTGCTTCCGTATGCCAGACGCCCCCGCCGCCTCGCCGGCCCCGCCGCCGGCTCGTGCCCAGCTCATCCACATCGACGTCGATCGCCGGTTGGGCCACGAGTGGGACGAGTGGGATGGTACCCCGCTGCCCGGCGGGGGCGACTACGACTCGCCCCCGTGGCTGTTCTTTGCCTGGTCGGCGCTGGCGATCGTGGTCGGCGGGGGGGTGGTGGCCCTATTCCTCTATCTACTGGGCCCCCGGCTCGCCTTGATTCAGCCCGGAATACCCCGCGTCCTGCAGGTCGTCGGCTGGTCGGCGGGCGGGCTGCTCGGCGTCTGGTGGCTGCTCCTCGCGTTGGCCTACGCCACGCGCCGGCCGCTCCTTCCTGAGGCGCTCGCGGAGGGCGGGCTGTTTCTCCGGCTGATGCGGCTCACCTCGAGAGTGGCAGCGCGTTTGGGCCGGAGGGATTGGGTGGAAAACGCCGCGGTCAAGGTCTACAACACGCTCGCCCTCACCCGGAGACGGAAGGTCGGCAAGGGAGAGCTACTGCTGCTTATCCCTCGTTGCCTCTCGAAGGAAACGCTCGATGGCGTGCTCGGGATCGCGGGGAAGTACGGAGTGCCGGTCTTCGTGGCCACCCGCGGCCAGTTGGCTCGCCGCGTGATCCGCGAGCGCCGGCCGCGCGCGGTCGTGGCCGTCGCTTGCGAGCGGGACATGGTCAGCGGGCTGCACGACGTCGCGGGCAAGGTGCCGGTGCTCGGGCTCACGATGACGTTGCCGTCAGGTCCCTGCAAGGACGCGCGGCTCAACCTGGGCCAGCTCGAGGAGTGGGTGCGGGCCTACGTGGTCTAGTCGGCGAAGCGCTGCGCGAGGCTGTCGAGCGCGGCCTGCACCTTCAGTCTGACGGGATGGTCCACGGGAGCGAGGCGCTCCAGCTCGCGGCCCGGCACCGACGGATCCCGCAGCACCCGGTAGGCGACTTCCACCCGCATCTCGCTGTGTCCGTACCTCCCTGGATCGACCCACCCACGTACGCGGACGACCCCTGGACCGAGCGGTGACCGTGCAGTCGGCGAGCCGGTCGCGGCGTCGAACCACGGGGTCTGGAGATACCCATCACGGGGCTCGACGCGGGTAACCGGGATGGAGTCGTTGCGCAGCGCCTCGGCCAGTCGCTCCGTGGCGGCGGCGGGGCCGAGGTGCACCTCCGCGGTCGGCGCACCCGGCAGCGGGTCCAGGCTGGGACGCGTGGTGTACGGGAAGCAGGCGACGATGAGCGCGGCCAGCGCCGCCGTGCACGCGCGCGTCATCGATTCAGTCGTTGTGAGGTGGCGTGCCCGCCGGGTGCGCGTGCGAATGACCGGACGACTCGGCCGCCGGCGTGGTCGCGGCAGCGGAGTCGGCCGGGGAGGCCGCATCGTGGCCGGCGGTGTCGTGGTGGTGGTCGGCGTCTTCATCGCCGGCCTCGTGGTGGGCCTCGCCCGCGCCGTGCTCATGGCCCTCGGCGCGGTCCTGGAGCTCGGTTCTGAGCGTCGCATTCGGCACGCCGGCCGCATGCTCGAACACCATCTTCCCGCCGTGGTGTCCCGTGTCCACGAGGACCCCGAGGCCGGCGAGCGACAGCACGAAGGCCGCGATCCGTTCGCGGGTCCCCATCTTTCGCTCCCGCACCAGCCGCCACAGTCCCACGACCGCGAAGATTCCCAGAGTCCAGAAAGCCAGCGTCTCGTGCTCCTCCATCAGGTGATGAATCGCGTTCCCGTGGTCGATCGTGTCCTCGGCCTGGAGTCCGATCAGCACCGCGGCACCCGCACCGATCACACCCACGAGCAGCAGAGCGAAGCCGGTCCGCCGCAGTCCGTCCTTCCGAAGGACGAGCGAGGCGAACTCGAAGAGCACGGCTGTCGTAAGCAGCGCCACGGGGAAGGAGACGATCAGCGCGTGGAAACGGGGCCAGTCGTAGCCGAGCATCGGGGCTCCGGGGTGGTGAAGCGTGAACACTAAACGGCGGCAGGGGGATCAACGGAGTAGTCGTAGAATCCCTTCCCGCTCTTCCGCCCGTAGCGTCCCTCGGCTACCAGGCGGCGAAGCAGGGCGGGGGCTTCGTAGCGGGCATCCCTGTATTCACCGGCCATGATGTCGGCGATCCGGAGCGTCGTATCGTTGCCGACGACGTCGAGGAGGGTGAACGGCCCCATAGGATGACCGCAGCCGAGGCGCATTGCGGTGTCGATGTCGGCGATACTGCCAACGCCACGCTCCAGCGCCCGCACCGCGTCGAGCAGATACGGCACGAGGAGGAGGTTCACGATGAACCCCGGTGTGTCCCGGGCGACGACGGTCTCCTTGCCGAGGCTCCTGGCAAAGGTGAGGCTCCGCGCGAACGTGTCCGGGCTCGTCGCGTCGGCGCGCACGATCTCCACGAGCGGCATGAGGGGCACGGGATTGAAGAAGTGCAGTCCGACGAACCGGTCCGGCCGGCGCGTGACCGTGGCCATCGACTTGATCGGCAAGCTCGACGTGTTGGAGGCGAAGATGGCGCTTGGCCCGCAGAGGGAGTCCAACTCTACCCAGAGCCGGTTCTTGACCGCCAGATCCTCGGTCACTGCTTCGATGACGAGGTCCGAGCCGGCGAGGGCGGCCAGGTCCGTGGTGTACGACAGCTGGCCGAGCGCGGCGTCACGCTGCGCGGCGGACACCCTGCCCTTCTCCACCAGCTTGGCGAGCGACTTCTCGACGCTCGCTCGCCCACGTGTCAGCTGGGCCGTCTCCACGTCGCGCACGAGCGTCCGGTAGCCCGCCGTTGCGCAGACCTGGGCGATGCCCGCGCCCATGAGGCCGCAGCCGAGCACGCCGACTGCCTGGATCTCCCGGGGGTCGGTCGTCACAGACGCGGGGGATGGCTCGTGCTTCGCAACGCTCTTCGAACCTCGGTCACGATGATCTCGACCAGGCCCGGCGGCCGTTCGGGGTGCTGGGCCGCCGGTCGTACGCCGCTACCCTCCAGATTGTCGAGCGCCCGCTCGAGTCCGACCAGTGCTCGCGCGGCCGCGGGGCGGAACCGGCGCAACGCGACGTAGCCCAGGCCGAGTCCGATCGGAAGCGGGAGCAGCGCGACTGGAAAGAGAGCGCTCAACACCACCAGAGCAGCGGTCGCGGCCACACCGGCCGTCACGGCGGCCGCGCCGCCGCCGACGTAAGCGCCGCGCAGTCCGCGGATGCTGGCGTGAAGCGCCACGTGGCAGAACCCCGGTTCGAGCGGGGTCAGTGTCGCGGTCACCAGCTCGACCTTGGTGAGCATGAACGGCCGGGCCCCCGGATCCAGCACGGCGCTCGACCTACGGATCGCGGCGGGTATTCCGCGGAGCGGCTCCCAGCTGATGCGCCCGGGCTGCTGGCGCTGCACCGCCAGCGGCTCGTGCTGACCCATATAGCGCAACAGCGAACGCTCGATGACGGCCGGGTCCCCTCGGATCACCCGGTCCGTGCCGACGAGCGCCGGGCCTGCCAGCCGGTCCCAGAACCCGGTTTGGGGCTGGTCGGGTAGCCGGGTCTGCTCCTCCAGCATGGCCTGGCGGAGGTAGCGATCGGGGATACCGACGTCTCGCCCGAGTGCCAGGACCTCGGCGGGCGAGAGTTCCTCGGCGATGTCGCGCTCCGCCGTTTGAAGCTCCGCTGCCCGCTGAATGATCCGCTCCAAGGCCGCCCGATCGATCCGGCCGGCTGGGTCACCCATCGTTTCCCTGGGACGCGCGGGCTGATTCGAGGCGGAGGCGACTCATGAGGTCGCTGAGCTGCTGCGCGGGCATGCCGGCCGGGTCCGCGGGCGGGGCGAGTGCCTGCTGAGTCTCCGGCGGGAGCGTGGGATCGGGGAACTCGACGCGCGGGAGCGGCACCGGCACCGGCCCGGCTGCAGGCGATCCGCCCTGCTCGGCCATCCGGATGAAGGGTCGGAACAACTCGATCGGGATCGGAAAGAGCGTGGTCGAATTGTTCTCCGCCGCGATCTCCGCGACCGTCTGGAGATACCGAAGCTGGAGAGCGTTGGGCTCGGCCCCGAGCGTGCGGGCCGCCTGCGCCAGCGTGGCGGAGGCCTGCAGCTCGCCCTGCGCCGCGATCACCTTCGCCCGCCGCTCGCGCTCGGCTTCGGCCTGGCGGGCCATCGCCCGCTTCATCGACTCCGGCAGGTCGACGTCCTTGACCTCGACGGCGGACGCCTCGATGCCCCAGGGTTCGGTGCGCTCGTCGATGATACGCTTGAGGATCGCGTTGATCTTTTCCCGGTCGGCGAGCAGCTCGTCCAGCTCGACCTCACCCAGAACCGAGCGGAGCGTGGTCTGCGCCAGCTGGCTAGTGGCGTAGAGATAGTCCTCGATCTCGATCACGGCTCTCGCCGGGTCCAGGACGCGCATGTAAAGGACCGCGTTCACCTTGAGCGTCACGTTGTCGCGCGTGATCACGTCCTGCGGCGGGATGTCGAGCGCGACGATCCGGAGTGAGATCCGCTTGGCGTGCGCGAACAGCGCGGGTACGAAGATCAATCCCGGGCCCTTGGTGCCCGAAAACCGCCCCAGGAAGAAGGTGACGGCCCGCTCGTACTGGCGGATGATCCGCAGGCTCGCAAACAGGTAGACGACGGCGACGAAAAGCCCCGCAGTCAGGATCTCCATTCTGTCCTCCCTCTAGGCGGCCAGCGCTTCGACGACTACCGCGATGCCCTGCCCGCCGCCGATACATGCCGAGCCGAGGCCGAGCCGCCCGCCGCGGCGACGCAGCGCGTGAAGCAGGTGGCCCGTGATGCGCGCGCCACTGGCGCCAAGCGGATGCCCGATCGCGATGGCGCCGCCGTCAACGTTGGTGCGCTCGCGGTCGAGGCCCAGCTCCCGCTCGACGGCGACGTACTGGGCCGCGAACGCCTCGTTCACCTCGATCAGGTCCACTTGAGCGAGGTCGAGGCCCGCGCGGGCCAGCGCGGCCCGCGCCGCGGGCGCGGGGCCGATGCCCATGAGCGCCGGGTCTACACCGGCTACCCCCCAGCTCACCAGGCGGCCGAGCGGGCGGAAGGCGCGCTCGCGGGCCCACCGCTCGCCGGCAACGACGAGCGCCGCGGCGCCGTCGGACACGCCGGACGCATTCCCAGCGGTCACTAATCCATCCTTGCGAAACACCGGCGCGAGCTTCGCCAACACCTCGGGCGTCGTGTCCGGTCGCATGTGCTCGTCCACGGCCCACTCGACGGTCTGTCGGGTCTTCGGGTTTCGCACCGGCACCGGGATCACCTCGTCGCGGAAGGCGCCGGCGTCCCAGGCAGCCTTGGCCCGTCGTTGACTCGAGAGCGCATACTCATCGGCGTCCGCCCGGGTAACGCCGTAGCGCTCACCGAGGTTCTCGGCTGTCTCTCCCATCGTGAGGCCGTACTGGATGTCGCGCAGCGAGTCCCAGAGGCTGTCCTCCAACGCGGGGGGCTGTCCCAGGCGCGTGCCCCAGCGCGCACCCCTGAGCACGTAGGGAGCCTGGCTCATCGACTCGGTCCCGCCGGCCAACGCGACCTGGATCTCACCGAGCAGGATGCGGTGCGCCGACTGGATGATCGCCTCGAAACCGGAGCCGCAGAGCCGGTTGACGGTGACGGCCGGAGCCTGGATCGGCAGTCCCGCTCGAAGCCCCACGTGGCGGGCCAGATACGCTGCGTCCGACGAGGTCTGCACGACGTTGCCGAAGACGATGTGCCCCACGTCAGAGGGCGAGATCCCCGCCCGCGCCACCGCGCACTGCGCCGTGAAAACCCCCAGGTCCGTAGCCGAGTGATCCTTGAGCGCGCCGCCGAAGCTGCCGAAGCCGGTACGGACGGCCGAGAGAAACACGACGTGCTCCTCGCGCTCGGCAGGGCTCATGGGATGCTCCGGGCGGGGATCCGGCGGGCAGGACGGACAAACGACATTGGAACGGGAATATGCCCCCGCCGGAGGGGGTCTTCAAGCGAAGCTAGCGGTCGCCAACCGGAGCCCCACAGCCGACGCAGTGACGCCAGCCCAGCTCGATCTCGGCCTGGCAAGCCGGGCACCGGAGCGTCGCCTGGCTCTGGCCGCAGTGAGGGCAGAAGTTGACAGACCGCCCCCCGGGAAGGGTGGCCCCGCAGTAGAGGCACATGACTCCGCCGGCGTCGGCGGCGTGGGACTCGTCGGCCCCGCCCGCGGGCAGCTTGTCGAACAGCAGTTCGTCCTCCGGTTCATCGGTGGGCGGCTGGGTGTGGGTTGAGGTGGCGCCGGACGTCTCCCCCGCCGGGGTCGGCGGGGGCGCGTAGGCGGCGTCGGGGTCCAGGGCGAGCGCCCGCGCAACCGCACTCCCGGACAGTGAGACGAGGGCGTCGCCGTGCACCTGCAGCAGAGCGAGATCCGGGTTGCTACCCGCCAGCTCGCTCTGGAACTGGGCCTGAACATCGGGCGGATCCGTGCGCGCCAATCCCCCCTCCCCGGCGCAGAGCCGAAGGAGGAGGACCTCATAGTCTTCCGCGCTCTCCAGCGCCAGGGCGCGGCGGCTGGTCCGGTAGGGAATGATGACGTGCTGAAGGTCAGCGACCGGCAGCGCCTGGTAGAGCCGCGTCGGGTCGGAAGCGGAGAGATTCGCGACGAGCTGGCGGAAGAAATGGTGGAGATCGCTCACGCGCCCTTGCGATCGGTTCGTGAGGGCAGGTTAGGGATCGTGTCCCACAGTGTCAAGCGAGGAGGTTGGATGCGCTGCCTGGTCGTGGCCTCAGGCCTCGTTGTGATGGCGGTCGCGCCGCTCGCCGGGCAGACCGTATGCACGCCGCCCGATAACTCGAACGAGGCAAAGGTGTTGGCGACGTTCGCAGTGCCCCTCGGGTTCGGGCCGCTCGCCGCGCCCGCTCCGACCCGTCCCGGTGCCCTCCGGATCACGCTGGAAGGCACCTATCTGCCGAAGTTGGACTCCGCGACCCGCACGGCGACCGTTTGCCGGCCCGGAAAGGGCCCCGAGAACACCGATCTGATCTTCGCGGTGCCGCGTCCGCGGGTGGCGATCGGCCTGCCCGGCGGTCTGCTGCTGGAGGCGAGCTGGATCCCGCCGGTCCGCCTGAACGGGGTGAAGGCGAACGTCGGAGCCATCGCCCTCGGCCGCGGGTTTGCGGTCGGCAACGGACCGATGACCGCGGGCATTCGCCTGCACACCACGTTCGGGTTGGTCGAGGCACCGATCACCTGCGACGATGCCGCGCTGGCCGATCCCGCGAGCGAATGTTTCCAGGGAACCCGTTCCAACGACAAGTACCATCCGACGATGTTCGGTGCGGAGGGCTCGCTCGGCTGGCGATTCGGGGGCGGACGCGTTCGTCCCTACCTGGGCGGCGGCGTGAACCTGCTCCGGCCCAGGTTTGAGGTCGGGTTCACCAACCGCTTTGGCAGCACCGACAGCACGCGGGTGGAGGTGAACCTTACTCGGGCGGTGCTCTTCGGCGGAGTGATGTGGCAGGCGGGACACGGCTTGGACGTCACCGGCGAGGTATACTCGGCTCCCGCCGACGCCGTGACCGGGCGGGTGGGGCTCAGCTACGCATGGCGGTGAGCAAACCCGATCCGGCGCGAGGCCGGATCGGGCCGTTGCATCAACGTGGGGGGCGGGCGGCTTCGGCCTGCCGCTGGAAGAGGGGCAAGTACTGTCCGTACCCGTCGGCCTCGAGCCGGTCCACCGGGATGAACCGGAGGGCCGCCGAGTTCATGCAGTAACGGAGACCCGTGGGCTTGGGACCGTCGTCGAACACGTGACCGAGGTGGGAGTCGGCGTGGGCCGACCGCACCTCGGACCGCACGTACATGAGCTGGCGATCGTCGCGCGTCTTGATGTTCTTGGGCTCGAGCGGCTTGGTGAAGCTCGGCCAGCCGGTTCCCGAGTCGTACTTGTCGAGTGAGCTGAACAGCGGCTCGCCGGAGACCACGTCCACGTAGATCCCCGCCGCATGGTTGTTCCAGTACTCATTCAGAAACGGCGCCTCGGTGCCTTCCTGCTGGGTAACGCGATACTGGATCGGCGTCAGTCGCTGCTGCAGCGCTGCGTCGTCCGGCTTCCGGTAGTCCACTGGGTTCCATCCTTTCGCGGCCGCATTCGCTCCCTGCGTCTGCGCTGACGCGCTGCCGGCCACAGCCAGCAGGAGCAACGCCGCTACCATTCCGAGTCGTGTCATAGTGACCTCCGGCGAACAAACGCTCCCGGGCGTCTATCGGTTTCCGGCGAGCCGACGGGCCGCCCCACTCGGGCCTCTGTGGATAATGGCGCCCGGACCCGACCGCGCCAGGCTTGGGAGGCCGCGCCTTCAGCGCTCGTCCGCCACCGGGATCGTCTCGCCTGCCAGGAGCCGCCGCTCAAGGGCCGCGAACGCGCCGTCCGGGTCGTAGTCCTGGAACAGGCCACGCTCCCGCTTGGCCTCGAGCCACTCCCCGAACCCGGACTCGACCGCCCCGGCAGACGTCTCCTGGCGCTCGGCGGCCCCTACCGCCAGATCGTTGGCGTACTCGTTCTTCGGATGCCCGCGATGTCCCCGCACCCAGGTCCATTGAACGTCGTGCAGCTTGGCCGACCGCACCAGGGCCTGCCAAAGCTCCAGGTTCTCGATCTCGCCACCCTTCCGTTTCCAGCCCCGCGCCATCCACGCCGGCGCCCACTCCCGGATGCCTTTCACGAGGTACTCCGAGTCGGAGACGATGAGCGCCTGCATGCGCATGCCCTTCTTCGCCATCAGCTGGAGCGCGGCGATCGCGCCAGCAAGAGCCATGCGGTTGTTGGTGGTGTCCGGCGCGGCGATGAAGAAGTCCCGCCGCCGGACACCATTGCGGGTGCGGACCTCGATCAGGCCACCGGCCCCGCCAGGCGTGGCGCCGTCGCGACCATTGCCCAGACAGCTCTCGTCGATGTGGAGCACGGCGACGGGCGACGGGTGGCTCACGCGCCGAGCCCCAGGACCTGGAACGCCGCGATATCGTCCAGCGCGAAGGTGAGCTCTTCCCCGGTCATCGGCAGCCGCGCGATCAGTGCCTCGCGGGGACCGCCGGTTGCAAGCTTGGTGGCGACGACGACGTATTCGGTGCCGCGGCGCGTCGTGAGGGCGACGCGGAGCCCGTCACGGACGGCGCGCTCCAGCTGGTCCAGGCGGTCGGCGCTCCAGCGCATTGGAATCAGAGGCGGTCAGCGCCCCGCGCGTCGCCGAGCGTCCGGGCGACATGCAGGCGACCGGGATGGTCGCTCGTGAGCCGGCCGATCGTCGCCGCAGCCGGGGTGCCCTGCGCCTTGAGCGCGGCGAGCAGGGCCGTCTCATTCTCGGGCGGAACGGCCAGCAGAAGCCCGCCCGATGTCTGGGCATCGGCGGCGACCAGGCGATCGGTCTCGGTCAGATCGTCCGCCCAGGAGACGCGCTGAGCCGCGGCCTCGAGATTCCGGGTCGTACCGCCGGGCACAAACCCGCGCCCGGCGAGGCTTCGGACATGCGGCAGGATCGGGAGGGCGTCGAATGCCAGCTCACCGCCGACCTGGCTTGCCTCGAGCAGGTTGAGGAGGTGTCCGACCAGCCCGAACCCGGTAACGTCGGTGGCCGCGCTTACCCCGACGTCGAGCGCGGCTCGGGCCGCCCCCGCGTTCAGCGTTCGCATCGAGCGCACCGCCTCGGCAAGGCCGCCCTCCAGGAGCGCGTCCCGCTTGAAGGCGGTCGTCAGGATACCGGTGCCAAGCGGCTTGGTGAGTACCACCAGATCGCCGGCGCAGGCGGCGGCGTTGGTGAGCATTCGGTCGGGATCGACCTCGCCGATGACCGCCATGCCGAACTTCGGCTCCGGATCGTCCACCGAATGCCCCCCCAGCACCAGACAGCCTGCCTCCTGCGCGACCTCGCCGGCGCCGCGCAACACTTCGCCCAGGACGGCGAGCGGCAGCGTTTCTCTCGGCCAGCCCACCAGGTTCAGGGCGAAGAGCGGTGTCGCTCCCATCGCGTACACGTCGCTCAGCGCGTTGGCCGCGGCGATCGCCCCCCAATCCGCGGGATCGTCGACGATGGGCGTGAAGAAGTCCACGGTCGCAACGAGCGCACGGTCGCGCGCCAGGCGGAATACGGCGGCGTCGTCGTGGGTAGCGGCGTCAACGAGGACCCGAGGGTCCTCGACGGGGGGCAGAAAGCGCAGGACCTGCGCCAGGTCGGCGGAGCCGAGCTTACAGGCTCAACCCGCGCCGTGCGAGAGCGAGGTCAGGCGGATACGCGGGGTCTGGTCCTGGGGTGTGTCCGGCATGTGTGCCTCCGGTTGGGGAAACACCAACGGTGGGCGGCGGCGGCTCGCTCCCCGGCTACCACGCCGCCCGAATCGAGTCCGCCGACATCAGGTTTCCGCGCAGCATCACCCGCTCCACCTTCCGCGCGTTCTGAATGTCGGCCAGCGGGTCGGCCCCGAGCACCACGAGGTCGGCCACTTTGCCGGGAACGATGCGTCCAATCGAATCCACGCCGAGGAGCAGCGCGCCGTTGCGGGTGGCGGCCAGCAGTGCATCCTTGGGCGTGAGGCCCGCCGCGACCAGCAGCTCCATCTCCCGGTGCTCACTGAAGCCCGGGATGAGCAGCTGGTTCGAGGCGTCGGTGCCGGCGGCGATCACTCCGCCGGCGTCGAAGAACTGCCGCAGAAAGAGGTCCTGCCAGGGGCGGGACTTCCGGAACTCGACCAGGTCGAGTGCGGTCCAGCCGGCGCGGGCGATCATGCCGGGCACATCCCATCCGGTCTGCACGGACGGGGGGACGTCCTTGAGCTCGGCCTGCTGCGTAATGGCCGAATCGTCGAGCCGGCTGAACGTCTCATGCAACACCAGGGTCGGGATGACGACGACCTTGCGCGCCGCCAGCTCGGCCGCGACGTGTGCCAGCGAGGCGGAGTCGAGCGACCCCCACGCCCGCTCGAACGCGGTCCACCCCGCCCAGAAGGCGCGGTAGTGCGCGCTGTAGAGCGGGGCGGGGTCGCGGAGGGCGGACTCGGGCACGCCGGTCATGTGCTCGTCGCCCCGGATGCCGATGCGGGCCGCCGTAATGGCGTTGGTGAGGCCGAGGTGACCCGTCACCCGCAGGCCGAAAGTGCCGGCCTCGTCGACGATCGCCTTGAGCAGCGGTGGGTCGATCCGGGTGTACGCCTTGATGTAGTCCACGCCCGCCACCGACAGCTGATCGACCGCCTTCCGGGCGTCAGACGCGTCATCCACGCCGATGGCGTCCGGATAGGTCGTCGGCCGGCCGTCGATCATCGCCCCTGCACTGTAGATCCGCGGGCTCGAGATGCCGCCCAAGTTCGCCCGTTGGCGCAGCGCCAGGATCGTGTCCTTGGCGCCGTGGACGTCGCGCACCGTCGTGACACCCCACGCGAGGTAACGGGGCAGCGCCCACGGCGCGACGTGGGCGTGGGCGTCGATCAAGCCCGGAATGATCCACTTGCCTCGCAGATCGATCGGGGTCGTATTCTTGGGGAGCGAGAGCTCCGCCCGCGAGCTCACCGACTCGATCTTGCCGCCCCGCACCACGACTACGGCGTCGGGTCGCGCCGGTCCGCCGCTGCCGTCGATGAGCGTCGCACCAACCAGGGCCACGCCGGTCGGCAGCTTGGGACTGCAGGCCACCGCTCCGAGGACGGCCAGGACGGCGCTAGCGCGGATCACTCGACGTATGATCGTGGAGGATCTTCCAGCCGGCGGTCTGGCGCTCGAGGACGAGGCTGAACGGTCCGCTCGCCGTCGTCTGCCCCCCGCGGTAGAGCACGAAACGGGCGGTGAGCAGGGCATGATCGGGACCGAGCGGCCGCACCGCGACCTCCTCGAAGCGCAAGCTATCACGCTGCGCCCCCGACCCGAAGCGAGGTGCGTACCGGGAGTGGATGTAGTCCCATCCCCGCCGTACGTGACCCCCCTCCACGAACGAGGTGGTGCTGTCGCGCGCGTAGTCGCTCATGAACCCCTCGAGATCGCCGCGATTCCAGTCGTCGGCGGAGCGGAGGAGCTGGGCGGTGAGACGGCCGGCGAGGGCCGGGTCGTCAGCGGGGGGCGCGCCGGCGCGGCAAGCCGCGACCAGCAGCGCCCACGGGAGCGCGCGCAGGAGCGTACGAATCATCGCGGCTGTGGGAAGAAGTCGTTGGAAGCTGGACGGACGACACGGACGATGCAAGGCCGCGCTGCGGCCGGTGCTATGTTTCCCGCGGGAGGAGCGCACGCGCCGATGACGCAGCAGCCCATTTCCGCATACGGTTTGATCGGCGACATGCGGACCGCGGCGCTGGTCGGGCTGGACGGCGCCATCGACTGGTGCTGTCTCCCGCGCTTCGACAGCGGCAGCGTCTTCGGCGCCCTCGTCGACCCCGAGCGGGGCGGCAGCTGGGCCATCCGGCCGGACGAGCCCGCGACCTCCACACAACGATATCTCCCGCGGACCAACATCCTCGAGACCACGTTCGCCACGGCAGCGGGCGCCGCCGTCACCCTTACCGACTTCATGCCGGTGGCCCACGACGGACGTCCCTCGGGCCAGCATCCCGAGATCCATCGCCGTATCCGCTGCACGCGAGGACGCGCCCGGCTGCGGATCGCGTTCATGCCCCGGTTCGAATACGGAGCACGCACGACCCGCGTCGAAGTACTCCGGGCCGGCCTGTTCGCGACCGACCGGACCGACCAGGTCGTCACCCTCTCGAGCGCGCGCCCCTTTCTCTGGTCGGTGGAGCAGAACACGGCAACCGCGGTGTTCGAGCTGGCGAAGGGCGACGAGCGCTGGCTCGTGCTCCGCTACGACGACGACGACATCCACCCGGTCGATCGCTACGAGAGTGCCGAGAAGCTCGAGACCACCGAAGCGTTCTGGCACGAATGGGCCGCGAACGTCCAATATCAGGGCCCCTACCGCACGATGGTGAAGCGATCGGCCCTCGCCCTCAAGTTGCTGACGCACGCCGAGACCGGGGCCATCATCGCGGCGCCGACCACGTCGATTCCCGAGACCATCGGCGGAAGCCGGAACTGGGACTATCGCTTCGTATGGCTCCGGGACGCGGCGTTCACCCTTGCGGCCCTCGCCAATGTCGGGCATCACAAGGAGGCGGACGCGTTCATGCGGTTCCTGAAGAAGGTCTGCCGGCACGAGTCCGAGGGCCACCTCCAGATCATGTATGGAATCGATGGGCGTCGGGATCTGGTGGAACGCCAGCTGGACCACCTCGGCGGATACCGAGGCTCCCGCCCGGTGCGGGTGGGCAACGGCGCCGTGTCGCAGCTCCAGCTCGACGTCTACGGCGAGGTCCTCGAGACAGCGGATCTATGGCGCCGCGACCATCAGATGACGGATGCAACCTGGCGGGTGTTGCGGAAGCTGGTCGACTGGGTCTGCGGTCACTGGCGACACCCGGACTCCGGAATCTGGGAGGTCCGGGGTGAGACTCGGCACTACGTGTTCAGCAAGGTCATGAGCTGGGTAGCGCTCGATCGCGGCGTGGCCATGGCCGAGGAGCTCGGCCTCGAGGGCGACGTGGGCCGGTGGAAGGCGGAGCGCGAGGCGCTCCGGGCGGAAATCATGGAGCGGGGCTGGAACGAGCAAAAGCAGTCCTTCGTCCAGGCCTACGACACCGACGCGCTCGACGCCGCGGCACTCGCGATTCCCTTCGTCCGCTTCCTGCCCCCGGATCATCCCCGTGTGCGGGCAACCGTCCGCGCCGTGGCCCGGGAGCTCACGAGCGCCGACGGCGAGCTGGTGTATCGCTACCGCGCAAGCGACGGGCTCGAGGGCGATGAGGGCGCGTTCTCGATCTGCACGTTCTGGCTGGCGCACGCGCTCGCGCTGACCGGGGAGCGCGAACGGGCCGACCTGATCGTGCGGCGCATGCTGCGGCATGCGAATCACGTCGGCCTCTTCTCGGAAGAGATCGATCCCCGCACCGGCGAGTTTCTCGGCAACTTCCCCCAGGGCTTCACGCACATTGCGCTGATCAACTGCGCAGTGGCTCTGGCGCAGGCGGAGCGGCCGAGTCGCGTGAGCGGACAGACGAAGCGCCCCGCATGACGCGGGGCGCTGGGGTGCAACCACCGGCTCTCAGCGACGCCGGCGGCCCTTCTTCCCGGCCTTCTTGCGGGCGGGCCGCTTGGCCGCCCGGCGCTTGGCCGCTTTCTTTGCGGGCCGCCGCTTCGCGGCTTTGCGCGCCGGCTTTTTCGCTGCGCGCTTCTTGGCTGCCTTCTTCCGGGCCGGTTTCTTCGCCGCCTTCTTCTTGGGCCGGGGCTTGGCTTTCTTCTTTGCAGCGGGGCGCGCAGCCGGCTTCGCAGAAGCCGCCGGGCGTGCGGCGGGCGCGGCTGCGGGAGTCGGCGCGGGAGCCGGGGGCGGCGTCGGCGTGGGCTCGCTCGACATCGGCAACGGATCCATCCAGCCCGAGCCGGACCAACCCATCTCCAGGGAGTGCAGCGCGGCCATAGGTGCTACCTCCATCGCGATGCGGCGCGTGACCCGCCGCTGTGTCGAGGCCTCAGAACACGCCGGCGAGAGTCGCTCGGCGCTGGTGCAGGGCTGATATAAGATGCGCGGAACGAATCCTTGTGCAAGGCTGGTCCTTGGGCTGGGAAGCGGACTCGCTCCAAAGCGGGCGCGGCGTCCGTAAGTCATGTTTTGACAAACTGTTACGCGCGCGCTATCTTGCCCACACCGTCTCCCGACCGAGTGTCGCTTCCAACGTGAGAGCCCAACTCGACTCGCCCGCGTGTGTCCTGGCCCTCGTGGCCTGCGCCGTCGCGGCACCACTCCAGGCACAGACCGTCAGCGATGTGCAAGTGACGCCCGAGACGATGACGCTCGGGGTCGGTCAGAAGCAGACGATCTTCGCCGCTGCGTTCGACAAGCAGGGCAATCTGATTCCGAATGCGCGGTTCACCTTCTGGACCTCCGACTCGAGCGTCGCCAAAGTCCAGAAAGATGGCAGCGTGCTTGGCGTGAAGCCCGGTCTCGCCAAGGTCGAGGCGCGGACCGGCGGCCGTCGCGCGTCGCTGGCGGTGCTCGTCGCCGGTGCCGGCGGCGTCGTGCCGGGCGCGC
>CAZFKN010000056.1:0-19876 GCA_964519805.1 uncultured Gemmatimonadaceae bacterium
CCAAGGGCTTCGGCTTCATTACGCCCGAGGATGGTCAGAAGGACTGCTTCGTCCACCATTCCGCGATTCAGGCCCAGGGCTTCAAGAGCCTCGCCGAGGGCGAGCGCGTGGAGTTCGACGTGGTGCAGGGCGCCAAGGGTCCGGCGGCCCAGAACGTCGTGAAGCTCGGTCAGTAATCCGGAAGCTTCCGGTCTGGCCGCACGCAGGAATCCGGCGGCCGGTTCGCTCAAGGGCGGGCCGGCCGCCGTTGGCTTTTTGGGCGGCCGGGGTATCCTTCTTGCTATGCCTGGGCGCATGCCCCGTCGCGCAGCCGCTATCGTCTTAGCCCTCGTCTTCGTCACCGGGACCCTCGGTCTCCCGGGCGCGGATGCCTTGGCTTATCACCGACCCGGCGCCGATCGTGGGCTCACCCAGCCCCACGTCGAGCCCGCGGGAACCTCCTGCGGTCACGCAGATCGCTGCGTCCTCGGCGCCACCGCACCGGCTCCGCGTCTGCCCTCGCCGATCGGCGTCCTGGACCGGCCGACGGCAGTCCTCGTCCTCGATGGTTTTCTCCCGCCGCCTGCCGGTCTCCCCGGCCTGGGTCGGCACCCCCTCCCCCAGCCCCGAGCACCACCCGCCCTGGACGCCTAGGCTCCGGCTTGGGCTGAATGGGATTGACGTCCGACGGTCCCCGACCCGCCGAGGAGGCGGGCCGGGGATGGGCCGATCATCCGGGAGGTCGCTTTGAGAATTCCATGGCGGGTGCTCCCCGTGAGCCTCGCTGGCGTGTCCGCGGCGTTCATCGCCACCGCTCCGCGCGCCGTTGCGCAAGAGCGGGCGGATACGCTCGCTCTGACGCGACGCGCGGCGGTGGACACGGCGCTGGCGAGGAACCCGTCGCTCGCGGTGGCCCGCGAGCAGATCGAGCAGGCGCGGGCGCGGGTCGTCGAGGCCACGGCCTTCCCGGATCCATCGGTCTCGGCGGCAACAACGATCGCGGGGCCGGCATCGAGCGCGGGGACCGTGCTGGGCGTCGGCCTCACGGTCCCCTTCCCGCAAAAGTTCCATCTCCAGGGCGCAGTGAGCGGCGCCGACCTCAAGGCTGCCGAGTTCGCCTACGTGCAGCTCCGGCAGCAGACCGCTTCCCAGACGGTCCAGGCGTACGACGCCCTTCTCGTCGCGCTCATGCACGCCTCGGATCTCGCGGAGAGCCGGCGCCTCGCCGCGGACTTCCTTCAGAAAACCGAAGCGCGCTTCGAGGGAGGAACGGCCGCCAAGCTCGACGTGCTGAAGGCCAAGGTGGATCTCGCCGCCGCGGAGAACGCGTTGATCGCGAACCAGCGGGACGTCTCCAACGCGCGCGCCGGCTTGAACCGGCTCCTGGGTCGGCCCCTCGGCGCTGGAGTCGGGGCCGCGGACTCCCTGAATGTGCCGCTCGAGATCCCGTCGCTCGACTCATTGCTTGCCAAAGCGCAGGGGTTGAGGCCCGAGCTGGCGGGACTGCGGAGCCAGCAGGCCGGCGCCCGGGCCGCGAGCACGCTGGCCTCGCAATACTGGATGCCGGACCTGTCCCTCGGTCTCGCGAAGAACATCTTTCCCGACACACCGAACTCCTACAGCGGCAGCATCGGGTTTTCGGTACCACTTTTCTTCTGGAACCACCAGCGCGGCGAGGTCGCCGCGTCGCGCCACCGCGAGCGCGAGCTGGAGGCGGCCTACACGGACCTCTCGGCGCAGGTGGATCAGGACGTCCGCGTCTCCTACGCCACCGCGGCCTCGGCGCTGCTGCAGGCGCAATATCTGCGCGACCAGCTGCTGCCGGAGGCGCGGCGCGCGTATGAGGTCGCGCGGGTGAGTTACGGCCTGGGCGGCTCGTCAGCGCTCGACGTCCTGGATGCCCGCCGCACCCTGCTCGATGCCGAGCGTCAGTACGCCGACGCGCTCGGCGCCGCCAACGACGCACGGGCGGATTTGGAACGCGCCGTCGGCGCGCCGCTCGATACCGCTTCCCCGGGAGAAACGCATGATCGCTAGCACGTGGGCACGCGCCGCGTTGCTCGCAAGCGCCGTCAGCGCGGTCGCCGGCTGCAGCGCCGGGGGCCGGGGTCATCCTGCGCAGGGCGATACGCCGGGAACGTTGACGCCGGCGCAACGGGCAAGGCTCGAGCTGGCGACGGTCGCGGCGAGCACGTTCCGGCCGACGACGGAGGTCACCGGCACGGTGGCCTTCAACGGCGACATCAGCACTCAGGTCATCTCGGCCATTTCCGGTCCCGTCACGCGGATCCTGGTCGAGCCGGGCGCCCGCGTGACACCGGGCCAGGCATTGGCGCTCGTTTCCTCGCCCGACTACGCCGCCGACGTCGCGACCTACCGGAAGGCCGAGGCGACCGCGGCCAACCTCCAGCGCATCGCGGACCTCGACGTGCAGCTGTTCAAGAACGACGCGCTGGCCCGTCGGGAGATGGAGCAGGCGGAGACGGACGCCGCCACGGCGGCCGCCGATCGTGAGGCGGCGCTGGCGCAGCTGCGCGCGCTCGGCGTGGACTCGGCCGGCATCGAGGCCATCAAGCAGCACCACGCACTGGCGGTCGGGCCGCAGGGCGTCGTCCGCGCGCCGATCGCCGGGACGGTCGTCGAGAAGCTGGTGACGCCGGGACAGCTGCTTCAGGCGGGCGCGACCCCGTCCTTCACGATCGCGGGCCTCTCGAGCGTCTGGGTGATGGCGCACGTGTTCGAGGCGGAGCTGCCCGACGTCGCCGTCGGTGATTCGGCCGATGTGCGCCTGACCGACGATACCACGCGGGTGTACCGGGGGCGTGTGACGTATGTGGGAGCGTTGGTGAATCCCGACACCCGGGCCACCGATGTCCGCGTGCTCACGGCCAACCCGGGTGAGGCGCTCAAGCGCGACATGTTCGTCCGCGTCGCCATCCGCGCGGAACGGGCGCGGACCGGCCTCCTGGTGCCGGCGTCGGCGGTGCTCCGGGATGCGCAGAACCTCCCCTTCGTGTTCGTGACGTCGTCAGGCGGCTTCGTTCGGAAACCGGTGCAGCTCGGTGGGCATGTCGGTTCGAGCCTGGAAATCACCGGCGGTCTCATGCTCGGTGACACGCTCATCGTTCAGGGCGGCCTCTTCCTTCAGTTCGCGGAGAACCAGTGAGCGAGCCGGCGTCCTCCCCTGCGGGGGCGGCTGCTGCCGGCTCGGCGATCCACCGTCTCGTCGCTGCCTCGCTCCGTCAGCGGTTCCTGGTCGGCTTGCTCACCGCGCTGATCGCGGGGGTTGGCGTGTGGTCGTTCTCGCGCCTCCCGGTCGATGCCTACCCGGATCTTTCGCCGCCGATGGTCGAGATCAGCACGCAGTGGCCCGGACACGCGGCCGAAGAGGTGGAACGGCTCATCACCGTGCCGCTCGAGGTCGAGATGAACGGGCTGCCGCGGCTTCGCTTCATCCGCTCGATCTCGCTCTACGGATTGTCCGACGTCCGGATGACGTTCGAGGACGGCACCGACAACTACTTCGCCCGCCAACAGGCATTCGAGCGCCTCCCCGACGCCAGTCTACCCGACGGCGTGAGTCCGTCCATCTCGCCGCTGTTCTCCCCATCGGGGCTGGTCTACCGCTACGTGATCGAGAGCCCGGAGCGGAGCGCCATGGACCTCAAGATCATCGACGACTGGGTCGTCGCCCGCCAGTATCGAGCGGTGCCCGGCGTGGCCGACGTGGCGCGGCTGGGTGGCGAGACCATGCAGTACCAGGTGCTGCTCGACCCCACGCGGCTCGCCGGAGCCGGTCTCGCCGTCGCCGACGTGGCGACGGCGCTCGCCGCCAACAACGGCAACGCGGGGGGCGGGTTCTACTCGGAAGGCGGCCAGTTCTACTACGTGCGCGGGCTGGGCCGCATCGTGACGACCGAAGACATCGGCAACATCGTGCTCACGAACAAGGGCGGGACGCCGGTGCTGGTGAAGGACGTGGGTCGTGTCGTGATCGGGCACGCCCCGCGACTCGGTCAATTCGGGTTCGGCGACCGGAACGACGCGGTCGAGGGCATCATCCTGCTCCGCAAGGGGGAGCAGGCCCAGACTGTGCTTCGGGGCGTCGAGGCGAAGACGCGGGAGCTGAACGACAGCATCCTCTCGAAGGACGTGAAGATCCGGCCGTTCTACGACCGGAGCGAGCTGGTCGCGCTGACGACCCGGACCGTCGAGGACAACCTCCTCCGCGGCATCGTGCTCGTCGTCGTGGTGCTCATCTTCTTCCTGTACGACGTCCGGTCCGGACTGATCGTCGCGGCCACCATTCCGCTGTCGTTGCTCTTCGCGTTCATCGGCCTCGACCTCAAGGGCATCCCGGCGAACCTCCTCTCCATCGGGGCGATCGACTTCGGCATTCTGGTGGACGGCGCGGTCGTGATGGTGGAGAACATCCACCGGCAGCTGGCGCTTCGAAACGGGACGTCGTACAACGTCGCCGATGTCGTCGCGGCGGCGGCCGCCGAGGTGGACCGTCCGATTTTCTATGCCGTGGCGGTGATCGTCGCGGGGTTCCTGCCGATCTACGTGCTTTCCGGGCCGTCGGGCAAGCTGTTCTCACCCATGGCGGACACCATGATCTTCGCCCTGGCGGGATCGCTGTTGCTCACGCTCGCGCTGGTGCCGGTGCTGTGCGCCTGGGTGCTGCGGCGGGGTGTGCGGGAACGCCGCAACCCGATCTTCGAGGCCGCCCGCGACGCATATCGCCGGAGCCTGGACTGGTGTCTCGCGCATCCCCGAACCACGGTCGGCGCTTCGACCGCGGCGTTCGTCGTCTCGCTGCTCATCGCCGGGCGCGTGGGCGCCGAGTTCATGCCGCACCTGGACGAAGGCGCGATCTGGGTCCGCGCCACCATGCCCTACACCATCTCGTTCGACGAGTCGGCCAAGCTCGTGCCCCAGATTCGGTCCGTGCTCCGATCGTTCCCCGAAGTCACGATCGTCGCCGACGAGCACGGCCGCGACGACGAGGGCACCGACCCGATCGGTTTCTTCAACGCCGAGTTCTACGTGGGACTCAAGCCCTACGGAGAGTGGCGCGGCCAGTTCCACCGGAAGCAGGATCTCATCGACGCCATCGACGCGCGCCTGGAGGCATTTCCTGGCATCATCTTCAACTTCACTCAGCCGGCCGAAGATGCGGTGGACGAGGCGGAGACCGGCCTCAAAAGCGCGCTCGACGTGAAAGTGTTCGGCTCCGATCTCGAGACGCTGGAAAAGAAGGGCAAGGAGATCAAGCACGTCCTTGAGGAGGTCCGCGGCATCAGCCACGTGACCCTGGTCCAGGAGCTGGGCCAGCCGAGCCTGACCGTGGCCATCGACCGGGCGAAGATCGCGCGCTACGGGGTCAACGTTGACGATGTGAACCACCTGATCGAAGCCGCGGTGGGCGGCGCCGCCGCGACCCAGGTGGTGCAGGGCGAGCGCCTGTTCGATCTGGTGGTCCGGCTGGAGCCGCGGTTCCGCGAGTCACCCGAGGCGATCCGAAGCATCCTGGTACCGACCCCCGCGAGCCACCAGGTCCCCCTCGGGGAGCTGGCCGACATCCAGGTCGCGAGCGGGGCGTCGTTCATCTATCGCGAGAACAGCTCGCGCTTCATCGGGATCCAGTACTCGGTGGAAGGTCGAGATCTGGCGGGCGCCGTCGACGACGCCCGCCGCCAGGTGGCGGCGAAGATCTCGCTGCCGTCGGGGTATCGCGTGGCGTGGGGCGGGGAATACCGGGAGTACACGGCGTCGCGGAGGCAGCTCCAGGTGGTACTGCCGCTCACGCTCTTCCTCATCTTCCTCATTCTGTTCACGCTCTACAGCAACTTCAAGTTCCCGATCATCACGGTCATCGGCGTGCTGCTGTCGGCGCCGGTCGGTGGGATCCTCGCCCTGGCCCTGACGGGGACGCCGTTCTCCGTGTCGTCGGGCATCGGATTCCTGGCGCTCTTCGGCGTGTCGGTGCAGACGGCGGTCGTCTACATCTCCTACGTCAACGAGTTGCGGCGAGACGGGATGGAGCTGAAGCAGGCCACACGGGAAGCCGCGCTGCTTCGTCTCCGGCCCATCATGATGACGGCCCTGGTCGCGGCGCTGGGACTGCTGCCGGCCGCGCTCTCCACGGGCGTCGGCTCCGACTCGCAACGACCCTTCGCGATGGTCATCGTTGGCGGCATGTTCTCGCGGCTGCTCATCAGCGTGTTCCTGATGCCGGTGCTCTACGAGCTGGTAGCACGCCCCGGCGATCGGCTAGAGGTCTGACCCCTCAGCCGTCCCGCAGCACGCCCGCGAGCGCGGGAAGCGCGATGTGCGAGCCGCTCACCACCAGCGCCACCCGCGCTCCCTGCCAGCGACGCCCCGCGGCCAGGAGGCCGGCCACCGGCAGCGCCGCTGCGCCTTCGATGAGCAGCGATTGACGCTCGAGTACCAACCGCAGCGCGGTGCGGATCGCGGCCTCGTCCAGCACCATCCACTCGTCCACGCACGCTTGGCAGACGGGCAAGGTGATCGCCCCCGCCTCGACCAGCCCGACCGTCGCGTCGGACAGCGAAGGCCCGCTCGGCAGCTCGACGATCCGCCCTGCCTTTACGCTCTCCGCCATGATCGGACACGCCGCCGGCTGGCAGCCGACCACGTGCACCTTCGGCGCCTGCGCCTTCAGGTGCGCTGCGATCCCGCCGATCAGGCCGCCGCCGCCCACGGGGACGAAGACTACATCCAGGGCGTCCAGCTCGCGCAACAGCTCGACCGCCACGGTCCCCTGGCCGCCGATCACCCGTGGGTCGTTGTACGGGGACACGTAGACCCGGCCGGTGCGCTCGGCGTCTCGCCGTGCCACGGTCTCTACGACGCCCGGGTCGTCGTCCACCAGCCGGACGCGAGCACCTCGGGCCTTGAGCCCCTCGAGCTTGGCGGGTGAGACGCTGCTGGGAAGAAGGATCTCGCCGCGTATACCGAGCAGCGCGAGCGCATGGGCGGTAGCGAGGCCGTGGTTTCCGGTCGACGCGGCGACAACGCCCCGCCCCCGTTCCGCCTCGTCCAGCGACAGCAGCTTGTTGAACGCGCCCCGAGCCTTGAACGAGCCCGTGACCTGCACGCACTCCAGCTTGAGATGGACGTCGGGACCGGTCTCCCGGCTCAGCAGGGGAGCCGGCTCGAGCGGCGTTTCCCGGACGTAACGGCGGATGCGTGGCTCCGCCAGCGCCACCTCGCGGGCCGCGTCGGCCGCGGAGAACGTCAACGTACCGGTCACGCGGCCGTGGCCGTCCGCTTCCGCCGCTTCGCGCCCGACGCCAGCTCGGCGAGCAGCTCGTCCACCCGCCCTAGCCCCGCGAGGGTGCGGCCCAGGTCGTACCCAAAGCCGATCCGGATGTACTTGCCGATCCCGAAGTGCGCGCCCGGGGTAATGAGGACGGACTTCTCTCGCCTGAGGCGATCGAACAACGCCACCGATCCGATCGGCAGGCGGTAGCGGACAAGCGCGATCGCGCCGGCCAGCGGCGGGATGTAGTCGAACAGATCGCCGTGCCCGCGGATCCATGCCTCGACTTGCGGGAGGTTGCGGCGAATGATCGCACGGGTGCGGGCGAGAATCCGCTCGCGACGGTCGGGTTCCATCGCAAGTCGGGCCAGCCGGTCGGACAGCATTGTCGGCGTGAGCGTGGTGTAGTCCTGATAGGACCACAGCTCCCGGACCTTCGGCGCCGGGCCGACGATCCAGCCGGTCCGAAGCCCAGGCATGCCGAACGCCTTCGACAGGCCGGCCGTCACGATCACCTTGCCGTAGCGCCCCCAGAAGCTCGGCGACGTCCCGTCGCTCATCGTCTCCGCGCCACGATAGACCTCGTCCGACACGATCCAGGCGCCCACCCGGCGCGCGGCCCGAATGATCGCCTCCATCTCGGCCTCGGTTAGCACGCCGCCGGTGGGGTTGTTCGGGTTGGTCACGACGATAACCCGCGTGCGCCGGCTCACCACGGCGTCCAGGCTTTCGACGTCGAGCGCCCAGCGGCGGCGGCCGCCTTCGCGGCGCTCCACCAACCGATAGGCATCCGCGCGTTCCGCGTAGGCCCGCGCGAGCCCCCACGACTGCAGGTAATTCGGGATCATCACCGCCGCCCGCCCCCCCTTGTCCAGCAGGTTCCAGAGAGTGGTGTAGTTCGCCTCCGACCCGCCGTTGGTCACGAGCACGTTAGCGAGCTTCGCGCCGGGGTAGAACAGGGCGATCCGCTCGCGCAGCTGTTCAGACCCGTTCGATTCGGGATACTTGAGCGCCAGGTCGAGAAAGCCGCCGGTGTCCAGCTCATGGCCCTCGAGCAGCTCACGCGGCGTGAGCGGCTGTACCCCACTCTCCGAGAGGTTGTACTCGACCTCGTTTTCATACAGACACTGGGTCCGTTCCATCTGGAAGCGATCGATGCGCATGGCGGCCTCGAAAGGGAGCACGAGTGGCCAACACATACCGCTCGCAGGCGGGGGTGTAAAGGGTGGCGACGGAACCCGGTCGCGGTATGATTGGCGCATGTCGAGACAGACCCTGGTGCTGCGAGAAGCCGAGATCCGCTCGCTCATCGAGCCCGCAGCCTTGATCGGCGCGATCGAGCGCGCCTTCACCAGCTACGCCGCGGGGCGGGCTGAGTTGCCGGACGTGATTCATCTCGACGTTCCGGAAGCACGAGGTGAGGTCCACGTGAAGGCCGGCTACCTGCATGGCGGGGGCTATTGGGCCGTCAAGATCGCGTCGGGATTTCCCGGCAATCCCGCGCTCGGTATGTCCGCCAACGACGGAATGGTGCTCGTCTTCGACGCGGCGACCGGCGCACCGGCCGCCGTTCTCCTCGACAACGGCTATCTCACGGATCTCAGGACCGCCGCCGCGGGCGCTGTGGCCGTGCGGCACCTCGCGCGAGCGGACCCGCGTGCTGTCGCGGTGATCGGCACCGGAGCGCAGGCGCGGCTCCAGGTCCGGATGCTGGCTGAGGTGCGGGCCTTCGAGGCGCTACGGGTCTGGGGACGCCGACGGGATGCGGCGGAGGCCGTGATCCGGGATCTCGCGAGCGGCCTGCCTCCCGGGGTCCAGCCGCGCGTGGTCGACACGCCGGAGGCCGCGGTCACCGGGGCGGACGTGATCTACACGGCGACCGCGAGCCGCGCACCGCTCGTGCACGCGGATTGGATCGGGCCGGGAGCGTTGGTCGTTGCGGTCGGGGCGGACGGCGCCCACAAGCAGGAGCTGGACGTCGCGGTGCTGGCGACAGCCGACCGCATCGTGGCGGACAGTGTGGCCCAATGCCGGCGGATCGGCGAGATCCACCACGCCCTGGACGCGGGAGTGATAAGGGAATCGCAGGTGACGGAGCTGGGGCGCATTACCGGCGGACTGGCGTCGGGTCGCACCTCAGCAAACGAGCGTATCGTGTGCGATCTCACCGGCCTCGGCGTGCAGGATGTCGCGGCGGCGTCGCTGGTGCTGGACCAAGCGCAGGCGCGCGGCGTGGGAGAGCGCTGGACCCGCTGACCACCTTCGGGCCCAGCCCGGGGATCACGCTCGCCACGCACCGAGCATCCGCCGCAGGAGCACCAGCTGGCCGACATGATACGCCGTATGGTCGGCGACGAGCATCGCCTCCCGCAACAGCGTTTGACCGTCACCCCAAGGAAACGGCGCGAGCAGGTCCCGCGCCGGGTCGGACACCAGCGCCTCCATCGCCTGCTGGTCGGCCCGAAACGCGGCGAGCGAAGCCTCCCACTCCGCGTCATCGCGGGGGCGCTTGGCTTTGGGCCAGTACGCGTCCGGCCATTCCAACGCTTCGTAGGATCCGTCGTGATTGCGACTGAACCGCAGGATGTCGTCCTGCGCGATGCGTATATGCTCGGCGAGCTGCCACGCGGTATACGGCGATCCGCGTGGCGCCTTCCCCCTGAGGTCGGCGGGCAGTTCGCGCACGGCGTCATCGAAGGTGAGGTGAGCGTGCCCGCCGCGGAGCAGCTCGAGAACGTGCGCTCGCAGGGGCGCTGGGGTCGGTGGCATCGGTCCTCCCGTGATCCCGGTCATTCCTCGTCAGCCTGTTGCAACATACGTTGCCGGGCGGCAGGATCTGGTAGAGGCGGGCGGGGTGCTGGTCGGCGAAGAGGTAACGAGCTGATCGACGGGGACTGGTGCGGAGGCCTGAGGACCGGGACTCAGGCGCTGAGCGGAAGCCACACGGGCGGATCGGGCCACGCGTCGCCGGACGCCGGCGGCGTGCGCTGGACCAGCACCCGCCGGCCGCCCGGCTCGGCCCTGACCCGCAGACAGACCCGACCAGTTTCGGGCTCGAAGATCTCGAGGATCACGCCCGCCTCCCTGATCGCCTCTTCAGCGGCACGCTCCGTTGCGCGTGACAGGTCGCCGGCGCGAGCGAGCGGGGTGGTGGGATCGTCGGCTCGGCGAATCACGAGCTGTGCCTCCATGGGTCGTCTTCCGGCGAAGGTGTCGGCGATGGGGTGGCAACCGTCATGCCGCCGGGGCCACACCGGCCGTTTCGCACGCATCTCGAAGCGACACAGAGACATAGAGCACCGACGAAGGCACGGGCGGAGCGACATCCGCGACGACCTGTCGCGCGCAGCCATGCGAAAGGCCACACCAACGCCTACCCCCAGGCGTATCCATGCATGAGCGCTGAGACAACGGCGAACATCCGCGCCGGCCGCCGAACGATCGAGCTGACCCACCCGGACAAGGTGTATTTCCCGGGTCGGCCCTCCATCACCAAGCGCGAGCTGGTCGCGTATTACGTCGCCGTCGCTCGCACGATGCTTCCCCATACGCGGGGCCGGCCGGTCACGCTGCAACGGTTTCCCGACGGCATCGCGGCCGAGGGGTTCTTTCAGAAGGAGATCTCCGACTGGTTTCCGGCGTGGGTGCCGCGGGCCACCGTCGAGAAGGAGGGAGGGACGACGACGTACGTGCTGTGTGATGACGCAGCGACGCTGGCCTATCTCGCGAGCCAGGGTTCCATCACGCCGCATGTCTGGCTCAGCCGCGTCGACAAGCCGCACCACCCCGACCGGCTGATCTTCGACCTCGACCCCCCCAACGGCTTCGAGCAGGCGCGCGGCGCCGCCCCGCTCGTGCGCGATCTTCTGACCCGGCTGGGGCTCGTGAGCTTCGTGATGACGACCGGATCGCGCGGCCTGCATGTGCTGGTCCCGCTGGACCGGTCCGCCACCTTCGACACCGTTCGAGGGTTCGCTCGGGCCGCCGCCACGCACCTGGCCGAGCAACACCCCGACACGCTCACGGTGGAGGCCCGGATCGCCAAGCGGGGCCAGCGACTCTTCCTTGACACCACCCGCAACGCCTACGCGCAGACCGGTGTGGCGCCGTACGCCGTCCGGGCGCGGCCCGGTGCGCCGGTTGCGACGCCGCTGCGCTGGGAGGAGTTGAGCGATGGCGCGCTCGGCGCCCAGACCTATTCCATTAGGAACGTGCTGGCGCGGATCGAGCGGGACGGCGATGCGTGGCAGGGCATCGCTCGGCGGCGGCAGGGCCTCGACCGGGCAGCAAGGCGGTTGGAGGCGCTAACGGCCCGGCGCGCCTAGCCGGCGCCACACGAGGTCGGCCGATACGACGTCTTCCACTGCCACGCCGACCGACTTGAAGATGGTGACTTCGCCAGCGGAGGCGCGTCCGCCGAGCGTCCCCCCGGCCACCCCGCCGATCTCGCCCACCAGCCGTGTCCCTGCGGCGATCACGTCTCCTGATTCGACCAGCGCCGCCTCTCGCGAATCCACCCAGACCCTTGCCCGCCGCACGAGCGTGTCATCCAGCTCGCGCCAATCGGGCCGGGTTGCGCCGACCGCGTTCACGTGCGCGCCGGGCGCCACCCAATCGCCCAGGAGGACCGGGCTCCTGGCACTGGTCGCGGTCACGATCACGTCCGCGCCGCGGACCGCCGCTTCTGCCGATGCGGTCGCGGTAATGCCGTGCGCGGCCGCGAACGCGCCGGCGCTCCGCGGGCTCCAGATCCGCACCTCGCGGAACTTTCGCACGAGCCGAAGGGCGGTCAGATGACTCCCCGCCTGCACCCCCGCGCCCAGGATCGCGAGAACGGACGCATCCGGCCGCGCGAGCAGGTCCGTCGCGACGGCGGAGGCAGCCGCGGTTCTGAGCTCCGTGATCAGCCGCCCGTCCATGAGCGCGACCGGCTCCCCGGTCTCCGGTCGGAAGAGCGCGATGACCGCATGGTGCGTGGGCATGCCGGTGTTGGCGGGATAGAAGGTGACCAGCTTGGCACCGAGCGCGCCGCCCGCACGCGCCGGCATGACTCCGAAAAATCCGGCGTGCTCGGCCACGGCAATGACGCTTCGGACCGGCTGAACGACTTTGCCGGCCGATAGCGCCGCAAGCGCGCTGCGGATCGCTGGAATCAGGTCTTCCAACCGGAGCAGCGCGCCGACCTGAGATTCGTCGAGGAATGGAAGCATCACGAACGGCTCCACACACGGGATCGCATGACAGTACGGGCGCCCGGCGGCAGGCGCCAGCAAGCGCTGGACGGAGGTCCATCCTGACGGCATGTTGTGGGCGACTCCAGCTGGTCGGACGCTCATGGCTCAGCCTACCCCCTTCGACACGATGCGGCAGATGGTCACCGGGTGCCTGGTGAGCCAGCTCACCTACGTGGCGGCGAAGCTCGGGATCGCCGACCGTCTCGCCGACGGGCCGAAGACCGCCGCCCAGCTCGCGGCCTCGGTCGATGCGCATCCGCAGTCGCTCTATCGAGTGCTCCGCGCGCTGGCCGCCCTGGGCGTGTTTACCGAGGATCCGGACGGTCGGTTCGCGCTCACCCCCCTGGCGGGGCCGCTTCGGCGCGACGCCCCGGACTCGCTGCATGCGTTCGCGCTCATGTGGGGCGATACGTTCTGGCCGGCGTGCGGGTCGCTCCTCCACTGCGTGCGGACCGGACAGACCGCCTTCGACCACTTGCACGGCATGGGCGCCTTCGAATACCTGCATCAGCACCCGCAGGCTGCAGAAATCTTCGATGAGGCGATGAGCAACCTCACCCGCGTTCAGGCCGCCGCAGTCGTCGCCGCCTACGACTTCAGCGGCGTGCGGACGCTGGTCGACGTTGGCGGAGGAAAGGGGACCTTACTCGCCGCTGTGTTGCGGGCCAATCCGGGCATGCGCGGCGTGCTCTATGAGCGTCCCGATGTGCTGCCGGCGGCGCGCAAGGCGCTGGAGGACGAGGGCATGCTCGCGCGCTGCGAGCTCAAGCGGGGCGACTTCTTTACGTCCGTCCCCGAGGGGGGTGACGCCTACGCCCTCAAGGATGTGATCCATGATTGGGACGACGAGCGCGCGGCGTCCATCCTCGCCAACTGTGCCCGCGCGATGGGCCGCGAGGCGAGACTGCTGCTGATTGAGCGGGGTCTTCCGCCGAGGAACGTGCTGGGCCAGGGCAAGATGGTGGATGTCGTGATGCTGGCGGTAACCGGGGGCCGGGAGCGAACCGAGCCCGAGTATGCCGATCTGCTCTCCCGCGCCGGTCTGCGCCTCGCTCGTGTGGTGCCGACCGGCCCGGAGGCGATGGTGCTGGAGGCGGTATTGCAGTGAGCGGTGAACCGTGAACGGTGAACAGGGGGCTCCGCAAACCTACCTGTCTTCCCGCTGGCTCTTTCTCCGCCTGCTCGGCATCGTTTACCTCGTTGCCTTCGCGTCGCTCGCGTCCCAGATCGTCGGACTCGTGGGCGAGCACGGCCTGTTCCCCGTCGGGGAGTTTCTCGGTCAGGCTCGCACCACCTACGGCCCCGGCGTCTGGCGGGCGCTTCCCACGGTGCTCTGGCTCGACAGCAGCGACACCGCCCTGCGTATACTCGCGCTCGGCGGGGTGGGGCTCTCGGGGCTGCTGGTGCTCGACCTGTGCCCGATCCTGGTGCTGCCGCTGCTCTGGCTCGCGTATCTCTCGCTCTCGGTGGCGGGGCAGGACTTTCTCTCGTTTCAATGGGACGCTTTGCTGCTCGAGACCGGGCTGCTCGCCTGGCTTTGGGCGCCGGCCGGTTGGCTTCCGACTCTTCGGCTGAGCGAGCGGGAGCCGTCGCCGGTGGTGCGCTGGCTGTTGTGGCTGCTCCTCTTCAAGCTCACGCTGCTTTCCGGGCTCACGAAGCTCCTGAGCGGCGACCCGACTTGGCGCTCCCTCTCCGCCCTTGATTTCCACTTCGAGACCCAACCGCTTCCGCCATGGACGGCATGGTACGCTCATCACCTGTCGTCCGGGGTGCACCGCCTCATGACGCTCGGGATGTTCGGGGCCGAGCTGGTTCTCCCGTTCTCGATTTTCGCCCCGGCGCGGCTCCGTGTCGTGCGCATCGTGGGCGCGCTGGCGATGATGGCGTTCCAGTTGAGCATTGCGGCGACCGGGAACTATGGGTTCTTCAACCTGCTTGCGATCGTGCTGTGCATCCCGCTTCTCGACGATCAGTTCTTTCGCCGCCGCTTCCCGGTCCTGCGGGAGCCCGCGCGTCCCGAATCGCAGCTTCGGCGTGTGTTGGTCGGAGCCGTGTCTGCCGTCCTCTTGGTGCTCTCGGCCCTCAGCTCGCTGCGCGAGGCCGCCTACACTTTGCCGGCCGGAGGCGGCCGCTACATCGTGCCGGGTTGGGGTGAGGGGCTGCTCGATGCCTTCGCCCCCTTCCGCTCGGTCAACGGCTATGGGCTTTTCCGGGTCATGACGACCGAGCGACCCGAGATCGTGGTAGAGGGGAGCCGTGACGGGATCGCTTGGAAGCCGTATGAGTTTCGGTGGAAACCGGGGGATCCGACCCGCCGTCCGGGGTTTGTGGAGCCCCTCCACCCCCGGCTCGACTGGCAGATGTGGTTTGCCGCGCTCGACCCTCCGGGGTACCGGGTGTTACTGGAATCGCTCCTCGAGCATCTCCTAGACGGGAGCCCGGAAGTGTTGGCGCTGATGGCGGGGAACCCGTTTCCGGATGCACCGCCCAAGTATCTGCGCCTCAAGTACTTCAGGTACTTCTTCAGCTCGGAGGAAGAACGGGCCTCGAGCGGCGCGTGGTGGGTGAGAGAGCCCCGGGGCAACCTGACCGAGCCGGTATCGCTGCCGAAGAAGTGAGTGGGGAACCGCTAACGGATACCGTTTGTTGACCCTTTTCCGAGGGGGTGGGTTCCATTATTGGGTTCGTTGAGTACCTTTTCCCGCCCCCGCGACGATCGCCGAGGACGGCGCATCTGTACGGGTCCGGCACCTCGGACCGGGGTTCAAGCGGGGCAGCGCTCGCAAGCTGTTGTTAGGGTTGGCCTTACGTCGGTCCCATCGGACGGGACCCGAATTCATAGAGGAGTTTCGCGTGCCTGCTGTCAAGAACCCCAAGCGCTCCACCCGACGCCCGCCCAAGCCCGCGGCGCTCCCGCGCGCGCTTGACGACGGCCGGGAGAGCCTCGACCTCTACCTCGACGAGATCAGCCGGATCCCGCTGCTCACCGTGGACGAGGAGAAGGCCCTCGCCCGGAAGGCGTTTCGCGGGGACGTGGCCGCCCAGGAGCGCCTGGCGCGCCACAACGTGCGCTTCGTGGTCTCGGTTGCCAAGCAGTACCAGAACCGTGGCGTGCCCCTCATGGACCTGATCGGTGAGGGGAACGTCGGGTTGATGACTGCCGCCCGGAAGTTCGACCCGGACCGCGGCGTCAAGTTCATCTCCTATGCGGTCTGGTGGATCCGTCAGGCGATTCAGGCGGCGCTGGCGCGCCACGGCCGGCCCGTGCGCGTTCCCCTGAACCGCACGGCTGACCTGAACCGGCTCGCCCGCGCGACGACGTATCTGGCCGAGCGCCTGGGTCGGGCGCCGACCACGGAAGAGCTGGTGGAGGCGACGGGTCTGACGCCCGAGTCCGTTCGTTCGCTGGGCGCGCTCCACATCGAGGCGCTGCGCCTCGACCAGCCGATGCGCGCGGACGATGATCGTTCCCGGATGGAGCGGGTCGCGTTGGCGTCCGACGAGGGCACCGACGCGGCGACGCTGGCCAAGAGCCGGACCAGCGATCTGGAGACTGCACTCGCCTCGCTGCCCGCGCGGGACGCGAAAGTGATCCGGCTGTACTTCGGGCTGGATGACGGGCGCGCCCGGACGCTCGAGGAAATCGGGCGGATGATGGGCGTCACCCGCGAACGGATCCGTCAGCTGCGCGATCGGGCGCTCAAGCAGCTCAAGGAGCAGCACGGCGACAGACTGAAGGACCTGGCGGCCTGATGGCCGCGGTAACGCGGTAAGAGGTAAGACGTGAGAGGTGAGAGGGGGGCTCCGGTGGATCTCGGAGCCCCTTCGCACTTCTCACCTCTTACTTCTCACCTCTCACTGTCTTGTGTTTCCCCCTGCATCACCGCGCACATCCCCCCGCGCTGGGCCACGTTGACCACCTGCCGCTGGGAGGCGCGGGCGAGGATCGCGAGCCCGTCGGGGCCCGGCGCAAATCCCATCACCGTGTAGAACGGCTCGGGCACGAGCTGGCCATCGGCGCCGAGGGTCGGGAACTCGACGACGGGGATGGCGGCCAGGCGCTGCACCACCCAACGCTCCTCGTCAGCCAATGCCGAGTCGATCGCCCGCTCCCAGTCGGCGCGGGTCAGGGTGTGGCCGATGGTGACGCCGTCGCCGCCGTAGCCCCGGTTCGGCTTGAGGACGAGGGTCTCCTGCTCTCGGCGCGCGTACTCGAGCAGGTCGCCGGCTTCGCCCCCCGGCAATTCGGTCTGTCGGTCCGCCAGGAGCCGGGTCCAGAGGATGTGCCGGCGAAACACCCCGCGCTCCTCGTCCGTGAAGTAGCGGTCGGCGATCGCCGGAGCCGTAAAGATCTCCCAGCAGCTCTTCTGATCCAGCTCCGCGCCGATCGACGAGATGACCCGGTTCTCCCGGAACAGTCGGCGCATCGGCTCGACGTCGACGCCATCGGCCTCGAGTTCGACCAGGTCGAGGACACTGTAGTCTCGGTACGCCAGGTCCACGACGTGGTCCTCATACCGGACCTCGCCCCTCTCGAGCCTCAACTCGGCCGGATCGGCATGCACCGTGTCGAGGCCGTCCCGCGCGCGGAAGAACTCGACCAGCGACCGCTGCTCGTCGATCCCTTCGCCCTCATACTTGGGCTCGACGAAGCAGACGCAGCGGCCTCGACGGTCGGTAGCGGCGAGCTGGTCGGTCACCTCTCGCAGGAGCAGGTCGCGCGCGTCCGCGAGCCGGCTGAGCCTGAGCCCGTGGTCCTGTTCGAGGAGCAGGGGGACGATTTCCTCGTCTACGATCTCCTCGATCGTGGGGATCAAGTAGATCCCCCCGACTCCGTTCAGGTTCGGCTCGACGAACCAGAGCGTCTCCTTCCACATCGGATTGGGATAGTCGATCATCGCGTCGAGCCGACCGAAGACCGGATTCCGCATCCGTTGGCTCGGCCCCCAGCAGGCCCGGAGCCAGGTTTCCTCCTCCGGGTAGAGGCGGAGCGCTTCGCGGACGTCATCGTCCGCGAGGTACAACTCGGGCAGGCGGCCAAGTGCGCCCTGGAGCGTGCGGCAGACGAAATGGAGGTACGCGGCCTCCTCCGGCAGTACTGTGATGGGACAGGGCAGGATCCGGATTGGGTCCATCTCGCCCTCGCGGAAGTACGCCACCCTGCGCTCGATCGAGGCACGGCGCATCCGCTCGTGCGCCAGGGCCAGCCGCGCGGTCGGTATGTGGTAGAGCGCTTGCCGCACTCGGGCCGCGAGGCGCATGCCGGCGAGCCCGGCCACCTCGGCCGTGGAGAGCGTGACCGAGTCCTGGTCGTCTTGCGACACGGGCTCCTCGTCTTCCCTGGGGATGAGTATCTTTTCGCCGATTTGACCAATGCGCAAATGCGGCCGCAAGCGGCGTACGACGAACTGATCAGACTCGCGCGTGAGGAGGCGATGCTGTCCTCCTGCGTCGATCTCCTCGAGTGGGATGAGGAGACCTATCTCCCGCGCGGGGGCGTCGAGCACCGGAGCGAGCAACTGGCGCTGCTCGCCGGGCTGCTGCACGATCGCGGCACCGACCCCCGCATCGGCGAGTTGCTGGGCGACGTGGAGCATTCCCGGCTCGTGGCCGACCCCGAGTCGCCGGCGGCCGTGAACGTGCGCGAGATCCGCCGGGACTACGACCGCGAGCGGAAACTTCCCCGCAAGCTGGTGGCGGAATCGGCCCGGGTGACGGTGCTGGCGCAGCAGGCCTGGGCCGCCGCGCGCGAAGCGGGTGAGTACGACCTGTTCCGGCCCTGGCTCGAGCGCATTCTGAAGCTCGCCCGCGAGGAGGCCGAGGCCGTCGGCTACCCGGCGATTCCGTACGATGCCCTCCTCGAGGACTACGAGCCGGGCATGACGACGGCGGAGGTCGCACGGCTGTTCGAGGAGCTCAAACGGGAGCTGCTCCCGCTGGTGGACGCCATGAACGGCGGGCGGAAGCCGCGCTCCCGGACCGGTGTCCAGCGGAGGGAATTCCCGGTCGACCGTCAGCGGATCTTCGGCGAGGCGGTGGCGGCCGCGATCGGTTTCGACCTGGAGCGGGGGCGGATGGATAGCTCGCTCCACCCCTTCTGCACCGGTCTGGGGCCGGGCGACTGCCGGATCACCGCGCGGTTCTCGACCCGGGATTTTGCCGGCGGGTTCTTCACGGTGCTCCACGAAGCGGGGCATGCGCTGTACGAGCAAGGGCTCGATGCCGAACACTACGGCACCCCCATGGGTGACGCCGCCTCGCTCGGGTTGCACGAGTCACAGTCGAGGCTCTGGGAGAATCTCGTCGGGCGCCGCAGGAGCTTCTGGCAGCACTTCTTTCCCCGCGCACGCGCCGTGTTCCACGAGGCGCTGGAGGAGACGAGGCTCGACCTGTTCCTCGCCGGCATCAACCGGGTCGAGCGCTCCTGCGTCCGGGTCCGGGCCGATGAAGTAACGTACAACCTGCACATCTTCATCCGGTTCGAGCTGGAGCAGGCGCTGCTCTCCAACGACCTCAAGGCCGCGGATCTCCCCGAGGCCTGGAACGCCGCCTACCGGCGCTACCTGGGCGTCACGCCCGCCAATGACGTCGAGGGGTGCCTCCAGGACGGGCATTGGGCCGAGGGGCTCGTCGGGTACTTTCCCACCTATACGCTGGGGAACCTGTACGCGGCGCAGCTCTTCGCGGCTGCGCGCGAGCAGTTGGGAGATCTCGATGCCCAGTTCGCCCGGGGCGACTTCGCGACGCTGCTGGGCTGGCTGCGAGACCACGTGCATCGCCACGGCCGGCGCTTCACGGCGCGGCAACTCGTCGAGCGGGCCACCGGGGCGCCGCCGAGCTGGCCGCCCCTTATCAGCGCGCTCAAGGAGAAGTACGTAGATCAGGACGGACGCTAAGGCCGTCTGCGACGGCTGCCTTTCCCCCCGCATCCTCTATCCCTGAACGGGCCTTACCCCGACAGGAGACCCCCATGCGCGCGAACCTGCTCGGCGCGGCACTCTTGAGCCTCGCCCTGCCTCTCGTACCCCTCGCCGCCCAGGACCAGCCCCATGGGCACGGTCGCTTGGGCCTCATACTCTCCGGCCAGCCCGACAGCGCCGCCGACAGCGCCGGCGCCCGCGTGCGGTCCGTGATGCCCGGGAGCCCGGCGGCTGCGGCCGGCCTGGCGCAGGGCGACATCATCACCAAGCTGAACGGCACTGCCGTGGATGGGCCTCGCACGCTGATGCGTCTCGCGCGGGGCATCCAGCCGGGAGATACTGTCCGGATCGAGTATCGGCGCGCGGGCCAGGCCAAGAGCGCGACTCTGGTGGCCGATCGGATGGAGCGCAGGGTGGCGATGTCGTTCTATCGGATGCCCGGCCTCGGCCCCGGC
>CAZFKN010000057.1:0-15280 GCA_964519805.1 uncultured Gemmatimonadaceae bacterium
TTCCACGCGATGCCGACGTCGTAGAAGAACGCCCCTTCGATCGGCGGAACAGCGCCGGGCAGCTTGCGGAAGATCTGGCGCGTGAGAATCGGGAAGCGAAGCTCGGCCGAGCCCACGGCAAAGCGGGAGCCGATCAGGCGGTCCAGCTCGACGCAGCCGGTCTGCGAGTTGGCGGGCGTAGCCTGAATGACCGCGCACTCGTTCCGATCGTACGAGCCGGACGTGTGTCCCCTCAGGAAGTCCGTGACGCCGATGAAATTCTGGAACTGACCCGCATCCCGTCCGAACCGGCCAAGGAACAACCCGCGCGTGGCCAGCACGATCGGGCCGGCAATCCTGTCGTAGCGGCGGTAGTCGGCGAGTCCCTGGAAGAAGCGCCAGCCGCCGATCGTCTGGGAGATCTCGAACCGCGAGCGCCGTCCGGCAAACGGCCCGGTGTAACCGGCGAGCGAGTTGTCGTGCACCAGGGCCAGACGCGGCTGCACGTAGTTGTGCGAGCCCAGCCCGATCTTCTCGATCGACGGCTGGGAGATCAACGGCTGGATGATTTCGTAGACCGCGTCGTCCACGTTCGTGGCCTGCATCCCAAGCTCCACCCGCGAGAACCGGCTGAACGGATACTGGGCGGCCACGAACGCCGAGCGGAACACGAGCCGGCGGATCTGCTGGATGTAGAGCGGCTCGCCGGTGGTCGGATCGGTCGCGAACACGGCGCCGTTGAAGTAGAAGTACGGATCCTGCGACAAGCCCACGGTCCAGTTCAGGCGGTGGGTCAGGTTGGTGTAGGCGGCGATCGCCTGCGCCTCGTCGATCCGGCCGTTCACGGCGAGCCCGAACGCCAGGTTGTGGTTGCCGAGCATGTCGCTCAGCGTAATGGCGCTGCCGCCGTAGATGCCCTGCCCGAAGTTGTCACGCACGTAGCCCACCGACGGCCGCGCGATATAGTCGGCGGAGAAGCCGACCCGGTAGGGCTTGATCGAGAACTCGGCGGTGTCGGGCAGCGCGTAGTTGGCGGAGTCGAGCAGACGCGCCACGGTGACGGGCGCCACGAACTTGCTTGTATCCGACGCCCGGCCCAGGTCGGCGGACGGGCGGAAGCCCTTCGAGCTGCGGTAGATCGACCCACCTTCGCCCACCAGCGGGCTCTTGTCGATCTGGGCGATCGTCGTATCGCGCGCCGCCGGCTGGGCCTGTGCCACGGCCGGGGCGGCGGGGTTGGTCGGCGTGTACGGCTGCCGCTTGAGCGCGCGGGGATTGTCCACCGCGTAGATGTCGTACTTGCCGTTCTCGTAGTAGTTGAACGCCAGTCGGTCGGCTCCGTGCGACCAGGAGAGGACCGGCGAGAGCGGGGTGATGCCCTGGGCCCCGGTGTAGAAGTCCGTCAGCTGGTAGACGTCCTTCGCATCGAAGTCATACAGGAAGATGTTGCTGACACCGTTGCGGTCCGACACGAACGCAATGGAGCGGCCGTCGGGGGCCCACTGGGGGCTCACGTTCTTGCCCTGCTCCATGTGGGGCAACACCTCGATGGTGCCCGTGTCGAGATGATACAGCGCAATCCGGAAGTTCCCGTACTTGAGCGTCCGGAAATCGGTCTCGGGACCGCGGTCGGTTGCGAACGCGATGGTCGAGCCGTCCGGCGACCAGACCGGGTGCAGATCGGCGTACTTGTCTTCCGTGAGCCGCTTGAAGCCGGTGCCGTCCCGATTGACGATGAACAGATCCGACAGGCCGCCGTCGTAGCCCGTAAACACCAGCCGCTGACCGTCGGGGCTCCAGCTCGGAGTGGTGACCCCGTTCAGCTTGATCGCCATCGACTTGACTTCGGTGTTCCGCGCCACGTCCACGATGACGATGTTGTCCCGCGGCCCGCGCTTGGCGGCGAACGCGAGATAGCGTCCATCCGGCGACCAGTTGGCCTGCGAGTTGATGAAGCGATACGTCTCGTAGTTGCTCGACTGCGTGGACTTGAGGATCCGCCGCTTGGGCTCGCCGGTCTTCCCGTCCGCCAGCCACATGTCCACGAAGTACCAGTCGCGCTCGCCGAAGTAGACGACCTGGCTGCCGTCGGGTGACAGCGCAGGGGCGAGGTGCAGCGTGCCCTTGTCCCGCTTCTCGGTGAGCAGCTCCTGGGAGATGGCGCGCGCGCGCGCGCGCGACCCGACCTCGGGGAGATACTTGGCCTGGACGGCGTCACGCCACTGGGTCGAGAGCTGCGGCAGGGTCAGGCCCGTCACCCGCTTGAACGACGCCTCGATACCGCCCTGCGTCGACCCGCGCAGGATCTCGCCGATGGCTTCGTCGCCCCAGCGCTCGCCGATGTACGCCCAGAGCGCGTGCCCGAACCGGTAGGGGAAGATCCGCGGATCGTAGGTGAGCTGCTCGATGGTGGGCAGCTTGTTTTCGAGGGCCGCGTCCCGGAGCCACATCGCCGTCTCCGGATTCACCGGACCGAGCGACATGTATTCGGCCATGCCCTCCATGAACCAGAGTGGCGGCTGCACCTGGAGCACGCCCTGCAGGGCCGAGCCCCCGCGGCCGCTGGAGAAGACGTCCAGCTGGAACTGGTGCGTCATTTCGTGCGACAGCACGTGGTCGATGTCGGCGTACGACCCCGTCAGCGGCATGATGTTGCGCTGCTTGAAGAAGTCGGTGAAGCCGCCGGTGCCCTCGCCCACGTCGCCGGGGGTGGTATTGGTCTGGGAGAAGTCGGAGTGGGAGGCGTAGAGAATGATGGCCTTCCGCTCCTTGAAGCGGTGGCCGAGGATCTTCGACATCCGGGCGTAGGAGCGCTCGGCGATGCGCGCCGCGTCCATCGCCGCCTCCCGCTCGACCGGGTAGAAGTGGACGTCGAAATGCTCGGTCTGGATGATCTTCCAGTCGAACGACTCGTACTGAACCTTGTTCTGGCCGAAGTACTGGGCCGACAAGAGCGCTGGCGTGCCGAGCGCGAGGGCGAGCACCGCCCCGCAGCGTCGAAGCATAGACGAGACCCCGCTTACGACGACCGGATCAGAAGCTCCGGGGCGTCTCCCCAGAGCCGCTCCAATTGATAGAATGCGCGGGTCTCCGGGTGGAAGAGATGAATCACGAAATCCACGAAATCGATGAGTACCCACCGTCCCCCCAAACCTTCCACGTGGTGCGTCCGATGGCCGCCGCGACCCAACCGCTCCACGACATGCTCGGCGATGCCCCGGACGTGCGCGTCGGACGTGCCCGACGCGATCACGAAATAATCGGTGGCGTCGCTCAGCCCGCGGAGATCCAGCACTACCGGGTGGATCCCCTTCAGGTCGTCGATCGCCTCGAGCGCCAGCCGCAGCGCCTCGGGCATCCGCGGGGTCACCCCCGCCACCCGTCGCTCACGCGGCCGTGCTCGAGCCGGGTCGGCGTGCCGTCCTCCACCTGGTAAAAGACTCCCCAGGCGCCCTCGCCCACGTGCGTGCCCAGCACGCCGGTGGCCAGGGAAACGAAACAGTCTCGCGGACGGTAGGCCGCCACCAGGGCCGTGCGGAGCCGCTCGGCCGCCTCCGGGGCTTCGGCATGGGCCACGCCGAAGCGTATCACCTTGGGGCGCGGTGTGAGCCGCCGCTCCAGCAGCGACAGCACCCGGGGTACCACGTTCTCGCGCCCCCGCACCCGGTCCACCGGCACCACGCGCCCGTCCTCGTCCAGCGACAGGATCGGCTTCACGTCCAGCATGCCCGCGAGCCAGGCCTTGCCCCGCGTGACCCGGCCGGACCGGAGCAGATTGTCGTACCGGTCCACCGTGACGAAGACGCCCGACTGCTCCCGGACCCGCTCCAGCTCGGCCACGATGTCCGCCGCCCGCCAGCCCGATTCGGCGAGCTCGGCCGCGCGGAGCGCCAGCATGCCGAGTCCCAGCGACACCGTGCGGGTATTGACGACGTGGACGTGCTCCAGGCCGGCCGCCTTGGCCGCCGCCTTGCCCGATTGATACGTGCCCGAGAGCGCGCCCGACAGCGTGAGGGCCACGACCTCCGCCGCTTCGCCGAGCGCGTCGCGGAGCACGCGCACGAACTCGGCCGGTGTCGGCTGCGAGGTGGTCGGCAGATCCTTGGCGATCCGGAGCCGCCGGTAGAAGTCCTCCGGCCTCAGTTCTACGCGATCGCGAAGGCTTTCGTTGCCGAACATCACCTGCAGCGGCACCATCGCGATATGGTGCCGGTCGAGCACCGCGTCCGTGAGATCGGCCGAGCTGTCCGCCACCACCGCGACCGGCCGCCGCTCGCCATGGGAGAGGCGCCGGTGCTGCGCCCGCATGTCCTCGGCCTTCGTCGTCTCGATCCGTCCCCAGCGCTCGGCATAACTAAAGACGGCCTCGGGCGTGTCGGTGTGCACATGGACCTTGAGCACGTCCGCCAGCACCGCCACCTGCACCGATCCGCCGAAGTTGTGCATGGCCGCCCGCACTTCGTTGGCCGGCGGCAGCTGTGCCCCGCGCACCAGGACTTCGGTGCAGTACTGGAAGTCCCGCTCGGCTGCCACCTCGACCAGGGCCGCCGCGAACGCGGCGGCGGACGCCGCGCCGGCCGAATCGGGCTCAGCGGGGAGGATCGGGTCGCCCTCGATGAATCGTACCACCCCTTCCAGCATCCGGACGAATCCCTTGCCGCCGGCGTCCACGACCCCCGCCTCCTTCAGGACCGCCATCAGCTCCGGCGTGCGGGCCAGCGAAACCTCCGCCTCGGCGAGCAGCCGAGCCATGAACTCGCCCACGTCCCCGGAGTCGGCGGCGGCGCGCTCGGCGGCCGCGGCCGCTTCCCGCGCGACCGTGAGGATCGTGCCCTCGCGCGGGTCGTCGAGCGACTCGTAGAGGCGGTCCGCGCCCCGACGAAGCCCCGCCGCGATATCGCGGGTCGACGCGTGCTCGCGGTCGCCGAGCGCTTCGGCGAAGCCCATGAGGAAGTGGGCCAGCATCATGCCGGAGTTGCCGCGGGCACCGAGCACGGCGGCGCGGGCCGCGGCGCGAGCGGTCTCCGGAAGCGGCGCGTCGCCGAGCGCGCGGAGCGCGTCGGCGACGGAACGGAGCGTCAGGCTGAAGTTGGTGCCGGTATCGCCGTCCGGGACCGGGAAGACGTTGATCCGGTTGATCTCGTCTCGCCCCGCCGCCACCCAGTCGGCCGCCGCGAGGAACGAGCGCGTCAGCCGGGGCCCGTCGACGTAGGCGATGCCCACCGTCATCGCCAGGCTACTCGGCGACCACCTGTACCCGGACTTCGGCATGGACCTCGGGATGCAGCCGGATCGCCACCGTGTGGGAGCCCAGCGTCTTGATCGGGTGCTCCAGCTCGATCCGGCGGCGATCGACCTGGATCTGTTGTTTGGCCAGCGCATCCGCGACGTCCTGCGCCGTCACCGAGCCGAAGAGCTTGCCTTCCTCGCCCGCCTTGCCGGTGAGCGTCACGTTCGCCGCCGCCAGGCGCGCCGCGAACGCCTGGGCCTCCACCTTGTCGGCCTCGAGCCGCGTGGTGCGGGCCTTGGTCTCCGCCGCGATCCGCTTCTTGTTGCTTTCGCTGGCCTCGTACGCCAGCCCTTTCGGCAGCAGAAAGTTGCGGGCGTAACCCGGTCGCACGCGTACCAGCTCGCCGGCTTTGCCCAGCGACCTCACGTCCTCACGCAGGATGACTTCGATCATCGGTCGAATCCTCCGGTAGCGGGCGACGCAGGGCGTCGCCGGAAATCTAGCCAGGTGTCCGCGAGGCCGAGGAGCGTCAGGCCCCCGACCACGAACGGCAGTAGAAACAGGGCGACGACGGTCACGAAGGCTGTGGTGACCCGGGGCAGCCGGCCGGCCCCCGCCCCTACGACCGCCAGGCCGCGGACTGCGTACAGCCCCATCGCCACGAGCAGCAGGTTACCGCCGGCGTCGTGAATGTCGGGAGGCGTGTGCAACAGCACCAGCGCGAGGCCGACGACGGGCAGCCAGACCGCCTGATCGCTGAACCGGAACGTGGCGAACGGCGCCGGCGGATCGCCCAGCGGCCGCTTTGCGATCCGGTGATACAGCCACCAGCCGAGCACGACGCCGGCGAGCGCGTTCAGGAACAGGAGCGCCGGCATGAGCGTCGCCCATGTCGGCGCCCCGTCGGCCAGCTGGCGGAGCAGGTCGCCGGTGTCCTGGCCGCCGGCGGTATCCGCTTGCCGCGCCAGGTCGGTGAAGGACCGGGCCACCTCGCGGGCCAGCTCGGTCTTGAGCTCATGCCAGTCCAGCCGCAGCGCCACGCACCAGAGCACCAGCGCCACCGAGGCGAGGCCCAGCGCGGCGACCGCCCTGCGGAAGAGCGGCGCCCGCCACGCCAGCGAGATCGCCACGAACGCGCCGGTCACGAGCACCCCGCCGGCCCGTAACAGTTGCTCCGCAATGCCTCCGACCGGCTCGAGCCAGGCGCCGAGCCAGATGGTCGCCAACCCGAGCCAAGCCCATTCCCGGAATGTCGAAGGCCGCGAGAAGGCCAGCATGCCCGCCAGCGGTCCGAGCAGGAATGCGGGCGGGGCGAGGAAGAGGTAGGCGAGCGCGACCAGAAGCGGGCCAAGGGTTCCCCGGCCCGTCGGCCGCGCCGCCCCCGGCCCCGCCGCGCCGAGCTGCGTCAGCCGCCGAAGCCCTTGATGTAGGGCAGAAGCGCGAGCTGGCGAGCCCGCTTGATCGCGGTGCTGAGCTGGCGCTGATGCCGCGCGCACGTCCCGGAGAGCCGGCTCGGCAGGATCTTGCCGCGCTCGGTCAGGAACCGCTGGAGTGTGCGCTCGTCCTTGTAATCCACGATGCGGACGCCCGACTCGCAGATGGCGCAAGTCTTCTGGGGGCGCCTCATTCGTCGTCCTCCTCGTCGCTCTTGCCGGCGGTGACGGGCACCGGCTGCGCGCCTTCGTTCACAACCACGAGAAAGCGCAGCACGCTCTCGTCGAGCTTGATGGCACGCTCGAACTCCGGCAGCGCGGCGCCGCCGGTGTCGAACTTGGAGACGACGTAGTATCCGGTCTCGTGCTTCTTGATCGGATAGGCGAGGGTACGCTTGCCCCAGTGGGACACCTGGGGGGGCTCCGCCCCGGGCTGCTGGATGAGCGCATGGAACCGAGCGAGGTGCTCGTTGATGGCGGCCTCTTCGAGCGCACTGTCGAAGATGTAGACCACCTCGTACTGGCGGGTCATGTCACCGTCCTTTGGTCTGATCGCCCCGACCCTGGTGTGGGGCCGAGGAGGGAAGTTGTTGGCGCGCGGAAGTATAGGCACCTCCGCCGGATCGCGCCAGCCTCCCGCCAGCCCTCGCCGGAGGCGGGCCGGTGTGCGGAGAGTAAGGGAGGCGTAGCCGCGGCCACCTCAGCTGCTGAATCGGAAGAGCATTACGTCACCATCCTGGACGACGTAGTCTTTCCCCTCCGCCCGTGCGAGCCCCTGCTCCCGGGCACCCTTCCACCCCCCGACCCGCACGAAGTCATCGTAGGCCACCGTCTCGGCGCGGATAAAGCCCTTCTCAAAATCGGAGTGGATGACACCCGCGGCGGCTGGCGCCTGGTCGCCGCGGTGGATGGTCCATGCGCGGACTTCTTTCTCGGCGGCGGTGAAGTAACTCCGCAGCCCGAGCAAGTGATATGCCGCATGAGCCAGCCGGTCGAGCCCGGACTCGGCCAGGCCGAGGGAGGCGAGGAAGTCCGGCCGGTCGGCCGGGGCCAGCTCCGCCAGCTCGGCCTCGACCTTGGCGGAGAAGGTGACGACCTCCGCCTGCTCCTGATCGCGGGTGACCGCCGCCTGGAGAGCGACAACAAACGCGTTCCCCTCACTGATCTGGCCCTCCGCCACGTTCGCGGCGTAGAGGACCGGCTTGCCCGTCAGCAGGTTGAGCGAGCGGTACGTCGGCGCCTCCTCCTCCGTGGGCACGACGGTGCGCGCCGGTTTGCCCGCAGCGAGCGCGGCGCGAACGGCCTCGAGGAGCCGCAGCTCCAGCCTGGCCTGGGGATCTCCGGACTTGGCCGTGCGGGCGGTCTTGTCCAGTCGCTTCTCGACGCTGGCGAGGTCGGCGAGCCCCAGCTCGATGTTGATCACCTCCCGGTCGCGCACCGGATCGACCGGCCCCATCACGTGCTGGACGTCGGGGTCCTCGAAGCAGCGCACGACGTGCAGAATGGCGTCGACCTCGCGGATGTTGGCCAGGAACTGATTGCCCAGGCCTTCCCCCTGGCTCGCGCCTTTGACGAGCCCGGCGATATCGACGAACTCGACCGCGGCGGGAACCACTCGCTCCGGGTGCACGATCGCCGCGAGCGCGTCGAGCCGCGGATCGGGGACCTGCACGATCCCGGTGTTGGGCTCGATCGTCGCGAAGGGATAGTTCGCGACCAGCGCCTTCGCGCTGGTGAGGGCGTTGAAGAGGGTGGACTTGCCGACGTTGGGCAGGCCGACGATTCCGAGGCGAAGCATCCTTGCATCCCAAGAGGGGCCGGAGAGGCACAGAGAACTGCACACCACAGAGACACAGAGACAACAAACAGGCACCAGCAACAACAACAACTGCGGACCACAGAGGCGCTGTGGTTTACAGTTGCAGTTCCGGTGCCTCCTCAGGCTCCCCGGTTGAATTGGGTCATCGCCAGCTCGATGCCCTCCTCCAGCCAGCATTCGACCGCCTCCGCCATCGGATCGAGCAGCGCCTCGAGGACGTCGCGCTCCTCGCGATCGAAGTCGGACAGGACCCAGTCGGCGAGATCCTCGATCTCGGGCGGCTTGGCGCCCACGCCGATCCGGAGCCGGGCGTAATCCTGCCGCTGGAGGGCGCCCTCGATGCTCTTGAGGCCGTTGTGTCCGCCGGCGGTGCCGGCGCCACGGAGCCGGAAGCGACCGGGGGGCAGCGCCACGTCGTCTACCAGGACCAGGAGATGCTGGGTGGGATCGAACCCGGGAAGCGCACGGAGCGGAGCCACCGCGGCTCCGCTCCGGTTCATGTAGGTCTGCGGCTTGAGCAGGGTCACTTCGCGGCCGGCCACCACCCCCGAGGCTTGCCGGGCCCGCTCGCCCCGACGGAACGCGCCCAGCTTCCACCGGTCGGCCAGGTGATCCGCCAGCCGGAAGCCGGCGTTGTGCCGGGTGTCCGCGTACTCCGGGCCGGGATTCCCCAGGCCCACGATCGCGTGCAGGGCCTACTTCTCTTCGGCCTCGTCCTCGGCCTCTGCCTTGGGCTTCCGGATGAGCTCCGGCTCGGCCGGTGCAATGACCTCGGCCTCGCCTGCCACCGGCGCCGGCGCTTCTTCGGTCCGCGGTGCCACGACCGAGCAGACCGGCGATTCGGCGGGGTTCAGGATGCGCGCCTTCTGAACCGAGACCTCCCGCACGAAAAGCGAGTGGCCAATGGCGAGGTCGGTGACGTCGAGGTCGATGTGATCCGGAATGTCCGCCGGAAGCACCTCCACCTCCAACGAGTAGAGCACCTGATCGAGCACGCCGCCGAAGTTGCGCACGCCGTCGGGAATGCCGGTCAGGCGGACGGGGACGGAGACCGTGACTTTCTCATCCGCCTTCACCTCGTAGAGGTCGAGGTGCAGGATGTTGACCGGGCGGAGCGGATCACGCTGGATCTCGCGGATCAGCGCCTTGACCGGCGCCCGCTGATCGACGGTGACGTCGACGATCGTGGTCGCCGCGCTGATGCTGCCCAGCAGCTTGGTGAGCGCCAGCGTCTCGACCGTGACGGCCTCCGACGGACGGTCGTGGCCGTAGATGACGGCGGGGACGTTGCCGCTGCGCCGGAGCGTGCGCGCGGCGCCCTTGCCGGTGAGGGAGCGCGTGCGCGCCTGGATGTTCGCTTGCTGGGCCATCGGTCAAGTCCTCGAATCCGGGTCTAGTCGAACAGCGAGCTCACCGACTGATCGCTGTGGGTGTAGCCGATCGCTTTGGACAGGAGTCCCGCGATCGACAGCACCTTGAGGCGATCGAACCGGCGCTCCGGAGGAATCGCGATGGTGTTGGTCACCGCGACTTCCTTTACCGGTGACGCCGTGAAGCGATCCACCGCCGGGCCGGAGAGCAGGGCGTGCGTCGCGCAGCAGTAGATGTCCTGCGCACCGAGCCGCTTGAGCGCGTGGACCGCTTCGACCATCGTCCCCGCCGTGTCGATCATGTCGTCGGGGATGAGGCAGTCCCGCCCCGTCACCTCGCCCACCACGTTCACGACCTCGGCGATGTTGGCCGAAGGCCGGCGCTTGTCGATGATCGCGATGGACGCGTTCAGCCGCTTGGCAAAGCCGCGCGCCATCTTGGCGGAACCGACGTCGGGTGCGACCACGACCAGATCCTTGAGCGACTTCTGCCGGTAGTGGTTCACGAACGCCGGCGCGGCGTACAGGTGATCGACCGGCAGGTCGAAGAACCCCTGGAGCTGGTGCTGATGAAAGTCCATCGCCAGCACCCGGTCGGCTCCGGCCACCGAGACCATGTTCGCCAGCAGCTTCGCGCTGATCGCAACCCGCGGCTGCTCCTTGCGATCCTGTCGCGCGTAGCCGAAGTACGGGATCACCGCGGTGATACGGGCTGCGCTCGCGCGCCGGGCCGCGTCCATCAGGAGCAGCAGCTCCATGATGTTTTCCGCGGGCGGGTTCGTGGGCTGGATGATGAAGACATCCCGCCCGCGCACGTTCTCGTCGATCTTGACGAAGATCTCGCCGTCCGCGAACCGACGGATCGTCACCTGGCAGAGCGGCTGACCGAGATGTGCCGCCACCTCTTCCGCGAGGGGGCGGTTGCCGGTGCCGCTCATGAGGAGCATCTGGCTCCGAGCCTGCGAAAGATCCGCCATACGAGAGCCCGAAAAACTAGTTGCAGGGTATGGACTTAGTCAACCGGCAGCCGGGCTGCTGGCGCGCCTTCACGCGACACCAGCCGCGCTACGCCCGGCGAGCGTTTCGCCACGACCGGCGGGGCCATGCGGTCCCACCGCCTTCTCGGCTCCCGGGGCGGGCGCGGCCGCTACAGCATCTGAGCCGGGGCAATCCACATCAGGGTCCACACCCCGTCCACAGGGTGCGGCCGCCTGGGTCGGCGGGACAACGCATTACGGGGGGCCTATTTCGATGCGCCCCCGCACATTTCCACTGTGGATGATTCCGGCGAGCCGGGTATAACTCGGTCAGAATCCTCCGCTCCACTCTGAGCCGCAGGCGCACCGGTGGGGGCCGAAGTGGCCGGCATCCCGATAGCACACGCACGACGACCGGCCGGCGCCTGGATGCAGGAGGCACACGTGCTCTTCGCCGGACTTCATGAGGGTGCGTTCGAGGTTGCGGGCGATCTCACGGAGGAGGGAGGCATGGGACGGGGTGTGTATCGTCTGCGTCATCGGAGGTCTCCGGTGCAAGGCGCTATGCTACGATTTTAATTTCCACACCGCTAGTCCCTCCTTTTCCACGACGATGTCCACGCGTGCGGAGAGATCGAGGAAGTTCCGCGCACCGCGCCCCTTACGAACGCGACTACATTTTCAGCCTCACTGCCCTTCGCGCGAGGCGACCACGACAACCATGCCGGTGATGGACGAGGCGGCCCGACGGTCGCAGCTCGTGAAGATGAAGCGAGTAGCGACGGGCCTCCTGGTCGTTGCGCTTCTCATCTTTCTCGCCGCGCGCGCCTTCGAGCCCGTCTATCCGTGGCTTGGCTTCGTGCGGGCCACGGCGGAAGCGTCGCTCGTGGGCGGTCTCGCCGACTGGTTCGCCGTCACCGCCCTGTTCCGCCGGCCGCTGGGGCTGCCGATCCCGCACACCGCCATCATCCCGACCCAGAAGGACCGCATCGGCCGCGTGCTCGCGAATTTCGTCGAGAAACACTTCCTGTCGCGTGAGGTCCTGTCGGCCAAGCTCAGCGCATTGCACGTGTCGGAGCGGGCGGCGCGCTGGCTCATCCATCCGGAGAACAGCGCGCGGGTGGCGACCCAGGTCGCCGCGGCGGTAGCCAAGGCCGTCGAGGCGCTGCCGCAGGGCGAAATCACCGATCTGATCCGGCGCGGCGCCGTCGCCCGGCTCCAGACTGTCCGCGTGGCTCCGATCCTCGGCAACATGCTCTCCGTCGTCGCGGCGGAGGATCGACACCAGGAGCTGCTGGACGAGGCGATCGGTCTCGTGTCGCGCGCGGTGGCGGAGAACCGGGAGGTGCTGCGCGACAGCTTCCGGCAGGGTACACCGTGGTGGCTGCCCGAAGTGGTCGACGAGGCGGTCTACCGGCGCATTCTCTCGGCGCTCGACGCGCTGCTCGCCGACGTGCGGGCCGATCCCGCACATCCCCTGCGGCGACGTTTCGACGAGGCCACCCGGGATTTCATCGAGCGGCTCAAGCACTCACCGGACGTCATCGCGCGGGCGGAAGTCCTCAAGCGGGACGTCCTGGATGATGCGCTCATGGATGCGATGTCCACGGCGCTCTGGGAGCGGGTGCGGCAGGCCGCGGCGCGCTACGGCGCGGAGCCCGACCGGGCGTCGCTCGAGCCGCTCGAGCGGGGTCTCGTGACGCTCGGTGAGTCGCTGCTGGCCAACGAGTCGCTGCTGGCCGAGCTGGACGCCTTTCTCGCCGGACAGGTGTCGGCCATGCTGGAGGATCATCGACAGGAGGTCGGGGAGCTGATCGCGGACACGGTGCGCGCGTGGCCGCCCGAGATCGCGGCGGATCGGCTGGAGCTGGCTGTGGGCCGCGACCTGCAGTTCATCCGCCTGAACGGGACCCTGGTGGGCGGCCTGGCCGGGCTGGTGATCTACACGTTCATGCGGTTGTGGTGACGTCGCTATCATCAGCCGGTCGATGAAACAACATGGCGACTCGGGTTTGGTACGCCGTGGGGAGGAGGGGCAGAAGCCACGGATCGATGACCGCATCGAGCCGCGGAAGGATTCGGCTCCGGGGCAACCGCCCGGCGACCGAACTTCGGTTGGACGCGCCCCAGGCCCGCCGAAGCTTCCCAACCGCAGCGGCGAGAATGGCGTATCGCGCCCCTCGATGCCATCGAAGACGGAGCCCAAACGTTCCGGCCAGGTCTACCCATTCCGTGAGTGGGCGAGGGGATTCGCCGACCCCGGGCGGCGCGTGCCGCCCCACAGCCTCGAAGAGCAGCAGATAGCCGCCGGGCCTGAGCACCCGCTTCAGCTCGGTCAGGATACGCGCCTGCGCGGGGTATTCGTTGTGGTGGAGCACGGCGATCGAGACCGCGACGTCGAATGTGCCGGGCCCATACGGAATTCGGTCGCCGTCGACGCGACGGAGCTCTGCGGCTGGCCACCGACGCCGCGCAATGGCCAGCATTGGCTCGACGAGATCGACGCCGCTGTACTGGCAGCCCCACCGTTGAAAGAACGGTACCCAGCGGCCGGGGCCGCAGCCGTAGTCGAGAAGCCGGCTGCCACGCAACGGGTGCAGTCGCTCGAGTCGCTGGAACGCTGCGGTCAGCACGCGGCGCTGCACCCGGTCGATGCCAGCGTTCTCGATCGGGTCGTCTAGGCAGGCCGCCCGGAGGGGGTCACCGCCGCTTTGCAGCGCCCGGCCTGCCCAATGCGTCTCCGGCTCGTAGGTGCTCCGGCCCGCCATGTCAGCGAATTGGTGTCGCTACCGTTTCAGCTCGACCAAGATGAGCTCCAACCGCTTGCCGCCAACATTCTCAGGCAGGTGCTCCTCAGTCGGGGTCCAGATCGTTTCTCCGGCCCGCCCGCGACGCTCCTCGCTCGTTCCATCGGGCCGCGTGAACTTGGCATGGAAGTCGGTTAGGCAAATCAGCACAGCGCCTGGGTGACCATGCATCACGGACTTCTCGTGCGGGCCGTAGCTGATCCGTAATACGCGGACCCGTTCGTTTTCCATTTCCACCTTATAGTGCTTGGGATCGACGGCAACCGGGTCGGCGTGAGCTCGGGGCGACGCTTTCGTGTGGGTTGTCATAGACCGCTCTCCTTCTTGAGACAGTTGGCGCTAGCTCATGCACCTGCGGGCCGGACGCGGGTATCCACCATCCCGCGGCGCTGAGCGCGGGGGGCAAAGCAAACGCCGGGCTACCATTCGGCAGCTCGGCGATCTGGAGTCCTTCGTGGCGCTCAGGAACGACGGCGTCGCGGAGGAGGGAGGACCCGTGGCTTTGCGGCCCCGGCTTTCACCGGGTGTGCCCTTGTCGATCTTACGCGCCCATGATCGGTCACCAAATCTGGGTGGCGGTGCAGGTACCGTCAATGGCGCAGCTTAGCTGCTAGATTTGTGAGGGTCGGATCGTCTTCTCTCTCCGAGGGCGTGACGTGGGAGCAGCGTTCGCGACGCAATCGTCCCCCTCGGATCCCGTCGGGGACGTGCCCGCTCGAACACAGGTCACGACGCGGAGCCGATACCCGTGACTGGTCGGCCCCGACATCGCTGCCTCACTGTCGCGATCTGCACGTGGAATCGCAGCCAGATACTCAGCCAAACCCTGGATCGGCTCACTGAGCTACTGATCCCGACGGGCGTCGTCTGGGAGCTGCTGGTCGTCGACAACAATTCGGCGGACGCGACCCCACGCGTGCTGGAGACCTTTCTCTCCCGCCTGCCCCTTCGGGCGCTCCGCGAGCGGCGGCAAGGCAAAGCGCACGCGCTGAATCTCGCAACGGCGGAAGCCACGGGAGACTTCATTCTATGGACCGACGACGACGTCCTGGTCAATCGGGGGTGGCTGGCCGCGTATGACGCCGCCATTCGGCGATGGCCGGACGCCGGACTATTTGGCGGGCCGATCGAGCCGGTCTTCACCGGAACGCCGCCATGGTGGCTCCACCACGTGTTGTTTCCCGATAGCTGGGTGGCATCAGCCTACGGGCAGCTAATGCGTGGCGAAGAGGCACTGCCGCTGTCCAACGAGCTGACGCCCTACGGTGCCAACATGGCCGTCCGTCGCGAACTCCAGCGCCAGTTCCCCTACGATTCATCGCGGGGGCCCCGCGGCTCCCACTACGCGGTGGGCGAGGAAACGGACATGGCGAGGGCCATGCTACGGGCGGGTCACACGGGCTGGTACGTCCCGGACGCGCGGGTGCAGCACGTGGTCCCCCCCTCGCACCAAACGATCGCGCATTTGCGCCGCTACGCTCACGGCTTCGGCGTGTGGCTCGGCCGCCAGGGCGACCGCTATCGGGATGCGCCAACGTGGTTTGGCAGGCCGCGATTCATGTTTCGCGAGGCCCTCGCGGCTGAGGCGAGCTACCGATGGCACAGGTTGACCCGTCCGCCAGAGGTCTGGATTCGTGATCTGGGGCGCGCTGGAATGAGCTGGGG
>CAZFKN010000057.1:15380-19286 GCA_964519805.1 uncultured Gemmatimonadaceae bacterium
CCCGTCCGCCAGAGGTCTGGATTCGTGATCTGGGGCGCGCTGGAATGAGCTGGGGCAGGCTGGACGGCTTCCGTCGCGAAGGTGACGAGTAGCCGGGATGCGGGTCGAAGCTAGCGTCGTCATCCCCACGTACAATCGCGTCGAGCGACTGCAAGCCTGTCTGACGGCACTGGCTCACCAGACGCAGCAAGCCTCCGACTTTGAAGTCGTCGTCGTGGTAGATGGTTCCACCGATGCGACGCGTGAGCTACTCGCCGGCTTCAAGCCTCCTTACGCGTTGCAAGTCGTCGAGCAAGCGAATCGAGGCCACTGCGCGGCGCTGAACCGCGGAGTGGGGGAGGCCCGGGGCCGCCTCTGCATTATCCTCGATGACGACGTAACCGGCTGCCCCGAATTGGTGGCCGAGCATCTTCGCTTGCACCGCGAACGCGAGCAGGTGATAGGCATAGGACAGCTCATACTCAGGTTGCCTCCGGATGCGGATTGGCTGACACGGCACTTTGCGCAGGACTGGACCGATCACTACCTCGCCCTCAGTCGCGGCGAGCGATCCCCCGACTGGGCAGACTGCTCCAGCAGCAACGTGTCAGTGGCGCGCGCAGCGTTGCTCGAGGCGGGGGGGGTCGCCACCGATCTGAAGCGGAGCGTCAACGCCGAGCTGGCCTTCCGCCTCAAGCGTTTAGGGTATGCATTCGCGTATCTGCCCGACGCGCTTGGCTACCAGGACGAGGGGAAGGGCTTCGCGGAGTTGGGCGCCGACTGGGAGGCGGCCGGCGCGGCGAGCGTGGAGCTGTATCGACGCCACCCCGCCACATTGCCAAGCTTGCTCGGTACATTCGCCACGGCCAGGCTGCGTTGGAGAATTTCGTGCCGGCTTCTTCTTGCGCTCGGCGTCGCGCCTGCAACCCTCGAGCGCATCGCCAGACTGCTTGGCCGGCGCGGCCGGACCGATGCCTGGTATCGAGCGCTGCGCAGCTACTGCTTCTGGCGAGGCGTTCGGAGGGCATTGCCGGACGACGATAGCTGGCGTCGCCTGACCGAGGGAGTCCCCATCCTGACGTACCATGCCTTCGGCGAGGACGGCGAGCCTCCCAAGCGGTTCGTCGTGCCTGAGGGCCGCTTCAGGCGACAGATGGCCTGCCTCAGGTGGATGGGCTTCCACGTCCTCAGCCTGGACGAGTATGCCCGCTGCCTACGAGAACATCGCCTGCCGCCGCGCCGGTCAGTCGTCATTACCATCGACGACGGATACGCGGACACCTGGTCTGTTGCTTGCCCTATCCTGCGTCGACACGGATATACGGCGACGGTCTTTTTGGTGAGCGACTACATCGGACGGGCCAATCACTGGGACCAGCAGGGAGAATTGAGCGGACGGCCTCTTGTCTCGTGGACCGACGTGCGCCAGATGGTTGAGCAAGGGTTTCAGATTGGGGCGCATACCCGAACCCACCCGCGCCTGAAGACGGCGTCGATGGAACAGGCGCGTGGCGAAATCGAGGGGTCACGCGAGATCCTGGCACGCAACCTTGCCGTGCCCATCCTGACGTTTTGCTACCCGTACGGCGACCACACTCCCGCCCTGCACACCGTGGCGGAGCAGGCAGGCTTTCTGGCTAGTTGCAGCAGCCAGTCCGGGCTTAGCTCGCCCTCGGCGCCGCCACAGGCGCTCCGGCGCGTCGAGATCCAGGGGCGGGACTCCTTGCTGGGGTTTGCCGTTGCCGTGCTCTCTGGGGAGCGCCTCAAGAAGCTGTGGTGGTCGATACGACAATGGTAAAGGTAGGACTAACCCAAACAACGAGGGCCGGAAGCGGAGTGACGGAAGCGGAGTGACGTAACTCCAATTGGCCCTGGTGGATTCGAACCACCATTAACGGATCCAAAGTCCGCTGTCCTGCCATTGGACGAAGGGCCAGTCGTGCGCTGCGAAACTTCAACCCCTCTCGGCACTTCGACAAGCCCGCTCACGCGGTCTCTGAGCTCGCACGCTTGACCAGCTACTTCCCCGCCACCAGCCGCTCGAAGCGCGGGTTGCCCCGGAGCGGGGCCCAGATAGGATCGGCGCGTAGCCGGGCCCTAGAGAGGGGTGACGGCACAGCGAGCAGGGCTTCCAGCTGGTTCAGGGCGGTGCTGGTGTCGCCGAGCACGGTGTAGACTTCCGCCAACGCCGTCGGGCCAACTTGCCCGTAGAGGGCATCCTTCGATGGCGGCAGGACCGCGACGGCCCGCTGGCCCGCTTGGATCGCTTCGGTGCCTCGGCCCAGATAGGCGTCGGCGACCGCCAAGGTCGCGTGAGTGAGCACATCATCCTCGTGCCGGGCGATGACGGCGAGCGCCTCAGTGCGGGTCGAGTCATCATACGCGCGAGCCCGCGGCCGCTCACCCCGATACCGATACACGCCGGCCTTGAAGGAGAAGTAGCCGAGCGTATCGCCGGCGAAGGCGGCGGGGGTGAGTCGCCCGACTTCCGCCTGGTAGGCGTCGTCCGCGGCGATCAGACTCCGGGTGGATACTGCGGCAGCCCCTCCCATGAGGCGCCCGAAGTCCATCCGGCTCAGCCCCTGCTGCATCACGCGCCGGGCCTTGTCCGGGTTGCCCTCCCAGTTCAGGTAGAGCCGCATGAGAAGCCCGTAAGCCAGGGGGAGATCCGGGCCGAGTACGATGGCCCGATTGAGGGCGCGCTCCGCCTCGGGATAGGCCCGGGTCCAGAGATATGTGTTGCCCAGCTCGGTCAGATCGCTGGAGGAACGGGGGTCGAGTTCGGTCCCCCGTTTAAGGTTGGCCACTGCCTCGTCCCATTTTCCCTGGCGCCGCAGGATATATCCGATCGCGCTGGCCACCTCCGCGTTGTTCGGGTCGCGCCGGCCGGCGATGGTGAATTCTTCGAGGGCCGGGGCATAATCGCCGCGGCCCCAGTAGTGATAGTACCCCATCGCCACGTGCGCTTCCGGGAGCTCGGAGGCCAACGTGAGCGACCGCCGAGCCGCTTGCTCCGCCCGCGCGAGTTGCTCGGCCGAATGATCCGCATGGAACCAGTAGAGGTAGGCCTCAGCGCGGGCGAGCCGCGCCCAGGCGAGGGCGAACGTAGAATCCAGCGCCAGCGCCTGGTGATAGAGCTGGACCGCCAGCCGCACGTCGGGGATCGTCTCCCGATCGTAGTATTCGTTGGCGCGGAGGTAGTCCTCGTACGCCCCGGTACTCGTCGTCGGGCGCGCGGCCAGCGCCAGCGGAATGCCGCCCCCCAGGGCCGGGTTGAGCGCCTGGGCGACCCGACCGGCGATGTCGGCCTGGACCTGGAAAACATCGGTCAGCGCCGCATCGAACGACTGCTCCCATTTTGTGGTCGGCGCACCCCCGGACGCTACGCGGATCAGCTCCGGGCTCACCCGCACCCGTCCGGCGCCGCCTTGGCCCTTCGCCCACTGGATCGTGCCCACGAGCAAATAATCGGCGCCCAGATCTCGCGCGATCTCAGGTAGGCTCTTCATCGTGTGGCGGTACACGTTGGAGCTGCGCCCCGCGATCACCTCGAGACCCGGCACTACGGCGAGCTTTCCGCGAAGCTCGTTGGTAATCCCGTCGGCGAAATACCCGTCGGCGGAGTCGCCCTGATTCTCGAACGGAAGCACGGCGAGGCGCTTAGGGCCGGCGCCTTCTTCGACGTTCCCGTGCGAGCGCCGCCAAGCAAAGAGCACACCCAGGCCGATGAGGAACCCCAGGCCGAGTGCGATCGCGGTGACGGGGAGCCGGCGCGCACGAGCGACCAGCGGCGAAGATGGGCGAGCCGGTGCCGCAGGACTGGTTGCCGGGGTAGAGACGGTCATGGCGGCAGGCGTGGGTCCCACAGGCGGCGGCTGGAGCGCCCGGCCGAATTCCGCCGCTGTGGCATACCGGTCCGCCGGCACC
>CAZFKN010000058.1:0-18795 GCA_964519805.1 uncultured Gemmatimonadaceae bacterium
GCTCAGGCAGGTTCTGGCCCTTGACGATCGCTTCGTAGACCTTGCTGCGACCGTTTACGTCGTCCGACTTCACCGTCAGCATTTCCTGGAGCACGTGGGCTGCGCCATACGCCTCGAGCGCCCACACTTCCATTTCACCGAACCGCTGGCCGCCGAACTGCGCCTTGCCGGCGAGCGGCTGTTGCGTCACCAGGGAGTACGGCCCGATCGACCGGGCGTGGATCTTGTCGTCCACCAGGTGACTCAGCTTGAGCATGTAGATCGACCCGACCGTGACGTCGCCCTCGAACTGCTGGCCGGTGCGCCCGTCGCGGAGCCGCGCCTTGCCTGCGGGCGTGAGGCCCGCGGCCCGAAGCACCTCGTCGGCCGCCGCGTCGAGATCGGCGTCGGCCTTGTGGCCGAGCAGCGCCGCCAGGGCGGGCTTGCCCGTCGCTTCCAGCACTTCCGCGGGGGACAGCTGCGCCGCCTTATCGACTTCCTTCGCGGCCTTGATCCACTGCTTCTGCTGCGCGCCCTCGGCTTCGGCCTGGGTCTGGTGGAATCCGACCTCGTTCTTCCGCTGCTCCAGCTCGCGCTCGGCCAACTCCCGCGCCGCGTCGAGCAAGAACTTGCGGAGCGCGTGGTGCAGCTCCTTCGTTTCCGCCGACGCCCCGCGGACACCAAGCGCGTCGATGCCGGCCGCGGACAGCGTCGCCGCGGTACCCTTTTTCAGGTCCTGCACCATCCGCACGATCGTCGCCGAGTCGAGCTCGGGCGGCGGGGTCCGGAGCCGAAGGCTCTCGGCGGCCCACTTGAAGCCCGCGAGCCGAAGCAGGGTCCCGATCTCTCCCTCATCGGCGCCGCGAAAGACCGGCGTCTTGGCATCGAACCCGAGAATCCGGGCGCACCACCCGAGGTGGGTCTCCAGGATCTGGCCGACGTTCATCCGGCTCGGCACGCCGAGCGGATTGAGCACGATGTCCACCGGCGTGCCGTCCGGCAGGAATGGCATGTCTTCCTCCGGCACGATCCGGGCGACGATGCCCTTGTTGCCGTGCCGGCCCGCCATCTTGTCGCCCACCGAGATCTTGCGCTTCTCGGCGATATACACCTTCACCAGCTGGATCACTCCCGGCGGGAGCTCATCCGGCTGGAGAATCTTGTCGATCTGGTCTTCGGCCTTCTCCTCGACCTTGGCGCGCTCGCGCGCGGCGGCGTCGATGGCCGCCCGGATCCGCTCGTTGGCAGCCCGGTTGGCGACCCGGAGGGTCTTGAGGTCGACCTCGCTCAGGTCCGACTCCTGGAGCACGCTCTCCGTGAGCTTGGTGCCCGCCGGCCGGTACTCTTCGACGGTGCCCGCGCGGAGCATCAGGGCCACCTCCTGCCCTTCCAGGAGGTACGCCAGCTCGTCCATCATGACCGAGCCGATGCGGGCCTTCTCGTCGCTCTCGATCCGCCGGACCTCGCCGATGCGCTCGCCCCGATCCTTCTCGACGACCTGGTCTTCGATCCGGCTGAAGATCTTGACGTCGATCACCACGCCGGCCATGCCGGGCGGGACCTTGAGCGAGCTGTCCTTCACGTCCTTGGCCTTCTCGCCGAAGATCGCGGTGAGCAGCTTCTCCTCGGGTGACAGCTCGGTCTCGCCCTTGGGCGTGATCTTGCCGACCAGGATGTCGCCCGGCTTCACGTGCGCGCCGATGCGGACGATGCCGCGCTCGTCGAGGTCCACCAGCGACTCCTCGGCGACGTTCGGGATTTCGCGCGTGATCTCTTCCTGGCCGCGCTTGGTGTCGCGGACGTGGAGCTCGAGCTCCTGGATGTGGATCGACGAGTACACGTCGTCCTTCACCAGGCGCTCGGAGAGCACGATGGCGTCCTCGAAGTTGTGCCCGTACCACGGCATGAAGGCGACCAGCACGTTCGCGCCCAGCGCCAGCTCGCCGCGCTCGGTGCCCGCCCCATCGGCCACGATCTGGCCGGCCTTCACCTTCTGGCCCACCTGCACCAGGGGCCGCTGGTTGATGGCGGTGTCCTGGTTGGTGCGCCAGAACTTCCGCACGCGGTATCGGTCGTATTGGTGCAGCCGCGCCAACGGCTGATCGCCATTGGCGGGACCGTCCACCCCGGCGTCGACGATGATCTCGTCGGCCGTGACCCGGGTGACTGCGCCCGCGCGCCGGGCGACGATGACCGCCCCCGAGTCGCGCGCCACCTTGTCCTCGAGCCCCGTGCCCACCACCGGCGCCTGGGGGAAGAGGAGCGGCACCGCCTGCCGCTGCATGTTGGAGCCCATGAGGGCGCGGTTCGCGTCGTCGTGCTCCAGGAACGGGATCAGGGCCGCGGCGATGGAGACGAGCTGCTCCGGCGCCACGTCCATGAAGTCGATCCGGTCGGGCGGCAGCAGCGGGTAGTCGTCGCCCTTGCGGCAGAGCACCAGCTGCTCGGTGAACCTGCCTTCCGCGTCGATCGGCGCGTTCGCCTGCGCCACCGCGTAGCCCTCCTCCTCGGAGGCGGACAGCCAGCGGACCTCGTCGGTCGCCTTGCCGTTCTTCACCTGTCGGTAGGGCGTCTCGATGAAGCCCAGCTCGTTGATCCGGGCGTAGGTCGAGAGGCTGGTGATCAGCCCGATGTTCGGACCTTCCGGCGTCTCGATCGGGCACATGCGGCCGTACTGCGAGTAGTGCACGTCGCGGACCTCGAACCCGGCCCGCTCACGGGTGAGGCCGCCGGGCCCGAGGGCCGACAACCGCCGCTTGTTGGTCAGCTCGGCCAGCGGGTTGGTCTGGTCCATGAACTGCGACAGCTGCGACGACCCGAAGAACGCCTGGATCACGGCACTCACCGTCCGCGCGTTGACCAGATCGTCGAGCGAGATCTTCTCGGGGTCCGAGTTGATGCTCATCCGCTCCTTGACCAGCCGCGCCATGCGCGACAGGCCCACGGAGAACTGGTTGGCGATCAGCTCGCCCACGCTCCGGATGCGCCGGTTGCCCAGGTGGTCGATATCGTCGGTGAACCCGCGACCATCGTGCAGGTCGATCAGGTAGCGGATGATCGCGACGAAGTCGTCCTCGGTGAGCACCGTGTGATTGGCCGGCGTCTTGAGGCCGAGCCGCTGGTTGATCTTGTAGCGGCCGACCCGCCCCAGGTCGTAGCGCTTGGGGTTGAAGAACAGCTTCTGGAGCTGCTGGCGCGCGGTCTCCAGGTTCGGTGCGTCACCCGGTCGGAGCAGGGCGTAGATCTGCTCCAGGGCCTCGGCCTCGCTGTGGGTCGGGTCCTTCGCCAGGGTGTTCTTGATCAGCGGCGATTCGGAGCGGCCGGGCGGCAACAGCACCTCGACTTTGTGCACGCCGTCCCTGAGCAGCCTCTTCTTGAGCGTTTCGGTCAGCTCGGCGCCGCCCTCGGCCAGCACTTCACCCGTCTCCGGGTTGGCCACGGCAAACGCGAGCACGTGGTTGTGCCGGTCGCGCGTCGTGGTCGGCTGCTCCTCGTCGCGGAGGTCGATGGCGGTGTAGCCGGCGAACACGGTCACCGACCGAACGCCCTTGTGCCGCATTTCGTTCAGCCGCTCCTGGGTGAGCTCGTCGCCCACGGCGCCTAGCGGTGCGCCGGCCGAGTCTTCCGGATTGGGGACGTCCTGCGCCAGCAGCGCCCCGACCACCTCGCGGCGCTCGTGCCGGCCGGACATCTGGCCGGTGATGTTCAGCTCCTTCGTGGCGAAGAAGAGCTTCAGGATCTCCGCGTTGGTTCCGTAGCCGAAGGCCCGGAGGAGGGCACTGGCCGGGAATTTCTTCTTCTTGTCGATGTGGACGTAGATCACGTCGTGAATGTCGATCGTGAACTCCACCCACGACCCGCGGAACGGAATGATCCGGGCCGAGAACAGCCGCTGGCCGTTGGGGTGGGTGTCCTCTTCGAACACCACGCCCGGCGAGCGGTGCAGCTGGCTCACGACGACACGCTCCGCGCCGTTGATGACGAACGTCCCGAGCGGGGTCATGATGGGCAGTTCGCCCAGGTAGACCTCTTTCTCGATGATGTTCTTCGGCCGGCGTTCGCCGTCGACATCTTCGTAGACCACGAGCTGGAGCGTCGCCTTGAGGGGCGCCGCGTACGTCATGTCACGCTCGATGCACTCCTCCACGCTGTACTTGGGCTCGCCCAGCGAGTAGCGGAGGAAGTCGAGGCTGTACTTGCCGTTGACGTCCGAGATCGGGAAGAGATCCCGGAACACGCGCTCCAGCGACACGTCCTGGCGGTCGCCCTCGACGTCGTCGGGGACGAGCAGCGTCTGGAACGCGGCGGTCTGGATATCGAGCAGGTGCGGCATCGGCATGCCGCCCTCACGCTTACTGAACGTGATGACAGATCTGGTTTCAGGCATCAGGCACTCTCACGCAGCACAATAGCGCCCCAACGCGAATCCCCCGCCGGAAGCGGGGTGATCTCGCGGGGCTCGCGAAAACAGCGGAAAACGGGAAGCGTCGAGCTCGCATGCGTCTCACTGAAGTAGGTGGCCAGGAATCCCTTCGTGCGGTCCGCCACGCGGACCGCCCGCCGGACCGGCTCCAGCCTACTTCAGCTCGACGACTGCGCCCTGCTCCTCCAGCTTCTTCTTGATTTCCTCGGCCTCGGCCTTCGAAATCCCTTCCTTGATGGTGCTCGGCGTCTGGTCCACCGTATCCTTGGCCTCCTTGAGACCCAGGCTGGTGACCTCACGGACGACCTTGATCACCTGAATCTTCTTGGCGCCGCCTTCCTTTAGGACGACGGCCCATTCGGTCTTCTCTTCCACCGCCGGCGCCGCAGCCCCACCGGCGCCCGCGCCACCTCCGGCGGGCCCGGCGGCAACCGGCGCGGCGATGGTGACGTTGAACTTGGTCTTGAACGCCTCGATCAGCTCCGCGAGCTCGATCACCGTCTTGTGACCGATGGCCTCGAGGATCTCTTCGTTGCTCAGCGTGGTGGTGGGCATGGTGTGTTGTCTCTCCGTCCAGTTATGAAGCAGCGCTACGCTGCGAACGAAGCGCCTCGAGGGCGCCTACAACCTGGTAGAGCAGTCCGTTCATCGCCCCGGCGAACTGGGCGAGCGGAGCCTGGAGCGCGCCGCCCAGCTGGGCGAGCAGCTGCTCCCGGGACGGCAGGCTGGCCAGCCGCTTGACCTGCTCGGGCGTGACCGGCTTCCCATCGACGAGCCCGATCTTGATCGCGGGCTTCTCGAACTCCTTGGCGAAATCGGTCAGCACCTTGGCGGCGGCGACCGGATCTCTGCCGGCCAGGACCAGTCCCGTGGGCCCCTTGAGATGGCCTTCCAGCTCGGTCACCGCGTTGGCGGCGAGCGCCCGCTGGGCGAGCGTGTTCTTCACCACGACGTAGGTGACGCCGGCCGTGCGCAGCCGGCGGCGGAACTCGGTCATCCGCAGCACGTTCAGCCCGCTGAAATCGGTGACGTACAGGTTCGGGGAAGCCCGCAGCCGCTCCGCGAGCGCTTCGACCGTCTCCTGCCGTTCGGGCTTGCTCATCGATACACCGCCGTGTCGAGCTTGACCCCGGGCCCCATCGTGCTCGAGACCGTTGCCGACTTGATGTAGACGCCCTTCGCCGCGGCCGGCTTGGCGCGGGCGATGGTGTCCATGAAGGCCCGCACGTTATCCGCCAGCTGCTCCGCCTGGAACGACACCTTGCCGACCGGCGCGTGCACGTTGCCGGTCTTGTCCACCCGGAACTCGATCTTGCCGGCCTTGATCTCGCGGACCGCCTTGGTGACGTCCAGCGTGACCGTGCCCGCCTTGGGGTTCGGCATCAGGCCCCGCGGGCCGAGCACCCGGCCGAGCTGACCGAGCTGGCCCATCACGTCGGGCGTCGCGACGATGACGTCGGTGTCGAGCCAGCCGTCCTTGATCTTCTGGATGTACTCGACACCCACGAAGTCGGCTCCTGCAGCCTCGGCGTCCTTGGCCTTGTCGCCCTGGGCGATGACCAGCACGCGCACGGACTTGCCCGTGCCGTGGGGCAGGACGACCGTGCCGCGGACCACCTGATCGGCGTGCCGCGGATCGACCCCCAGATTGACGGCCACGTCCACCGTCTCGTCGAACTTGGCGAACGCCGCCTGCTTCACCAGCCCCACCGCTTCACCGATCGAGTAGTGGCGAGCGCGGTCTACCTTGACCAATGCGTCGCGGAACTTCTTCCCGACGGCCGGCATCAGTCGCCCACCTCGAGGCCCATCGAGCGTGCCGTGCCGGCGATCATCTTCATGGCGCTCGCGAGATCGGACGCGTTGAGATCCTGCATTTTGATCTCGGCGATCTTCTTTACCTGGGCCCGGGTCACCTTGCCCACCTTGGTCCGGTTGGGCTGGGCGCTGCCCTTCTCGATGCCCGCCTCCTTGAGCAGGAGGTTCGGAGCGGGCGGCGTCTTCGTGATGAAGGTGAACGTGCGGTCGGAGAAGATCGTCACGACCACCGGGATCACCATGCCCGCCTGGGCGTGGGTGCGGGCGTTGAACTGCTTCACGAACTCCATGATGTTGACGCCATGGGGACCCAAAGCGGTGCCCACCGGCGGGGCCGGAGTAGCCGCCCCCGCCGGGACCTGGAGCTTCACGACTGCCTGGATCTTCTTCGCCATACTTCTCCTCTGACGCCGCTCCGCGGGACGGACCCCCGGTGGCCGGCTGCCGCGATGACCCGCGCGGTCGCGGGGGCGGGCCTAGTGCCCGCGCAACTGGGTGTAGTCGAGCTCGACCGCGGTCGGCCGGCCGAAGAGGCTCACGCTGACCTTGACCTTGCCCTTGTCGCCCAGCACTTCCTCGACGGTGCCGCTGAAGTCGGAGAACGGCCCCTCGGTGATCTCGACCACCTGCCCCACCATGAAGGGGATCTCTTCCTTCGGCTCGGACTCCGCCACGGCTTCGGCGATGCCGAGGAGCCGATTCACCTCGTCCTGGCGCAGCGGCTGCGGGAGCTTGCCCGAGCCCACGAACTTGATGACGCCCTGGATGCTGTTGACGACGTGCAGGGCCTCCTGGCTCATCTGCATCTCGACCAGCACGTAGCCCGGGTACAGCTTCCGCTCGACGTTGACCTTCTTGCCGTTCTTGATCTCGATGACTTCCTGCACCGGCACGAGCGCCTGGCGGATCAGCTTCTGATCGTCAGGCCGGGGATCGTCGCCGATCCGTTTGGCCAGAAGATTCCGCACCTTGTTCTCGTGCCCTGCCGTGGTCTGGATCGCGTACCAGCGATAGTCCATGGCGGTCACCGGGCCAGGGCCGCGACCCCGTCCACCAGGATCTTCTGCAGCACCCAGTCGAGCAGGCCGATCGCCACGCCGAGGGCGATCGAGAGCACCACGATCATCCGGGTGGCCTTGATCAGCTCCGGGCGGCTGGGCCACGTCACCTTGTCGAGCTCGACCCGGACCGCCTTGAGAAATCCACCCGCCTGCGCCACCGCGCCGGCGAGTCGGCCGGCCGGTGCCGCCGTCTGTACCTCACTGCTCACTTCGACTCCTTGTGCACCCGGTGCTGATCGCAGCGGGGGCAGTACTTCCGGTATTCAACGCGCTCCGGGTGCTTCCGGCGGTTCTTATCCTGGAAAAAGTTCCGGTTCTTACACTCGGTGCACTCGAGAATGATCTTGTCGCGGGGCATCGGTAGCCTGTCGCCGTTAGCCTTTTGCCGTTAGCCTGAAGCCGTTAGCGAAGCTCGCGACCGGGATTGAACCGGTGACCTCATCCTTACCAAGGATGCGCTCTACCGACTGAGCTACGCGAGCGAACCGCTCAACCGATAAGCGGGCGACGGGACTCGAACCCGCGACCCTCAGCTTGGAAGGCTGACGCTCTACCAACTGAGCTACGCCCGCGTGTCCGTACTGCCCTGCGCCCCGCCCGCTGCGACCGCCCCTCGAGTGGTGGGGGTAGGATTCGAACCTACGTAGGGCGAAGCCCGGCAGATTTACAGTCTGCTGCCATTAGCCACTCGGCCACCCCACCCAAGCCGCTCCACTTGCCCTGTCGAGACAGAACCCCGCCGCCTTGGCGGGGTTCTATCGCGTCGTCCTGGGCCTTCGGCATCACCGAGCTGACGAGGGGAATCGAACCCCTAACCCCCTGTTTACAAAACAGGCGCTCTGCCAATTGAGCTACGTCAGCCAAAGCAGGCCGAAAAGAAGCAGACCCATATGATAGACGGTCATTTAGCGCACGTCAACGGGTCCGCGCAGCAAATCGGCCTGCCGATCCATTATCCGGGCGCCGGGGGCCGCATTCGGGCGATCTGGATCGACCCATCCTTCCCGTATCGGACCTCGAAACCGTGCTTCCGGAGCAGGTGCCGGATCCGGTCCGCCTCGGTGAAGCTCCGTCGACGCCGTTCCGTCACCAAAACCTCGGCCCAACGGCGGGCCCAGACCTCCTGACCCTCCGGATCTGACGGCGCCACTTCGGGCGGCGTGGTCAGGACCCCGTCTTCTTCCGGAACCCCCTTGGCGTCTGCAGGGGCAGCCGGTCCCCCCGACCCGTCCAGGGACGCCGGACCGGCACCGATTGTCAGACTCCGCGCGGTCGGCGCCACATCCAGCACCTGCTCCACCAGCGCCCAGGCATCCCGGAGCAGCGGCCCGACCTTCCGCCCCGCGTCCATGAGCCGGTTCCCTTCCGGAACGAGCAGGTCGAATACCGCCGCGATCGCTTGCGGAGCGTTCAGATTGTCGTCCAGCGCTCCCGCGAACCGCTCCCGGAACCGCTCGGCCGCCTGGCGGCTCTCGGGGTCTTCCTCAGCCGCAGACACGCCGGCCAGGGCCGCGAGCCGGTCCCGGAACCGGCCCAGCCTGGCGGACCCCTGCGCGGCGGCGGCGAGGGCGTCGTCGCTCCAGTCCAGCTTCTGCTGGTAGTGCGTCTGGAACATCAGCAGGCGGATCGCGCCGGCGTCGACCCCCTGCTCCCGCAGGTCTCGCGGCGTCAGAATGTTGCCGTATCGCTTGGACATCTTGGTGCCGCCAATGTCCAGGAACTCCCCATGGAGCCAGCAGCGCGCGAACTCCGGCTTCCCGGTATGGGCACAGCTCTGCGCGATCTCGTCTTCGTGGTGCGGGAAGATGAGATCGACGCCCCCGGCATGCAGATCGAGCACGTCCACGCCCCAGTGCTTCCCGACCAGCTCGAGCGCCATGGCGGAACACTCGAGATGCCACCCCGGCCGGCCCCGGCCGAACGGCGCGTCCCACGCGGCGCCGACGGCCTCGTCCTCCGGCTTGGCTGCTTTCCAGAGCACGAAGTCACGCGCGTCTTCCTTGGCGTATTCGTCCGCGGAGACCCGCTCGCTCGCCCCCGCTTTGAGTTCCCGCCGGTCCAGCTGCGAGAGGCGTCCATAGGCGGGGAACTTGGCAATCGCGAAGTAGATCGACTTGTCATCCCCCCGATAGGCGACGCCCTTGTCGAGCAACGACTGCGTGAGCGCGATCATCGGCCCGACGTATTCCGTGGCGCGGGGGTAGGCGTGCGCCGGGCGAATCCGGAGGTAGTCACGATCCTCGAAGAAGGCCCGGGCGAACGGCTCGACGTGCTCGCGCACCGACACGCCCCGCGCCTTCGCCGCGGCAATGGTCCGGTCGTCCACGTCGGTGAGGTTCATGACGTGAAAGACCTTGTACTCGCTCGCTTCCAGCCAGCGGCGGAGCAGATCTTCGAACAGGAACGTTCGGAAGTTCCCGATGTGAGCGTAGCCGTAAATGGTGGGACCGCAGGTGTAGAGGCTGACCCGGGGCGGCACGATGGGACGGAACGGCTCGATGGTGCGGGACAGCGTGTTGTAGAGGCGGAGCATCAGGCGCCTCCGGCCGCCGCCGCCGTTTCGACCGTGCCAGCGGGAGCCGCTGAGCCCTCCACCTTGACGTGGACCTTGCGCTGCGGGAACGGGATCTCGAGGCCTTCGCTGTCGAGGCGAATCTTGAGTCGGCGCCGGAGCTCGCGCGCGACGTCCCATTGACTCCCGGGCTGGGTGCGGACCAGCACCCGGACGACGACGGCGCTGTCACCCAGGGATTCGACGCCCGGCACCTCCACCGGCCCTTCCAGTCGGGCTTTCCACGCTGGATCCGCGGAGAAACGCGCGCCCTCGTCGCGCAGGACGTCCAGGGCCTGGTCGATGTCCGCGTCGTACGCGATCCCGACGTCGACCACCGCCCTTGACCAGCCCCGGGTCTTGTTGCTGACGACCTTGATCTCGCCGTTCGGGATCGTGTGAAGGACGCCCTGCGTGTCGCGCAGCGCCACGACCCGGAGGGACATGCGCTCGACGACGCCGCTCTTTCCCGCCGCCTCGATCACGTCCCCCACGGAGAACTGGTCCTCGAACAGGATGAAGAACCCGGAAATGAAGTCCTTCACCAGGCTCTGCGCCCCGAACGAGATGGCGAGGCCGAGAATCCCGGCGCCAGCGAGCAGAGGGCCGATCTCGACGAACAGATTGAGGGTGAGCAGGCAGGCGAGAACCAGCACCGTGGTGCCACCGACGGTGCGGAGCAACTGGGCGATCGTGATGCCGCGCTTCTCCCGGAGCGACGTCACGGTGGGATCGCCGTCGTTGACCAGTCGCTCGATCCGGCGTGCGGTGAGCCGAATGAGGCGCATGACGGCCCAGGCCAGGAGCCAGATGATGGCAGCCTGGACGAGCTTCCGCGTCAGCTCCGCACCGTCGAGTCGGAGGAATTGCGCTGCGCGCGCGACGAGCGCTTCGACGTCTAGCAGGAAAGGCACGCCGCTAAGCTAGGCGTCCCTCTGCGACACAGTCAATCGGTTGCGAAAGCGGGATATCCCGCCGGCCGCGCGGTGAGCACTCTCCCCGCCTCAGGGCCGCGGCGACAACGGAGCGGGTTGGAGAGGCCGGGTCGGGCCGAAGGGCCAGCCGGCGGAACCGGGCGAGGGCCCGAGCCGCGATGACCCGGACCGCGTGCCCGTCCCACACGGCAACACGGGGCGCTAGCGCCAGCAGCGTCCCCAGATCCGAGGCGAAGAGGAGGAGGCGGCGGCCGCCCGGCCCCGGCACTACCAGCCGAACGGGCGGGCGCGCCGCCTCGAGCCAGACACCCAACGGCTCGGCGACTCGGCTGAGCACGACCAGGCGGGCGACGGGGAAGGCGGGTGGGATGGGACGAATGCGCCGGGGCACAAGGCAGGCTAGCGCGGCGCCGAACCGGTGGTGGTACCACTTCGACGCGTGCGGCGCTATTTCACCGCAGCGCGCTGGCCCAGCTTGGCTTCCCGCCCCTGGAGGACCGCGTCGACCAGCGGGGACGGATCGAACCGGACCGGGTCGGTCGCGGGCAAGCCGGTCTCGCGCGCCGCCGCCTCGCAGGCGCGGCGCGCGTCGGGCTCGGAGAGGTCGAACGTGTTGAGGCAAATGCCGAGCACGCGCGTGGGGTGGACCATCGAGCCGATGGCCTCGTAGATCCGGACGTACTCGGCAAGCGGGGGGATCCGGAGCCAGGCCTCTTCCCGATAGTCGCCGATGTATTCGCGGCTCGCCTGATGGCAGAGCAGAAGACCGTCGGGGCACGAGCCGTGGAGCAGGCCCAGCGTGACGCCGGAGTAGCCGGGGTGGTTGATACTCCCCTGCCCCTCCACCAGCACGATGTCCGCGTCGACGGCGCCCTCGAGCGTGATCCGTTCCGCCGCGCCGGCAATGAAATCGGCGATCACCGCGTCGACCGCGATCCCCCAGCCCTCGAGCATGATGCCCGTCTGCCCGGTGGCCACGAAGCGGGTCCTGGCCCCCCGGCGATTCAGCTCGCCGACGATCTGGAGCTGGGCCGTCATCTTGCCGACGTTGCAGTCGGTGCCCACGGTGAGAACGACGTACGCGTCCAGCTCCTTGACGCGCCCCGCGGCGACGGGCAGGTCCGCGGGCGCCCGCCGGAGATCGAGGATGCGGCGCCCGCGGGCGTTGGCTCTGGCGGCAAGGAGCGGATCGTCAGCCAGGAAGGTGTGGAGGCCGCTCACCAGATCGCAGCCCGCGTCCAGCGCCTCGGCCAGCCACCCGCGCCATTCGTCGGGAAGGCGCCCGCCCACCGGCGCGATGCCGATGAGCACCGAATTCGCGCCGCGCGCGAGTCCCTCCTTTACGGAAGCAACGACGGGGATGGCGCCTCCGAAGCCCAGTACGTCCTGGACGGTCCGGCCGGCCAAACGCCGATCCATCACCGCCACCACCCGGTCAGGCTGATAGCGGACGATGGCGTTGGCCGTCTTGGACGTCATCGGCCCGAAGTCGCCGTCGGCGACTATGAGATACCGGATGGCCATCGGATTGGGCGACTGCGAGGTCACGGCTTGGTGTCGCCGCCGCTCTCCTCGATCACCTCGGCATCGTGCACCGTCCCGCCGAGCCCGGTGCCGAGCTGCTTGGCGGAACCGCCGCCCGCGGAGGGCAAGAGTCCCATGCGCTGCTTGAGCGCAAGCAGCTGCTGGTCCGCCGTGCCGTGGTATTCCAGCGCCTCGAACTGCTTCGCGAGCGTGTCGCCCGAGAACTCCTCCTGGAGCTCGGCGGACGCGAGAGCCTTCCGCTCGGTCTCCTCGATTTTTTCCGCCATGCGGTCGAACGACTCGAAGGCGCTCTTGTCCGACATGCCCGACATCGTCTCCTGAATCCGCTGCTGCGCCTCCGCCCGCTTGGCGCGCGCGATCAGGATGTTCTTCTTGCGTTTGGCCTCTTCGATCTTGTCGTTGAGCTGGCGCAGCGCGAGCTTGAGTTGCTCGGTCTCGGCCTTGTGCTTGACCCAGGTCTCCTGGAGTTGCTGCGCGCCCTGGAGCTGCTCGTTGTAGCGGACCAGCGCCTGCTTGGCCAGATCGTCCCGCCCCTCCTGCACGGCCAGCATGGCCCGGCGCTCCCAGTCTTCCGACTGCTTCTTCATGTTCTCGGCATCGGCCTGGAGCTTCTTTTCGTCCGCGATGGCCGAGGCGACTTGTTGCTTGGCCTTGGCCAGCTGACCCTTCATGTCGAGGATTAGCTGGTTGAGCATCTTTTCCGGGTTCTCGGCCCGAGTGATCAGGTCGTTGAGGTTCGACCGGATCATGGTGGACAGACGGTCAAAGATTCCCATCGCGGATCACCCTTCCCGGTAGGGCGCGAGCGCGCCCAGGTGCGTGGCCAGGGCCAAAGCGATCGAGTCGAAGCTTGCCTCGAATTCGTTGTAATCGAGGTTGGCGAGCTCGAGGGTGTCGGTCAGCACGATGTGGTCGCCTTCGAGACCGTAGGACCCGTGCACGAGTTCGCGCGCGTTGAGCTCGAGCAGCTGCCGGAAGAGCTCGCCCCGGCGCGGCTCGCTCGCGGGAAGCTCCATCACCCGCACGCGCAGGATCACCACCGGCGGCGCGTAGTGAACCACGACCTCGGCCCCTTCGGCCATGCGCACCCGCCAGAGGTTGGGCTCGAGCTCCTCGACCGATGCCGCACCGGCCTCGATGCGGTCGAGCCAGGCCTGAATGTCTTCTCGAGTGATCATGTGGTTCCTCGTCCAGGGAGCCGTTCTGCTTGCTCACCCTTTGCCAGCATGCGCTCGGCGAAATCTAACCGTTCCTCGACCTCCGCCAACCGCGCCTTTACCGCCTCCAACTCGTCGGCGACGACGTGATGGGGCGGCGCCGTCCCGCGAATTCGATCGGCGAGCGCCTGACCGAACGGGCCCTTGAACATCCTCACGAGCGCGACGGCCAGGACGATGGCGATCAGGGCGATCGTGTCATTGTTCCCCATCGCTATTCCCGGAGCCGATCCGGCTCGCGCGTCTGCGCCAGCAGTCGTTCCGCGAAGTCCACGCGTTCCTCCAGCTCGGCCATACGCCCGCGCACCTCCTCGAGCGCGTGGATCGTCGCGTCCTGGTCGCCCGGCGGCGACTCACCCTCGAGACGGCGGGCGAGCGCCTTGCCCAGCGGTCCCTGCGAGATCACGGCGGCGGCCAGCAGCGCCACGATCCCCACCGGGATCGCAAAGCCGAGGCCGAGGTTCACGGCAACGATGGCGAACCCGGCCGCGAGCGCCGCCGCCGTGACCGCGATGCCGGTGGCGATCGCGCTGGCCGAATCGCTCTGCTTGCTCACGTTCCCTCGGCCCGCCCCTGAATCCGGACCGGGACGTCGGACCGGGCCAGGAGCCGCTCGGCGAAGTCCACCCGCTCCTCCAGCTCGGCCAGGCGTGTCTGACCCGCCTCCAACTCCGCCATCCGCTGTTCCAGGTGGGCGAGCCGGGCCTCGTCATCCGGAGACCGCCCGCCCCCCGCCCCGAGCTCGATGGCACGCGCCAGCGCGCGCCCGAGCGGACCGCGCAAGACGATGGTGCCCGCAATGGCGACTGTGATCACGATCGTGATCACCATCCCCGCGAGGTCGCCTGAGTCGATCGGCATTGCTACCTCACGAGTCCGCCGGGAGCTGCCCCGGCTCGTTCCGCTGCGAGAGCAAGCGCTCGGTGAAATCCACGCGCTCCTGCAGCTCCACGACGTCGTCCCGCAGCCGCGCCAGCTCTTCCTGCACGGCGGGGTCGGGCCGCCCTCCGCTCACGCCGTGGCGGATGCGGTCGGCCAGGGCCCGCCCGACCGGGCTAAAGGCCAGCATGATCAGCGTACCGCCGCCGAAGATGAAGACGATCGCGAGAATGTCTTCCATCAGTCACCAGGCTCCGGGAGTCGCGCGGCCGAGCGCTGCTGGCTCAGCAGCCGTTCGGCAAAGTCCACCCGCTCCTGGGTCTCCTCGAGCTGGCGCCGGAGCTGATCCACGTCCTCCCTAAGCTGGGCCACCTCGGCCGACGTGTCGGGGTCGCCCCCGGCGTGCCCCTGGATCCGTCGCGCGAACGCCTGGCCCACCGGCCCCTGGGTGAAGCGGACGAACCCGAAGATCGCGGCGACCGTGATCCCCAGGCCGGTGATCATGCCGAAGACTGGGATGGCGTCACCTATCATCAGGACTCGCTTTACGGCCAGGACGGCCTGAATGTTTCAGTTCGAGACGATGAAGGCATCAGACGAACTCGACCGCGCTGATGGCGCCAAGGGAAACGGCGATCTCGGTATCGTCCTGGCCGAGGGGGCGCAGAAACACCTCGTGTGCGGTGACGTGCGTGTCGAGACTCGTTGGCACGCCGACGACCTCGCTCCGGTCGGTGGTGGTGATGCGGACGGTCTGCTCGTTGCCGCCGGCGTAGCTCAACAGGGCTACGATCTGGTCGTAGGTCATGCCGCCTCCGCAAGAAGGAGCCGGATCGCGCAACCTGACGGGCACTCACGCGCAAATGTAGGGCGCGGGCATCCCGGGCGCGAGGATGGCGATCGGCTCGAAGTTCGCTAGGTTAGGCCCATGAGCCACTCTTTGACGCTTGCCCTTCTGCTCGGCGCGACCGGCGTCGCGTGCGCCCAGGGCCGGGATACGACATCGCACGCCGGCCACGCCGCGGCGGCCGCAGCCACAGCTTCCGCACCGACCAGCGGCACGCAGTGGCTCAGCTTCGATGCCGCCACGAACACCGTGACCTTCCAGCTCGTGGCAGGCGCCCCAGGCACCTCCGGCCCGTTCAATTTCAACGGGTACACCAACGGCGACGCGGCCCTGGTCGTTCCGCCCAAGGCCCGCATCGTGGTGAACTTCGTCAACGAGGACGGGACGCCCCACAGTGCGGAGGTCATCAGCGGCACGGGCCCCATCCCGAACTTGGGAGGCGACCCGGCCATCCCGACAGCGTATAGCCGGGATGTGACGCAGGGGCTGCCGCAGTTCGGAAAGGACGTGCTGCGGTTCACGGCGCCGGACCAAGGAGCGTACCGCATCTTCTGCGGCGTCCCTGGTCATGGCCTTTCGGGAATGTGGATCTGGTTCAAGATCGACCCGACGGCCAAGGCGCCGAGCTTTGGGAAGACGAAATAGCCGTAAACAGTAAACGGTAAACAGTGAACCGGGGGCGTCGGTGAATACCGAGCCCCCTTTTCCTGTTCACTGTTCAGCGTTCACTGTTCACCGTCACCCGTCACCGTTTACTGCTGTTCAGCGCCTTCCTCAAGAACTTTGCGGTATAGCTCTCCGGCGTCGCGGCCACGTCCTCCGGCGTCCCCTGCGCGACGATCCGGCCGCCGTCCTCGCCCCCCTCCGGTCCGAGATCGAGAATCCAGTCGGCGGTCTTGATGACGTCGAGGTTGTGCTCGATTACCACCACGCTGTTGCCCTTGTCCACGAGGCGGTGGAGGACTTCCAGCAGCAGGCGAACGTCCTCGAAGTGAAGCCCGGTCGTGGGCTCGTCGAGGATGTACAGGGTGCGGCCGGTATCCCGCTTGGCGAGCTCGGTGGCCAGCTTCACGCGCTGGGCCTCGCCGCCCGACAACGTCGTGGCGGCCTGACCCAGGTGGATGTAACCGAGCCCGACGTCGTTCAGCAGCTCGAGCTTCTCCGCGATCCGGCGCTGCGCCCCGAAGAATTCGAGCGCGTCGGCGACGGTTAGGTCGAGGACGTCGGCGATGCTCCGCCCCTTGTAGCGCACCTCCAGCGTTTCCCGGTTGTAGCGCCGCCCCTTGCAGACCTCGCACGGGACGTAGACGTCGGGCAGGAAGTGCATCTCGATCTTCACCAACCCGTCGCCCTGGCAGGCCTCGCAGCGTCCGCCCTTCACGTTGAACGAGAACCGGCCGGGTCCATAGCCGCGCATTTTGGCCTCGGGCAGCGCGGTGAACAGCTCGCGGATGGGCGTGAACAGACCGGTATAGGTAGCGGGGTTGGATCGAGGCGTGCGTCCGATCGGACTCTGATCGATGTCGATGACCTTGTCGATCAGATCGAGTCCCTCGAGCCGGACATGCGCGCCGGGCACGACCTTGGCCCGGTAGAAGTGTCGGGCCAGCGCGCGGTAGAGGATGTCGGTCACGAGCGTGGACTTCCCCGACCCGGAGACGCCGGTCACGGCTACGAACAGCCCGAGCGGGATGTCGACGTTGACGTTCTGGAGATTGTTCGCCCGCGCTCCGATGAGACGGAGCCGGCGCTTCCGGTCGGCGAGGCGCCGGCCCGGCGGCACCGGAATGCGGAGATCCCTGCGGAGGTATCGCGCCGTGAGCGACGTCGGGTGCTGCAGGATCTCGTCGACGGTCCCATCCGCCACGACCTCCCCGCCGAGGCGGCCGGCCCGCGGGCCCAGGTCGATGACATGGTCCGCCGAGCGGATCGTGTCCTCGTCGTGCTCGACCACGATCACCGTGTTGCCGAGGTCCCGGAGCCCCCTGAGCGTTCCGAGCAGACGCTCGTTGTCCCGCTGGTGCAGGCCGATGCTCGGCTCGTCGAGGATGTACAGCACGCCGACCAGTCGCGACCCGATCTGGGTCGCGAGCCGGATGCGCTGCGTCTCCCCGCCCGACAGCGACGTCGCGCCGCGACCGAGCGTGAGGTAGTCGAGCCCCACGTCGCGGAGGAAGCGGAGCCGGTCGCCGACTTCCTTGAGGATCGGCCCCGCGATGTCCGCATCCACGCCCGTGCTGCCGTTCGCCTTGAGCGGCACGCTCTCGAAGAACGCGAGGGCCTTCGAGACCGGGAGGTCCACGACGTCCCCGATACTCCGGCCGTTCACCAGCACGGCGAGACTCTCCGGCTTGAGTCGCTTGCCGCCGCAGGTCTGGCACGGCTGCTCGATCATGTACTCCTCGAGCGACTCCCGAACCGCGTCACTGGTCGACTCCCGGTAGCGCCGCTCCACGTTCTTGAGGACGCCTTCCCACTCGCTCTCGAACTCCTTGCCACGGCCACCGTCCACCGAGAACCGGAACCGGCCGGGCGCGCCGTGGAGAATCGCCTTGCGGGCGTCCTCGCTCAGCTCCCCCCACGGGGCGCTGAGGTCGAACCTGAACGCCTTGGCGAGCGTCGGCAGCACGACCTTCCGCAGATAGCCCGTGGGCTCTCCCCAGGGGAGAATGACGCCCTCGAGGATCGAGATGCTCGGGTCGCCGAGGATGAGATCGGCGTTCACTTCACGGCGAGTGCCGACGCCGTGGCAGTCCGGGCAAGCCCCGAACGGGGAGTTGAAGGAGAACTGCCTCGGCTCGAGCTCGGGGAACGAGAGGCCGCAGATCGGGCAGGCGAACCGCTCGGAGAAAAGCACGGAGTCGACGACCGGCCGAGCCGCCCGGCGGGTCCGCGATTCGCCATCCGCGCCGTTCCCGACAGGTCCGGGATGGCGAACGACCTCTACGACGCCGTCCGCGGCCTTGAGCGCGGTTTCGATCGAGTCGTTGAGGCGCGAACGGTCGGCGGCGCGCACCAGCAGGCGATCGACCACGACGGCGATATCATGGTTCTGTCGGCGGTTGAGCGCGGGCACCTCCCCCACGTCATAGGTCTCGCCATCGACCCGTACGCGCACGAAGCCTCGCTTGCGGACATCCTCGAACAGATCGCGGAACTCGCCCTTGCGCCCGCGCACCAGCGGCGCGAGGACCTCGATGCGCATCTCCTCGGGCCACCCGAGCACGGCGTCGGTGATCTGCGCGGCGCTTTGCCGGCTCACCGGGCTGGCGTCGTTCGGGCAATGGGGAGTGCCGACCCGAGCCCACAACAGACGGAGGTAGTCGTAGATCTCGGTGACGGTGCCGACGGTCGACCGCGGATTCTGTCCCTGGGTCTTCTGCTCGATCGAGATTGCGGGGGAGAGCCCTTCGATCGCGTCGACGTCGGGCTTCTCCATCAAGCCGAGGAACTGGCGTGCGTAGGCCGACAAGGACTCGACGTATCGGCGCTGGCCTTCTGCGTAGATCGTGTCGAATGCGAGGGAGGACTTGCCTGATC
>CAZFKN010000059.1:0-12725 GCA_964519805.1 uncultured Gemmatimonadaceae bacterium
GGGGCGCCCGGCGAGCGCGCGATAGTCATGCGGCCCCGGCCGCCCCTGGAACGGATCGGTGAGGGGTGCGGCGGGGTTGGAGTGGATTACGCTCCGCGCCGCCCCGGCCGGCGCCGGCTTGGCGACGAGCCGGCCGGGCTCGTTGCCGGGTGATGCCGCGAGGTAGAGCGTGTCTGCGCGCGTGCCGCGGAGCGGCCAACTGTCCGCGGCGCGCCATTCGTTGGCGCCCATCACGAAGACTCGCACGGGCAGCTCCTCTCCGATGCCGTCGGCGGTGCCCTTCACGTATCGGTCCATCCAGTCGAGCACCGTTCCGGCGTAGTCGAGGGCGGCACCTCCGCCGAATTCGCGGTCGCCCGTTTTGCTGCCTTCGGCCGCCGCGACGCCGTGGCTCCAGGGTCCGAGGATGAGTCGGGTTCGCGCCATGCCGGCCGGCCGGGTCGCGACCAGCCCCGTGTAGTTGTCCGCCGCGCCGCTCGGTCCGTACGGCTCGTCGAACCAACCCGAGATGTTGAGCACCGCGGCGCTCACTCGGCTGTAGCGCCCCCGGATCTCGGCCCAGCTCCACCACGGGTCGCGGGGAGGGTGCCGCATCCATTCGTAGTACCACGGCGCCACGCCCTGGAGGTCTCCCAGCGACAGCAGCGGGCGATGGCGGCGGGCGCGTGCCCCGTCACGCTCCCAGGCGGCGGCCGCCTCGTCGTCCGTGCGGGGGCCGGGCCGGTTCAGTCGGCGCCGAAGGTCAGGCGCGATGTTGAGCCAGGTCCAGTCGAGCCATGACCCGTCCCACACGCCGCCGGAATACCAGAAGCTCTCGGCCGTGGCGTAGACCATGGCGGGCACCATGGCCTTGAGCGACGGCGGCTGCTCCACCGCGGCCAGCCACTGGACCGAGGCCGGGTACGAGAGCCCGAAGGTGCCGACCGCACCGTTCGACCACGGCTGGCGCGCGGCCCACTCGATCGTGTCGTATCCGTCCTTCCCCTCGTGCCGATAGGGCTCGAAGTCTCCGCCGGAGCCGTAGCGCCCGCGCACGTCCACCAGCACCACGGCGTACCCGCGCGCCACGGCCGCCTGCGTGACGCCTGATTCGACCGCGGCCTTCCCCCGGTCATACGGCGTGCGGTAGACCAGCACCGGAAACCGCTCGCCGGCGGCAGGCCGCCACACGTCGGCCTTGAGCACGACGCCGTCGCGCATCGGCACGGCCACGGCCGTGTCCACCCGTGGACTGTCCGCCCTGAGGCTGTCCTGCGCCGAGAGCGAGCCGGCCGGTGCCGGGAGTCGGGCAACCAGCAGAAGGAGCAGCGTCCAGGCGCGGCGCATGAGCGAAGGGCCGAGGTGATGGATTGCGGTTACACAGGAATGGATATTCGTGCCGCGCCGGGTCGGTTCGCGTCCCACCACTCCCGCGCCCGCCCCTGCGTCCACTCCGACGCAATGCGGACGCCCGACAGTCGCGCCGCCAGCTCGTCGGCCGTCTGCGGCCGGGCCTCGGCGTCCTTGGAGAGGCAGCTCATGACGATCGCGTCCAGCTCGGGCGGGATGGCGATCTTGGTGTACAGCGAGGGCGGCTCCGGCTTCACGTGGACGTGCATCATCATCGTCTCGATCGGGGTCCGGCCCTTGAAGACCGCCGTGCCGGTGAGCAACCAGTAGGCGACGCAGCCGAGACTGTACAGGTCGCTGCGTCCGTCGATGCCCTCCTCGCCCACCGCTTGCTCGGGCGACATGAACGCCGGCGTGCCGCCCGCGAAGTGCTCGACCGTGAGCTTGTCGGAGCCGGGCTCGGCCGCGCCGTGTTGCTTCACCAGACCGAAATCCAGCACCTTGACGAAATCCACGTCGCGTCCGTAGCGACAGGTGTAGAGATTGGCAGGCTTGATATCCCGATGGATCAGGCCGGCGTCGTGGGCTTCGGCCAGCGAGGCGCAGGCCTGGCGGAGAAAGTGTACCGCCCGCTCCGCCGGCACCGGCCCGAATCGCTCGATCAGATCGTCGAGATCGAACCCGTCGAGCAGCTCCATCACGTAGTAGAACGTGCCGTCGTCCGCCATGCCGAAGTCGTACAGCGCCAGCGTATGCGGCGACCGCATCAGCGCCGTTGCCTGCGCCTCGCGCTCGAACCGCTTGAGCAGCTGGCGGCTCTGCACGTCGGCGACGCCGAGGACTTCGGGGCGGATCAGCTTGATGGCGGCAGGCCGCGCCAGCATCCGATGCTGCGCCAGCCACACCTCGCCCATCCCGCCCTCGCCGAGCCGCTTGACCAGGCGGTAGCTCCCCATCTCCCGCGCCTTTCGGACCTCGGTGCCGAGGCCGTAGACGACGCGCGAGCCGACGTACGCCATCAGCACGATGACGAAGTAGGGGAAGACGAGGCTGAAGAAGAACTGGGCCGGAGGGAGCGCCGCGTTGGAGCCGAGGGCAACGCCGACGGCGTAGACCAGCGGCACGGTTGCGACCGAGAAGGCCGCCGACACGACCGTGACTCGCGGCGGCGTGGGAACCACCACGCTGAACAGGAGAACCCAGCCGGCAACCCAGGACAGACCAAAGCCCGACTGCCCCTCCATCACCTGAATGGGGGCGGTGACGTGCTGGTACTCCGCCGCCGCGATCCCGATGCTGCCCAGCACCTCGAAGATCAGGCCGGCGCGCACTTTCGCGCGGTCGGACAGGCCCGGATATGAAACCAGGCCGGCGAGCGCCAGGCCCCCCGCGATGGACAGGAAGACCGGAAGCCAGTGAGCCGGGCTGCTGAAGAACATGGCCCGGCCCTCGGCGATCAGCAGGGCCGGGAGAAAGCCTGCCAGGAAATACGCGCACGCGTACAGCAGCGCGGAAGCTCGGAGGCGCTGCACCGCCTCCTGGAGGAGGTCGGGTGGGAGGGTCCACGAGCGGCGGTCGCCGGGGCGTGATTGCACCGGCTCGGCCCGGATGAGGGACGGATGGGTCTTGGCGTCGCTGGGCATTGGTCCTCGAAAATCGCCTCTCAAACTACTCGGCACCGGGCGCAATGTGGACCGGCCATCCGTCGGGCCGTAGTTTCAGCCTGATGAACGGCTCCCCCCGCAATCGTGCTGACGCGTTCTGCGCGCGCTACAACCTACGGCTTCCGGTGCTCCTCGCGCCCATGGCCGGGGCCTGCCCTCCGGGTCTGTCGATCGCCGCGGCCAACGCCGGCAGCATGGGCGCCATGGGAGCGGTCTTGAGCACGCCGGCCCAGATCCGGGAGTGGGTCTCCGCGTTCCGCTCCGGTTCGCACGGGCCGCTGCAGCTCAACACCTGGGTCGCAGACCCGCCGCCGCGGCGGGACCCTCGGTCGGAAGAACGGGTGCGGGCGTTTCTGGCGGCGTGGGGACCGGAAGTGGCGCCAAGCGCGGGCGACGCCGTGCCGCCGGACTATCGCGAGCAGTGTGAGACGTTCCTCGAGCTGCGACCTACGGCGGTTTCCTCGATCATGGGCCTGTTCGAACCGGCGTATGTCGCGCGACTCAAGGCTGCGGGCATTGCCTGGTTCGCGACCGCGACGACGCTCGCCGAGGCCCGGGAGGCCGAGCGCGTCGGGGCGGACGCCGTGATCGCACAGGGGTTCGAAGCCGGCGGGCATCGCGGCTCGTTCGACGCGGCGGCCGCCGAGCGGCAGGCGGTCGGCCTGATCGCACTGCTCCCGCGCCTGGCGGACCAGCTGACCATCCCGATCATTGCGGCAGGCGGTATGGGCGACGGGCGCGGTGTCGCGGCCGCGCTCGCGCTCGGCGCCAGCGCGGCGATGATCGGGACCGCGTTTCTCCGCTGTCCCGAAGCCGCGACGCACCGTGCCTGGGGCGATGCTCTCGCGAATCTCGAGCCCGAAGCGACAATACCCACGCGCGCCTTCACCGGACGCCTCGGTCGGGCCATCGCGACCGACTTCGCGAAGGCGATGGCAGGGCCCGACGCTCCCCCGCCCGCGCCCTATCCGGTGCAGCGCGGCTTGACCGCGCCCATGAAAGAGGCGGGCGCCGCCGCGGGCGACTACCATCGCATGCAGGCCTGGGCCGGACAGTCGGCGGCACTGGCGACGGAGACGCCCGCGGGGGAGCTGCTCACGAGAATCTGGCGCGAAGCACAGGCTATCTTCCGCGATGCCTGATCCCGCGGGTCGCCCCCGCGTTTTCCGCGAGCTGCACCAATCCGGCTGCTTCGTCATCCCCAACCCCTGGGACGTAGGCAGCGCCCGACTGCTCGCGCAGCTGGGCTTCAAGGCCCTCGCGACCACCAGCTCCGGATTCGCCTGGTCGCTCGGGCGCGCCGACAACCGCGTGTCGCTCGAGGAGGCCCTGGCCCACCTCCGCGCCGTCGCCGCCAGTGTCCAGGTGCCCGTGAACGCGGATTTCGAGGGCGGCTTTGCGACGGAACCGGCCCTGGTCGCCGCGAACGTCTCCCGCGCCACCGCTACCGGCATCGCCGGCCTCTCGATCGAAGACTCGACGGGCGACCCGTCGCACCCGCTCTACGACTTTGCGCTCGCGGTGGACCGCGTCCGCGCCGCCCGCCGCGCCATCGATGAAAGCGGGACCGGCGTCCTGCTCACCGGTCGATCGGAGGGATTCCTCGTCGGGCGTCCCGACCTGACCGAGACGATCCGTCGCCTGGCGGCCTATGCGGAGGCCGGCGCCGACTGCCTCTACGCCCCCGGCATCCGGAGCCGAGCCGAGATCTCAGCCGTGGTCGCGGCGGTCGCGCCCAGGCCGGTGAACGTGCTGGTCGGCAGCGATTTCACGACCGTGGCCGAGCTGGCGGCGCTGGGCGTCCGCCGCATCAGCGTCGGCGGCGCGCTGGCCCGCGCGGCGTGGGGCGGCTTCCTCGAGGCCGCGCGCGAGATCGCCGAGCGGGGCACCTTCACCGCGCTTGCTCGGGGCGTGCCGTTCGCCGACATCAACCGGGCGTTCTCTTGAGGCTACTCCTTCTTCTCCGCCTCTTTGCCGAGGTGCCGGTCGAGGAAGTAGATCGCCGAGCTGGAGGGACCGATCATCCTGACTTGCTCGAGGATGTTCTTGGCGGTCTTCTCCTCCTCGACCTGCTCCGTGATGAACCACTGGAGCATCGTCTGCGTCGGATAGTCCTTCTCCTCGCCGGCCAGCCTGAAGAGGGCGTGGATCCGCGCCGTCACGCCCTGCTCCTGCTTGAGGACGGCCTCCCAGACCGCGAGTGTGGACCCGAACTGGCCCATCGGCTGGGCGACCGCGGCCAGCGACACCCGACCGTCGCGGTCGTGGATGAAGTCGAAGATCTTCATCGCATGCGTCACTTCCTCGCGCGACTGCCGTCGCATCCACGCCGCCGATCCCTCGAGGTTGGCCGCGTCGAAGTGCCCCGCCATGGCGAGGTACTGGTACGCCGAGCCGAGCTCCGCGTTGATCTGATCGTTGAGCGCCGCCAACAGCTTGTCACTCAGCATCGGTGGGCCTCCATGGTTGTGCCGGAGAGGCTACCGCTTCCCGCTGGGCTCGGCAAGGCTGCCTGCGAGGCCGTGTGACGAACGCGACCCGCCTCCCCTGCGAGGAAGCCGCCATCCGAGCGGCGGTGCCGGACCGGCCATGCGTCGGGCGGCCCGCCTGGGTGCTCACCGCAACGGTCCTCGGCTCGAGCATGTCGTTCATCGACGGCACCGCGGTCAACGTGGCGCTCCCCGCGCTTCAGGTCGCGTTGCGCGCCACGATCACCGAGGTGCAGTGGGTCATCGAATGCTATGCCCTCTTCCTTTCCGCGCTGCTGCTCACCGGCGGCGCCCTCGGCGACCTCTATGGCCACCGGCGGATCTTCCTGTGTGGCGTGGTGCTCTTCTCCGCCGCGTCGGTGTGGTGCGGGCTCTCCCCGAGCGTAGGCCAGCTCGTGCTGGCGCGCGGCCTGCAAGGCATCGGTGGGGCCCTCCTCGTACCCAGCAGCCTCGCGCTGATCCGGGTGTCGTTTCCGGAGGCGCAGCTTGGCCGGGCAATCGGCACCTGGTCCGCGTCCACGGCCGTCACCGCGGCCGCAGGTCCTGTCCTCGGGGGCTGGCTCGTCGAGTACGCGTCGTGGCGCTGGGTCTTCTTCATCAACGTGCCCATCGCGGTCGCCGTCGTGTGGGTCACCCTCCGGGGCGTAGCCGCGGGGACTCGGGCCGCCGCGCCGCGGCGGCTCGATTGGCCGGGTGCTCTGCTCGCGACGCTGGGCCTGGGCGGCCTCGTCTATGGCCTGTTGGAGGGCGTGCCGGTCGCGGGCCTGCTCGGGTTGGGAGGCCTGGCGGCCCTGCTCCTGGTTGAGGCGCGTACGCCTGAGCCGATGTTGTCGTTGGCGCTATTCCGCTCGCGTATCTACACCGGCGCCAATCTCCTCACGTTCTTCCTGTACGCCGCGTTCGGTGGCGCGATTTTCTACTTCCCGCTCAATCTGATCCAGGTGCAGGGCTACTCCGCCACCGCCGCCGGCGCCGCGATGTTGCCGCTCATACTCCTGATGTTTTTCCTGTCGCGCTGGTCGGGAGGACTCGTCGAGCGCTACGGGCCCCGGAGGCCGCTCGTGGTGGGGCCGCTCGTCGCAGGCGTCGGCTACGCCCTGCTGGCGCGGCCCGGGATCGGTGGCTCCTACTGGACCACGTTCTTCCCGGGCGTGCTGGTCCTCGGGCTGGGACTGGCGATCGGCGTGGCGCCGCTCACGACCACGGTGATGGGCTCGGTCGCGCCGGAGCACGCGGGCGCGGCATCCGGCGTCAACAACGCCGTCTCCCGGGTGGCGGGGCTCCTGGCCATCGCGGTGTTCGGCCTGGTGATGAACGGGACGTTCAATCGTGAGCTGGACCGGCGGCTGGCCGCGCTCGCGGTGCCCGCCGCCGTACGGGAGGAGGTCAGGGCTCAGCGCGCACAGCTCGGTGCCGCGCAGACCGCGGACTCGCTCGGCCGCCGGGCGATCGAGGAGGCGTTCGTGAGCGGCTACCGTCGGGTTTTGTGGATCGCGGCGCTGCTGGCGCTGGCCAGCTCAGCCAGCGCGGCGGTGCTGCTCGGCGCGGACCGCCGCCCTCAATTCGGCAGCGGCAGGGATGCCTGGCCGAATGCGTAGCGCCAGCCCGTCGGCGTGCGCACGTAGGTGTGACTACCGCGCTCGGTTGCGAGGTGGCACGCGTGGGCCCATCGTATTGGCCATGCCTCCATTCCATTTTGCCTTCTTCGTGAAAGACCTCGCCTCGACTCGCCGCTTCTATGGCGACGTTCTAGGCTGCACCGAGGGGCGGAGCACCGAGACCTGGGTGGACTTCGATTTCTTCGGCAGCCAGATCTCCGCCCACGTCACCGGCCCCGTCACGCCGACCACGGACGCCGGTGTGGTGGACGGCATCCATGTCCCCATGCCGCACTTCGGTGCGCTGCTCGAGTGGGACCGGTTCCAGCAGGTGGCCGAGCGCATCCGCCGCGCGAAGCTGCCGTTCATCCTCGAGCCGCGGGTGCGCTACCCCGGCCAGCCGGGGGAGCAGATGACGATGTTTCTCCGCGATTTGAGCGGGAACGCGCTCGAGTTCAAGAGCTTCAAGCACCCGGAGCACGTCTACACCAAGTGACCGCGCCGGAGGTCGTCATCCTCGGCGCCGGCATCATGGGCGCGAGCGCGGCCTTCCACCTTGCGCACCGCGGAGTCCGCGGAATCATTCTGCTCGACCGCGGCGGCGCCCCCGGAGCCGGGAGCACCGCCCGCGCCACCGGCGGGTTCCGCGCGCAGTACGCCACCGAGATCAACGTCCGGCTGTCCCTGCTCTCGCGCGCGAAGCTCGGCACGTTCAGGGACGAGACCGGCGTCGATCCCGGTTACGCGCCGCACGGCTATCTCTGGCTCGCGGGAACGGCGGGCGAGCTGGAAGCGCTCGCGGATGCGCGACGGGTGCAGCATGCGGCGGGGCTCGCCGAAGCGGCGGCGGTGTCGCCGGAGGACGTGCGGCGACTGAATCCCGCGGTCTCGCTGGACGAGATCCTCGGGGGAGCGTGGTGCCCCACCGACGGATTCGTCCGCCCGCTCGATATGCTGGCCGGCTACCTGGCGGCGGCCGAGCGCCTGGGGGCGCGGGTGCGCTGGGGCGTGGACGTGCGCGGCTTCGAGCTGGGCGATGCCGGCCGGGTGATCGCGGTGCGAACGACTACCGGGAACATTCCCTGCGGCACCGCGATCAATGCGCTCGGCGCCTGGGCAGCAAAGCCCATGCGCGAAATCGGTTTCGACCTGCCGGTGACGCCCCTCCGCCGGCAGGTAGCCCCCACGGTTCCCACCGACGTCCTCCCGCCGAGCATGCCCATGACCATCTTCGTGGGCGACGGCTTCCACCTCCGCGTGCGCGACGGGCGCGTACTCCTCCTCTGGCCTACGCCCGGCACCTCGGGCCGCCCGTTCGACGACTCCGTCGAGCCTGGATGGGTCGATGCGGTGGTCGCGAAGGCGCACGCGCGCGTGCCGGTACTCCGAACCGCGCCTGTCGACCGCGCCGCCTGCTGGGGTGGCCTCTACGAGATCTCGCCGGACAAGCACGCCATCCTCGGCGCCACGCCGGGCGTACCCAACCTGTTTCTCCTCAACGGGTCGTCGGGGCACGGAATCATGCATGCGCCGGCGCTGGGCCAGCTCCTGAGCGAGATCGTCTGCGATGGCCGCGCGTCCACCCTCGATGCCGGCCCGCTCCGCCCCGAGCGCTTCGCCGAGGGGGCGCTCAACCCCGTCTCGGAGCTGCTATGAAGCGCGCCAAGTCGACGAACGGCATCGTGCGCTACGGAACGAGCGTAAACGCCAGCGAGCCACCGGGAACCACGTAGATGGCATGGCCCTGCGCAGCCAGCGCCCGGAGATAGTGGCTCACGCCGTTCACCCCACGCCGGCCGAAGTCGTGCCAGGCAATCGCGCCGCCGGGCCTGAGGCACCGCAGGGCGTTCTCGGTGTCGGACCGCACGTAGTCGTAGCTGTGCGCCCCGTCGATGAAAAAGAGGTCGACCTTCCCGTGCCACGGGCCGAAGTCGAACGCGGCCGAGTCACCGTGCAGCGTCCGGATCTTCGGCTCGACCTCCGTGTCCGAGAACCAGTAGCGGGTGGTCGCGGCACCGCGATCGGCATGACTGATGTCCGACAGTGTCACCCGGAGCGATGGCCGGGCAGCGCCCGTGGGCAGGTCGAGGGTGTACACCGTGCTGTCGTCGGGGCTGTTGAGGGCCAGGTGCAGCGCGCTGTACCCGTTCAGGGTGCCGATCTCGAACACGGTGCGCGGTCGCGTGGCCTTGCACAGGATGCAGAGTCCGACCAGATCCACCAGAAACGACCCGATCGACCCGAGCCACACCCCTTCCTGCCGGCCGACGAGCGTAATCGGCACCGCCGGAGGCGCCCCGGGCAGCACATCGAGAACGTTCCGCTCCGGCAACCCCCGGTTCTGCCGGATCGAATCCAGCAGGCAGATCGCGTGGGTGGCGTAGGAGACCAGCTCGGCCGGGTGGCGCGCGAGCACCGCGCTCGCGGCGTTCCCCCCGAGCAGCACATTCCTGAGCGCGATCGCACCGGTGCGGACTCGTTCTCTCAGCACGCGCGGTGGCGCCCCGGCGCAGGCTCAGCGCCGATCGGTGAAGCGGAGGATGCTCAGAAACAGGTTGATGAAGTCGAGATAGAGCGACAGCGCGCCGACCACGGCGAACGACTCCGTGGGACCGGTCTCGGTGGCGAGCGCCATGCCCTTCAGCCGCTGCATGTCCCACGCCGTGAGTCCGGCGAACACGATCACGCCCACCACCGACAGGACGAAGTCGAGCGCGTCGCTCTTGAGGAAGAAGTTGACCACGCTCGCGACGATCAGCCCGATCAGGCCCATGAAGGCGAACTGGCCCACTCCCTCGAGGTTCCGCCGGGTGACGAAGCCGAAGATCGCCATGGCGGCGAACATGGCGGCCGAAATGGCGAACGCACCGGCAAGCTTGGCTCCGGTGAATGCGAGCAGAATGAACGACAGCGTAAGGCCGTTCAGCCCGGAGTAAAGCAGGAACAGCGCGCCGGCCGTGGCCGGCGCGAGCCCGGCGATTCGCGCCGTGGTGTACCACACCAGGGCCAGCTCGGCGATCACGATCCCCCAGAAGACCAGGCGGTTGCTCGCCAGCAGCTGGACAAGTGGCGGGGTAGCGGCCGTGAGGTAAGCCACCGCCGCCGTAACCAACAGGCCAACGCACATCCAGGCGTAGACCCGGCGCATGAAGTCCGCAACCCGTGCCTCGGCTCGCTCGCCCAAGCCTGTGGCGGTATAATCGACTGGCCCGACCATTCGGCCCTCCTGGCTCGTTTACCCGGAACCCCCGGGGCTCCGGCCAGTCTAGCGGCAGGGGGCCAATCCCGCCAGACGGGTCTGGAGGAGAGTATGAGAACGCTTGGCGCAGGGTGTCGTGCGCTCGGAGGCGTCCCGAGCTTCGGGACCCTCACCGTCGGCGTGGGTCTCGAATGAGCACCGCGACGACGCCGCTGAGCGCGGTGACCAGGCGCGGGCCCGCCCGGATCACGGTGGGGTTCGTCACCAACTTCCTCGATACCCTCGGAATCGGCTCGTTTGCCACCACCACGGCCGCGTTCAAGAGCTTGAATCTCGTCCCTGACGAGCTGATTCCCGGCACGCTCAACATCGGCCATGCGGTGCCCACCGTGGTCGAGGCCGCCATCTTCATCACGGCGATCAAGCTCGACGTCCGCACCCTGGTTCTCCTGATCGGCGCGTCCGTCCTCGGTGCGTGGATCGGCGCCGGCATCGTGAGCGGCTGGAACCGGCGTCGGGTGCAGCGGGGGATGGCGATCGCGCTCGCGGCGACCGCGGTGATCATGGTGCTGCGGATGACCGGCCTCTTCCCCGGCGGCGGCGACGCGCTCAACCTCGCCGGCGGGCTCCTGCTGCTCGGCGTCATCGGCAATTTCGCCCTGGGCGCCCTCATGACGCTCGGCATCGGCCTCTACGCGCCATGCATGGCCATGGTGAGCCTGCTCGGCATGAGCCCGATAACGGCGTTCCCCATCATGATGGGATCCTGCGCCTGCCTGATGCCGGTGGCCGGGCTCCGCTTCTGGAGGGCGGACCGGTTCGATCGCCGGGCCGCGCTGGGACTCACCCTCGGGGGCGTCCCGGCGGTCCTGATCGCCACCTACCTCGTGAAATCCCTGCCGCTCGACATCGTGCGCGTGCTCGTGGTCGTCGTGATCGGCTACACGGCGTTCCGGATGTGGCGCGACTCGCGTCGGGAGCCGGCCTGACGCCGCCCGGCGGCATGATACATTTCAGGGCACCGTCCCGATGGCCCACCGTCTACCAGGGGGTCCGGCCATGAGTCTTCGCGGCGTGCTGATCGTTCTGGCTTTGATCGTCGGGCTGCTGTTGTACACCGGCAAGGCGCAGGAGTGGTGGGCGTCCATGACCCGCGCGGCAACACAGATCCACGCCACACCGTCGGAGGACGTCCAGTGATCACCACTGGGGGAGCGACTGATGGCCGGGATCGATGAGTGTGTCCCCGGTCGGCGTGCGCGGGTGCTCCAGACCGGGGTCGCCCGGGTTGCCGACAAGACGGGCACGATCGTCGAAGTGTCCCGCATCTGCCGTCCGCCGGGGGGTGCCTTGAAGGAGCGGGTGACGCTCGATATCCCCGGCCACGGCGAGGTCACGTTCAGCCCCGGTGATATCGAGGTGCTCAAGGGCTGAGACCGGCGGGCGCCGCCCGATTAGACTTGTAGACATGCGGGTAGCGGTGCTGGGTGGGACCGGATTCATCGGTCGTCACGTAAGCCGCCTCTTCGCCAAGGCGGGTAACGAGGTGACCGCAATTCATCGGGGCAACACCCCGTCGGGAAGCCCGCGCGTCCATAGCCTGAAAGCCGACCGCCACGCGCCCACCGAGCTGGCGCACGCGCTGCGCACGGCGGCACCCCAGGTCCTGGTCGATATGACCGCCTACGCGGCAGCCGAGGTCGAGCGGCTTCTGAGCGTGGCACCGTCCTCCCTCGAACGCCTCGTCGTCGTCAGCAGCGCAGACGTCTACCGGTCCTACGCCGCCTTTCTTGGTCTGAGTCCCGCCCCCCAGTCGTCGACGCCCGCGGACGAGCAGGCCCCGGTCCGCGCTCAGCTCTATCCCTACCGCTCGCAGGCGGATGGACCGGCCGATCCGCGCTACTCCTACGAGAAGATCCTGGTGGAGCGCACCGCGCGTGCCGCCTCGCCCGCGCCGGTGACCACGCTGCGCCTGCCCATGGTCTACGGTCCGGGCGACCGGCAAGAGCGCGTCGGCGGATGGCTCGCGCGGCTCGGCGCGGCCCCCGCCGAGCTTCGCCTCAACGAGGCTCAGGCCGCGTGGCGGTGTACCCGCGGTTACGTGGAGGACGTGGCCGGCGCGATCTGCCTCGCGGCGCTGGCCAAGCGGGGTCGCGGCGAAGTGTTCAACGTCGGCGAGAGCGATGCGCTCTCGGAGCTCGAATGGGTCGCTGCGATCGCCGCGGCGACCGGTTGGAAGGGACGGCTGGTCGCGCACCCGGACGAGCCGCCGACGGTGGCGGGCCGGTGGGAGGTACCCCTGGTCACGGATACGCGACGCATCCGCACCGTGCTGGGGTACACCGACCCGATCGGTCGGGCCGAGGGACTCCGTCGCACCGTGGCCGAGGCGGGGAGTCACCGGTGAGCTGATGCCTCGCGACGCTCCGGTTCCCGCCCTTCAGCG
>CAZFKN010000059.1:12825-17236 GCA_964519805.1 uncultured Gemmatimonadaceae bacterium
GACTTTCGGTAGCCTGACGTACCAGTGCCGGCGCAGCAGGCCGGAGAAGCCACATACGAACCTTACCGGGTGGGCAACCGGCCCATCAGGTGAAGGCGCATCGAACCCTCGATCCCGAGGCTCTCGTTGCGCCCTTTTGTTTTCCGGAGGTGTCCCGATGACCGAGCCAGCCGCACCCATTCGGGTGTTGATCGCCGATGATCATCTCCTGTTCCGCGATGGACTCGCCGTGCTGCTTCAGCGTCAACCCGGCATCGCCGTGGTCGCCGTCGCTGCCGACGGCGCCGAAGCCCTGGAGTCGTGCCGAGCCACCGCGCCCGACGTCGTTCTCGTCGACCTGCGCATGCCGGGCACCGACGGCATTGCCGTGATCAACGCGCTGCGCGCCGCCTGTCCCCAGGTTCGCGCCATCGTCCTGTCCGGCTTCGACGCGGACGACGACGTGGTGCAAGCGATCCGGGCGGGGGCGACGGGCTACCTGCTCAAGACCACCTACCCCGCCGAGCTGGCGGAGGCCATCGCCGCGGTTCATCGCGGCGACACATGGCTCCCGCCAACGGTGGCCGCGAAGCTCGCGAGTAACGTCGGCCGGCCGCGCCTTACGAACCGGCAAGGACAGGTGCTGGCCCTGATTGCGGAGGGCCTCACCAACGAGCAGATCGGGCAGCGCCTCACGATCGTCGAGGGCACCGTGAAAGCGCATGTGAAGAGCATTCTCGAGAAGCTGGGCGCCCGCGATCGCACACAGGCGCTGTGCATCGCCCTGCAACGCGGGCTGGTCCGCGGCGCCTAGTTGTGCTTGAGCACCAGCTCGAGGGTGTGCCGCAGGTCGCCCAGCTGCTTCGACTTGAAGGCGCCCTTGGTCTCCTCCAGCACGCGGGTCGTCTCCCGCACGGCCTCCAGCAGCTGAGCGCCGCGCGGGCAGTTGAGAATCTGACAGGCGTGCTGGTCCGAAGCGGTTCCTGACAGCGCGCGACCGAGCTGTTCGAGGTCGCTCAACGATCCCATCACGTTCCGGAGGGTGAGGGCAAGGAAGGCGTCGACGCCCCCGCCCGCCGGAGCGCCGCCCTGCCCCGACGTGCGCGCATACTCCGCGCTCCAGTGCCGCAGGCGCTCTTCGGCGCCCCGCATGACCTGGTAGCTCCGGAAGCGTGCCACCGCCTTTGCCACGCGCTCCAGCAGGTCCGGCAGCGCGACGGGCTTGAGCAGATACCCGCAGACCGGCAAGTCGATCGCCGCGATGGCCGACTGGGTGGAGGGGAAGCCGGTGATGATGATCACCGGAAGACCGCCGGCGATGTCCGAGACCTTGCGGATCAGGGCGAGATCCTGGTTGCCCGGCATCTCCAGGTCGCTGACCAGCAGGTCGTACGATGCGGCCTCGACTCGCGCCAGCGCGCTGGGCGCGTCCGGCACGGTGTCGCATTCGTAGCCCTCCCGCCGCAAGAGATCGCCAGTGGACTGGAGAAACGTCGGCTCGTCGTCCGCGAGCAGAATGCGCCCGCGCGAGCTGGTGGAAGGAATGGTCATCGCTCGGCCTGTCCTGACTGGGGCCCGCTGGCCCGTGGCAGGGGAATCTCGATGCGGAACTCGGTTCCGCCCCCGGGAACGTCACGGATCTCGATGCGCCCGCCGAGCGCGTCCACCGACCGCCGGACGAGAGCGAGGCCGAGCCCCATTCCGCTGGTGCGCCCGCCGGTCTTCGTGCTGAAGAAGGGCGCGAAGATCTGCTCCCGAAGATGCTCGGGGATGCCCGGTCCCTGGTCCCGGACCGAGAGCGAAAACGCCCGGCCGTTCGCGGCGGCCGCGACCTGCACCCTGCCGCCAGGCGGCGACGCGTCGATCGCGTTCTGCACCAGGTTGTAGATCGCCTGGCGCGCCAGCGCGGCCGGGATCGGCAGCGTGCCGGGCACACCGTCCGCCTCCACTTCGATCGTCACGTTGACCGCGCGGTTCAACTGCCGGAGCAGGCTCACGGCGTCGGACAGAATCGTGCGGACCGACGCTTCCGGCGCGGCGTCCGGATCCGGCCGATAGGTCTCGTAGAGCTGGCGCGTGACGGCCGAGATGCGGCCGATTTCCCGCTCGATCGCGCCGACGTAGGAGTAGTACGGATGCGTCTCCGGCACCGCATCCTTGATCAGCAAGAATGAGTTCTGGATGCCCGCGAGCGGATTGTTCACCTCATGGGCGACGCGCGCCGCCAGCCGCCCCATGGTGCTGAGCGTCTCCAGCTCGCGCATCGCGTTCTCGGCGCGCCGACTGTCGGTCACGTCGCGCCCTTCCGCCAGCAGCTGCACGACGCGTCCTTCGCCGTCCACGATCGGCTTGATGGAGAAGTCCACCACCGCGCGTCCGCCGTTCACCGACCACTCCGCTTCGTAACGCACCGTCCGGCCGGCGACGGCCTCGGCGCAAGCCCGGCGCAGCCGCTCCTGCTGCTGTTCCGACCCAGCCCACCACGGCGTCTCCCAGAGCTTCCGTCCGCGGACTCCTTCCATGGTCACGCCGGCGAACTCCAGCGCCGTCCGATTGACCTCGAGGCAATGGCAGTCGACGTCGAGCAGGGTCTGGAACTGGAACGCGCTGTCGAACATGGCGCGGAGACGCTGCTCGCTGGCGGTGAGCGCCTCGTCGGCCCGGCGGCGCTCGGTGACGTCGGCGGCGACTCCGAGCACCACGAGCGGGCGGCCGTCTGCGTCGCGCTCCGCGACGCGCCCCCGCTCCACGATCAGATGCGAATCGCCGTCTCGTGCCCGGATTCGGTATTCGACGTCGAACGACGGCGCCTCCCCCTGGAGGTGGCGGTCGATCGCCTGTTGCACCCGCCGCTGGTCGTCCTGGTGAATGAGGGATCGCCAGCGGGCGAGGTCGAGATCGGGTGAGGCCTCGCCACTGTCGTACCCGAGTCGGCGCCAGAGCGCCTGGCTCACGCTCCCGCTCCCCGTGAGCAGGTTCCACTCCCACAGGCCGTCGGTCGCCGTCTCCAGGGCCAGCGCCAGCCGAGCCCGGTCTTCCATGCGGGCCCGCGCCAGGCTCCGGCGCATCAGCCAGAAGGTGACCGCGACGAGCGCGCTCAGCAGCAGGCCGAGCGCGGCAACTACGTTCGGGAGCTGGGGCTGGTGGAGTAACAGGAGCTCCTCGCCCGGCCAGGTCTTCACGTCGAGATGCAGCGCCCCGATGTCGAGCGGCACCAGCTGTTCATACCGCTTCCCCACACCGGTGGCTCCCGCCGACTGGAAGAGCGGCTCGCCGCGCGAGGTTACCGTGACGAAGTAGCCGGGCACGGCGTCATGCAGGGTCTCGCGCAGGAAGCGTGACGCGTCCAGCAGGGCGACCACGTACCCGGTGCATTCGCTTTCCCCGCAGCGAGGTACGCCCACGGCCAGCAGCCTCGGCCCGCCGACCCGTGCCACCATGCCCACGACCACGCTGTCCCGCGCCGGCCGGGCGCCGGGCGTTTCGCGCGACCTGAGCGCGCTTCTGAGCGCGCTGGAGAGATCGAGCGAGTCGGGCTGCCCGCTGTCGGTGTATACGTTGAGCGCGCGATCGGTCTGGACCGCGCGGGTGAGCCCGCCGACTTCCGCGAGCAGCCGCTGGACCGTCGCGGGCCACTCGCCGTTCGTCACCCCCTCACCCCACGGGAGGATGCGAAGGGTCGTGACCAGCGCGCCGGTGGCGCGCTCGATGTCGTGCCGCGCGACGAACGCCTGCGCCCGCGTCGCGGCGACGACGTTGAGCCGATGCTGGGTGAGCAGAACGCCCCAGACGAACAGCGTGACCGTAAGCGAAGCGACACCCGCGCCCCAGGGCGCCCAGTCGGGGAGCGTGCCAGTGGGGCCTTCGGCCGTATACGCCAGGGCCAGGAGCGCCACCGCCGCCACGAGGAACGCCACCGCCGCCTCGATGGACATCCCCGCCACCGGGTCGAAGCGCAGCTCGTCCAGCACGCCGCTGGCGTAGCACAGTCCCGTGGCGAGCGAGAAGCTGCCGACCGCCGTTGCGAGGAGGCCCGAGCCCGCCCACCGCCAGGAGGAGGGCGCGCCTACGGCGAGCACCAGGGCCGCCGAGGTCGCCAGCAGGCACACGGCGGTCGAGCGCCCGGCCTGTCCCCCGGCGAAAATCGCGACCCCGATGGTGAATGCTACGACCGCGCCGACCACGGCGACGCTCCGCATCGCGCGGCCCAGTCCCCAGAGGCCGCCGGCGAAGGCGAGCAGGCCGAGGGCGGCACCCGGGAACATCGGCGGATAGCCGGGGAGGAACCGCACCCAGCCGACGCCGCCGAGCCCCCAGCCGAGGAGCGTGCGCAGTGCCACGGCGGCGAGCACGAGGCTCACACCGTCGCAGAGGCGGCGCATGCCCGGCTTGGATAGTCCCTTGGGCTTCATCGGCACGGAGGCCCTCCCCG
>CAZFKN010000059.1:17336-18769 GCA_964519805.1 uncultured Gemmatimonadaceae bacterium
GGCGTGCCATTTCTGCGGCGCATCGCTCGTGACCCGAAACTCCCGCCGGTTCGTGGTGATCGCTCTGACGGCGATGCTGGTGACGCTGGTTGTTCTGTTCGCCGCGCAGTGGTTCGTGCTGCATAGCCCGTCACCCCCGTCGACGGCCGATACCAGCGCGCCTCAGCGCTAGCCCGCCTCGACTGTAGCGGGACCGCCACAGCTCTCCCTATCTTTCCCCTCGTCAGGCGGTGGGGCGGTTGTCCCATGCCGCCCTGCCTCTCGCATGCATCTTGCGACCTGACACCCATCTCGACGTCCTGTCAACCTCACACCTGATCCCGCCTTACCCTCAGAAAAGGGGCGTTCGTGCGGATCCTGACCCTCTGTTACGAGTTCCCTCCGATCGGAGGGGGCGGATCGCGGGTTGCCGCCGGCCTCTCGGCCGAGCTCGTCCGTGCGGGGCACAGTCTGGACCTGGTCACGATGCGCTTCCGTGGCCAGCCACGTGAGGAGGTCGTGAATGGCGTCCGCGTCTACCGGGTAAGCTGTCTCCGCCGCTCGCCCTCGATCTGCTCGCCGCCCGAAATGGCGACCTACCTCGCCAGCGCCCTGCCGCTCGCGCATCGCCTGATCCGCCGGAACGGCTACGACCTCAACCACACCCACTTCATCTTCCCCGATGGCGTGCTCGCCTGGGCGCTGAAACAGCTGACCGGCCTGCCCTACGTCGTCACGGCCCACGGCTCGGACGTGCCGGGGTTCAATCCGGATCGTTTCGCCGTTGCGCACCGGCTCCTCCGGCCCGCCTGGCAGGGGGTGGTCGCGGGAGCGGCGGGGCTGGTGACGCCGAGCCGCAATCTCGAGCAGCTGGTCGCCCGGGCTCGACCGGGGGTGCGGGCGGTCGTGATCCCCAACGGCATCGACCCCGGGACCTTCAACGCAGATCGCCCGCGCCGACGGCGGATTCTCGTGTGCGCCCGTTTGTTCGAGCGCAAGGGCGTCCAGCACGTGATCCGCGCGATGGCGGGCCTGCGTCACGACCACGAGCTGCACGTCATCGGCGCCGGCCCCTACCAGTCCACGCTGATGGCCCTGGCCCGTGAGCTGTCGGTGGAGGTTCGGTTTCATGGCTGGCTCGAGCCCGGCTCCCGCCCGCTCGCCGACCTGTACGAGACAGCGGACATCTTCGTGCATTCCTCGGACTTCGAGAACTTCCCCATGGTGCTGCTGGAGGCCATGGCGGCCGGACTGGCCATCGTCACGACCCGGGGCACGGGTTGCGATGAGGTGGTGGGGGATGCGGGAATGTTGGTGGATCCCGGCGATGTCGGCGCCCTTCGGGCGGCGCTGGTGACGCTGATGACCGACCCTGCGCGCCGCGCCGCACTGGGCGCGGCCGCCCGCCGGCGCCTGGTCAGCCAGCTCAGCTGGACCAGCGTGGCCCGTCGGTA
>CAZFKN010000060.1:0-18653 GCA_964519805.1 uncultured Gemmatimonadaceae bacterium
ACGTCCTGCTCGCTCATCTCCGGCTCGCCCGGCGACAGGTTGTCCAGGCGCCCGGCCCGCATCCAGCGATCGAGCTGCCCCACCAGGTCGAACAGATGGTCGAACGAGTCCACCACGAACAGCAGCGGCTGATACTTGTCGATCTCGAAGTACTGGTTGACCACCCACTCCATCTGGATCGGATAGCGCTGCACGTCGGGTGACTCGATCGCGTGCGCGAGCTCGCCGTAGGAGCTCAGCAGTCCGCTGCCGTAGGCCTTGAGGCCGCCCTCGCACCGCATCAGACCGAACTCCACCGTAAACCAGAAGAAGCGCGCCATCCCCTTGACGATGCTCGTGAGGCGGCGGACTCGCTCCGCCTCGTCCTTCACGGCGGCGACCAGCTCGGCCGCCGTGTAGGCGCAGTCGCCGAAGCGAACCAGCGTGTCGGCAAATGCCTTGTCGGTGTGCATCGGCACGTGGCCGGCGATGTCGTGGAAGATGTCGGGTTCGGGGAGGTAATCGAGCCGCCGAGCGTCGCGGATCGTGATCGTCGTGGGGAACTCACGATTTCGCAGGCGGTCGAAAAAGAGGAACGCCGGCACGTACCCGCTCACGGCCTTGGCCGTGAAGCCGGTGAGCGGACTCAGGAACCGGTTCACATCGTCCAGCCGGGGGACGCGGGACGGATCCAGGCACAGGTTGTCGATCCCCTTCAGAAAGTGCGGATTGGCGTATTGCCGCCACCGCGGGAGCATTCGGTTGTACAGTCTGCGCCAGGCCTCATGATTGGCTTCCGAGTACAGCTCGTACGGCTGGTGGATGTAGAGCTGCCCGCTCTGCACGGCCTGCTCGATGAACGGGGCTTTCGTGGTCGTGAGACCCCGTTCTCCACTGATTCGAGCGCCTCGATTCCAGCCATGCGATCTCCTTGCAGGGCCCGGTCCGGTCAGCCCTTGACCTTGTAGCGCCAGCCCGTGATCCCGTTGGCCTTCGCCGTCACCGTCACATCCTGACTCGCGCCCGACGCAAGGACCGGGACCGTGACGTCCTGCGTCGCCACGACGCTCCCGTCCGAGCCGAGCATCTCGAACGTCAGGTTCACCGGGCCGCTCTTGATCGGCTGGTCCTTCGCGTCTCGAGCGTCCCGCCCGGTGGCCGTCATCGCGACCGTAATCTCGGTGGGGCTGATCGCGATCTTCTTGGTCTCCAGCTTGGCCGGGAGCGCGCGCCGGCGAGTCACCAGGGCCACCTGCTTGTCGACCTGCTTGGTCTCCCGGTACCCCTGCTCGAGCAGCTGGATCGCGATCTCGTTGAGCGGCTCCAGCTCCACGAGCGGCGTCGCCGAGGCGACGAGCTTCGGCCCGTTCTTGACCTTGAAGTATGCGGTTGCCTGGTTGAGCAACGCATCGTGATTGTAGGGCTGCTTCGCAAAGGCCTGGCCGAAGAACTCGGCGGCCTCGTTGAACTTGTTCGCGTTGAACGCCGCCACGCCCTGGTCCACCAGGCTGGATGCATCGCCGCCGGCGACGGAGCACGGCGGGAGGCTCAGCTCCTTCTCGAGCGGCTGGGCCTTGTCGTTCTGGTTCGCGCCGCAGTAGGCCGCGTGCAGCGCGATGCCGCCCTGCTTGTCGTCCGGGGCCATCTTCCGGTAGGCCTCGAGCGTCGCGACGGACTCGTCGTACTTCTTGGCCCGCCCCTGCACGATACCGAGATTGAGCGTGGCGAACTTCAGCTCGTCACGGAATGTCGTGTCCCGGGCGGCGATGTCCGCGGCCTCCTTGAAGTACACGACGGCGCTGTCGTTCTGGCCCTTGTTGGCGAGGATCACGCCGAGGTTGGCGTAAGCCGAGGGGCTCCCGCGATAGATGGTGTTCGCCTGACGGAACAGGAGCGTCGCCGAATCGGCATTGCTGCCATTGGCGAAGGTGACGCCGTCGTTCACGAGCGGCGTCCAGGCCATCTGCCGGGAACGCTCGGTTTCGTCCTTGCAATCCGGTGCCAGCTTCTCGGCGTGCGTGAACGCCGTGTCGGCGCCGACGACATTGCCCTCGTACAGGTACGCCCGCCCGAGGTAAATCCAGGCTGCGGCGTTCTCGCCCTGCTGCTGCTGGTCGATGGCGTGCGCGAACCCCTCGCGCGCCTTCGCAAGGGCGGCGGTCCGCTTGACCGCGTCGGCATTGCCCACGGCCCCTCTGAAGTCGGCGATGAGATCGTTGATCTTGCTGGTCCCGCCCGTCCCGCTCTTACAGAGTGGCGGCAGCATACTCTTCTGCTGCGCCATGGTCTTGGCGACCCGATCGCTCGCCGGCACCTGCGCGGAGGCGGCTGAAACGCCTCCCGCCAGCGCCAGCGCGAGCATCGAAAGCCGTGCAGTCATGCGGCTCACTCGTCAGGACTCCTTCGTCGTGGGAGACGTCCCGGCGGCGCGAGTCGCCACCAGGGCGAGGGCTCGGGTTTGCAACTCCCTTGCCAGCTCATGAGCGGGACGACCCGACCGCCGGGCCGCGGCCGCGACATCGTCATACTCCGCCTTCACCCGCGGTCCATCGGGGCCATACAGCACTTTGAATCGTACGGTGCCCCCGCTCGACTCCAGCGTCAGCTCGCGGCGGGGCAGCGTGACCCGCTCGACCACGGCTCGGCGGACCCCGGCGGTGGTGCTGTGACGGAAGAAGGCTTCGGTCACCCGATCCTGGGCGCCCGGCGGCACAACCGCCTCGATGCGAAAGCCGGTGCGACCCTTCTTCATCTGCGTCGCCCAGACCTGCACGTCGAGCGCTCCCGCCGCCGCCAGCGCCTCGCGGAGCGGATCGAGGTACTCCGGGTTCAGGTCGTCCAGATCAGTGGACAACACGACGACCTCTCCGGCCTCCTGGACCGCCTCGGCGATGATCAGCCGGACCGCGTTGGGGTAGTGCTCGGGATCCCGGGTGCCGGCTCCCCAGCTCCCCGCGGAGACCGCCCGCCAGCGCGCCGGCGGCGCGCCGGAGGACAGCACGCGCAGGAGCACCGCGCCGGTGGGTGTCGTCGCCTCTCCGGTGACGGGCCCGTCGGGGGCGATCTCCAGTCCTTCCAGGAGCAGCGCAGTCGCCGGGGTCGGAACCGCCAGCATGCCGTGCGCCGCCCGGATCCAGCCGGCCCCGACCGCGACCGGCCGATGATAGACCCGGCTGATGCCGAGCTGCTCGAAGCCCTCGATCCCGCCCACGATGTCGACCAAAGCGTCCAGCGCGCCGACCTCGTGCAGCGCCACCGCCTCGGCGGGCACGCCGTGAACCTGGCCCTCCGCTTCGCCGACGAGTCGGAAGGCCCGGGTTGCGCGCTCCTTGACCCAGGGCGTGAGCGGCGCCCCCTCGATGATCGCCAGCAGCTCACCAACGTGGCGGTGCGGACCGTGGAGGTGCCCATGACCGTGGGGTGCCTGATGCGAGCTGTGGTGAGCGTGGTGGGGCTGGGAGGACGGCGACGCGGCTGGGGGATGGGTGTGGCGGGCGGAGGGATCCACGTCGGCGGGGCCCTCGATCCGGCCGCCGGGAAGTCGGACATCCACCTTTACGGCACCGATGCTCGCACGGCTCACGCGGCGGACGTCGATTTCGACCTCAGGAATACCGAGACGGGCCGGGAGACCCCTGAGCCAGCTCTCGGGCGCGCCGGCAGCAACCAGGGCGCCCAGAAGCATGTCCCCGCTGATCCCCGCAGCCGGGTCGAGGATGGCAAACCGGCCCTCTGACATAGACTTGAAATATACACCCGCCCCGGCCCTCTTACTCCCTCTCCCCTCACCCGTCTTACCCTTCTCACCGCCTACTTCTCACCTCTCACCTATAAAGCCACCCCGCCCCGGTATTGAACAGCACCACCCGATCGCCTGCCCCCAGGACGCCCCGGCGGCGAAGCTCCCCGGCCGCCGCCAGCGTGGCACCACCTTCGGGCGACAGGTCCACCCCCTCGCGCGCCGAGCCGGCACGGGCCTCCTCGGCGAGGCGCTCGTCGGTCACCGCGACGGCCCCGCCCCGGGTCTCCCGAATGGCCCGCAGCATGAGGGCGCCACCAAAGGGGTTCGGTACTCGGAGTCCACTCGCGATGGTCCACGGCTCCACCCACGGCTCGCACCGGTCGGCCCGGGCGTCGACGGCGCGCACCACCGGGGCGCAGCCGGTGGACTGGACCGCGAACAGGCGAGGCGGTATGCCCCGAACCCACCCGGCCTGGAGCAGCTGCGCGAAGGCGATCCACATCCCGATGAGTCCGGTGCCGCCGCCCGCGGGGTAGACGACCGCGTCCGGCAGCGTCCAGCCGAGCTGTTCCGCGATCTCGAGACCGAGCGTTTTCTTGCCCTCGATGCGGTAAGGCTCCCGGAGCGTGGAGACATCGAACGCGCCGGTGCGGCTGGCATATTCGCGCGCCGCGCGACCTGAGTCGCCGATGTGTCCCTCCAGCAGCTCCACGTCGGCGCCGAACATGCGCATCTGCGCGACGATCGTACGGGGCGTCGTGGTCGGGGCAAAGATCTTGGCGGCCCGTCCGGCCCGCGCGGCGTAGGCTGCGAGGGCAATGCCGGCGTTCCCGGCGGTGGGGACGACGAAGGACTCCGCTCCGGCCAATGTCGCGCGGGTGACCGCCATGGCGAGCCCGCGGGCCTTGAAGGAGCCGGTCGGATTGGTGCTTTCGTCCTTGAGCCAGGTCTCGCCCAATCCCAGCTGACGCTCGGTGCGCTCGAGCCGGAGCAGCGGCGTGCCACCTTCGCCCAACGTCACTGGCGTCTCGCCGGGAGCCACGGGGAGGAGGCTCCGGTAGCGCCACATTCCCGTGCCGGCCCCGAACGCGGCGCGCGTCTCGGGGGTATGACTGCGCGCCGGATAGCGTACGAGCCAGGGCTGCCCGCAGGCGGGACAGACGGTGGGGAGCCCGCTTGGCGTTGCGGTCGCGTCACAAGCGGAGCATGTCAGCGTCCAGTCCGCGCTCATCGAGTGAGTCGCTCCTCCATTTCCTCGAGGCTCCGGGGCCAGTCCTCCTTGAGCAGACGGGACATCCCGCGATCGGCGAGCAGCCGGCCCCCCGTCTGACAGGTCGGACAATAGTTGGTCTCGTTGTCCGCGTAGCGAATGCGCTGCACCGGCGTGCCGCAGACGGGACACGGTTCCCGAAAGCGCCCGTGCACCGCCATCCCCTCCCGGAACGCCGTGACGTTCTCCGGGAAGCCCTCGCTGGCTTCCGCCCGAAGTCGGGATGTCCAGTCCGTCAGAACGGCTTGCGTTGCCGCGTGCAGGCGGAAGACGGCGTCGTCGTCGAGCCGTCGGGTGAGCGCGAGCGGTGAGAGCCTTGCCCGGTGCAGAATTTCGTCGGAGTACGCGTTGCCGATGCCGCTGAACAATCTGGGATCGGTGAGCGCCCGCTTGAGCGTGTGGCTCTCGGAGACCAGGCGCTCGCGGAACGAGTCGACGTCGATCTCGAGCGGCTCGAGGCCGCCCCGGTCGAGCTCGGCGAGCAGGTTTTCCCCACGCACGAGATAAATGGACGCCCGCCGCTTGCTGCCGGCCTCCGTGAGGAGGAGGGTGCCATCGGGGAAATCGAACGCGGCGAGCCCGATGCGTCCGGGCGGCTTGGCACCCCTGGGTCGCCAGCGGAGCCGCCCGGCGATCATCAGGTGGATCACCAGAAAGAGCCCGCCTTCGAGCGCCCAGACGATCCGCTTCCCCATCCGGCGGAGCCCGACGACCCGTCGCCCTTCCGCCTCAGAGGTGGGCGGATCCACGCTCCGCAGGACGAACGGGCTCGTGATCCGCACCCGCTCCAGCGGGCGGCCGACGATCCGGCGCTCCAACGCCTCGAGGTAGACGACGACGTCCGGCAGCTCAGGCATACCCTGCCGCCGGCCTCACGCCTTCGAGTTCAGGTGCTCGAGAATCCGCTCGGCGAGAGCGGTCGAGAGACCCGGCACGGCGGCCAGCTCCCCCGCCGTCGCCGACCGCACGCCGGCCAGACTGCCGAACCGCTCGAGGAGCCGCCGCCGCCGCGTTGGGCCGACGCCCGGGATGTCCAGCAGCTCGGAGGTGATGGTGCGCTGCGCCCGGCGCTTGCGGTTGTAGGCGAGCCCGAAGCGATGCGCCTCGTCGCGCGCCCGCTGGAGCAACCGGAGGGACGGGCTCCGCCGGGAAAGCCTGAGGCTGTCGGCGCGCCCCGGCAGGAACACCTCCTCTTCGCGCTTGGCCAGGCTCACGATGGGGATCTGCTCCAAGCCGAGGGCCGTCGCCGCCTCCACCGCGGCGCTGAGCTGGCCTTTGCCGCCGTCGATCACCATGAGATCCGGCAACGGGTCGCCCTCGTCGCGGCGGCGGGTGAGATAGCGGGTGACCACTTCGTGGATCGCCGCGAAGTCGTCCTGCTCCGCGAGGCCCTTGATCTTGAACTTCCGGTACTCGCTCTTCTTCGGGCGGCCCGCCTCGAACCACACCAGCGAGCCCACGATGTCCCGCCCCTGGTTATGCGAGATGTCCACGCACACGAGGCTCCGGGGCACGCTGTTGAGCCCGAGGTCTCGACCCAGGGCGTAGACCGGGTCCTCGGCCCGTTCCTCGGTCTCGAAGGACTCGATCCTGAGGCTCTCGAGGAGGTGGCGCGCGTTCTGGTCGGCCAGCTCGCGCCAGCGTCCGGCCGTTCCGCGCTGAGGGACGGTCCAGTCGGCGTCCGGGAGGATCTCCCGCAGGGTATCGAAGTCGTCCGGAGGAAACGGGAGGACGACCCTGCGTGCCCGGTTCTCGACGGGTACATAGTAGCGCACGAGAAACGCGCTGAGGATGGCCTCGTCCGTTTCCTCCTCGACGCCTTCCAGGAACTTGTGGTCGCGGGACACGACCCGTCCCTCCCGGACGCGCATGAGCACGCCCACGGCGTCGTCGCCGTCCCGCGCGTAGCCGATCGCGTCCGCGTCGCCGCTGCCGAGCAGCTCCACGCTGGAGGGCTCCTCCAGCCGCTCGAGCCAGCGCAGCGCGTCTCGCAGATTGGCCGCCCGCTCGTAGTCTTCGCGCTCGCTCGCCCCGAGCATCGCTTCGCGCACTTTCTGGCGGACGTCGCCGGTGCGGCCCTCGAGGAAATCGACGACGTCCCGGACCATCGCCTGGTAATCGGCGGCGGTCTGCCACCCCACGCACGGTGCCTTGCAGCGGCCGATGTGATAGTCGAGACAGGGGCGCTCGCGCTGCTCCCGCGGGAGGTCGTCGGAACAGCTACGGACCGTGTAGAGTCGGCGGATGATCGCCAGGGTACGACGGAGCTGCGCGACGTCGGTGTACGGCCCGAAGTACTTGGCGCCTTCGATGTTGCGCCGGCGGGTCACCAGCACCCGCGGGAACGGCTCGCCCAGCGTCACCGCGATCGACGGATAGCTCTTGTCGTCCTTGAGCCGGACGTTGAAGCGAGGACGGTACTCCTTGATCAGGTTGTTCTCGAGGATGAGCGATTCCGCCTCGCTGCCGACCACGATCGTGTCGACGTCCGCGATCAGGCGCCGGAGGAGCTGGTGCTTCGGGCTGTCGGACGCGTCGGACGCGAAGTAGCTCCGCACACGCGAGCTGAGGCGCTTGGCCTTGCCCACATACAGCACGTCGCCGTGCGCATCCTTCCACAGGTACACGCCCGGGCCGTCGGGCAGGGTCTCGAGTCTGCGGGTGAGCGCGTCGGGGAGGTCGGGCATTCTTTCAGCGATCTGCGTTGCTCCGGCGCGAGAGGCGTCCCCACAGAACGGACGCCTCGGGGACACCCAGTGCCGCCGCGAGTGAAAAATACACCGGCCCGTACACCCCGAGCACCGCGATCGCATGCAGAATCGGATGGCGTCCCAGCGCCCCACCGAGCCCCAACGCGACGGCCCCGCCGAGGCCGGCCGCCACCAGAGCGGCGGTCCAGAGCCGAAGGCTGAGCCGCCGGTCGAGGCCCGTCGTGCCGATGCGCTCGTTGAGCGCCCGTCGCAACAGGAAGAACTCGATCCACCCCGCGAAGCCCGCGGACGCCGTGAGCCCGGCGACGCCCCAGCGGCCGGGGATGCCCAGGAGCCCCGGCAGCGGAATCGCGGCGAGGTAGCCAAGCACGGTGGTAAGCACCACGCGGATCACCGCGAACCGGAGCGGCGTGCGCGTATCGCGCAGCGCGTAGAAGCCCGACGAGTACAGGCGACCCATCGTCCCGGCGAGGAGGCCGACGGCCGAGCCGGCGAGGATGCCCCAGACGTAGAAGCTGTCGGCGCGGGTGAACTGCCCCGACTGAAACAGCGCCGCGGCCAGGATCTGGCCCAACGCGGCAAGCGCCACGGCGGACGGGACGATGTAGAACGCGATCTGCCGAAGCCCGGCATCGAGCCGAGTCCTGAGCTGCGCTGCCACCTGTGCGGGGTCGCCCGTGGCGCTCGCCATGGCGGGAAGCTCGGCCGCCGACACCGACATGCCGAACAGGCTCACGGGAAGGGTGTAGAGCGTCTGGGCATACGCCAGCGCGGCCACCGCTCCGGTGGGCAGAAGGCTCGCGAGCAGCGCATCCACGTAGGCGCTGATCTGGACCACGCCGCGACTGAGAAACGTCGGCATGAAGTTGCGGATGACCGTCCGCACATTCTCGGAGCCGAGGTCGAGCGACGGGCGCAACCCGCGCGCCACCGCCAACACCGTCGGCAGCTGCACCATCACCTGGAGCGCGCTCCCGGCGACCGAGGCCCAGGCGGTGACGACGGCGAGCGGATACTGCCCCATGCGCCCGCCGGCCACGATCAGCGCACCGATGATCGCGACATTCCAGATGACCGGCGCCGCGTAGGAGAGAAAGAACTTGCGGTGGCTGTTCAGGATGCCGAGGCACCAGGCGGAGAGCACGAGCAGCCCGGCGCCCGGGAAGAGAATCCGCACGAGGCGGATCGCCAGCTCGCGCTTCTCGCCCTCGAACCCCGGCGCGATGGCGTCGATCAGCACCGGCGTGGCGAGCACGCCGATGAGGACGAGCACCGCCATCCCCAATGCGAGCACCGCCCCGATCGCACCGGCGACCCGCCCCGCTTCCTCCCGGTCTTCGCGCGCGAGGAGCGAGGCATACACCGGAATGAACGACGCCGAGAGCGCGCCTTCGCCGAACAGGTTCTGGAGGAGGTTCGGAATCCGGAACGCCGCGGCGAACGCGTCCGCGGCGTCCGAGGTTGCCAGGAAGTGCGCCAGCACGCGCGAGCGGATCAGCCCGACGATCCGGCTGAGCAGAATTCCCGCGGCAACCATCGCCGCCGGCCGCTGGGATGAGGCGGGCTCGGGGCTCAGGGACCGGCCGGTGGCGGCAGGGTGGCGCGCGGGGAGGACTCCAGCAGGCGCTGGAGGAACTGGTTTTCCTCCTCGAGGCCCTTCACGGCGCGGGTGAGATCGTCGACCTCCGCCTCGAGCAGCTCGACCTTCTTGGCCAGCTCCTGGAGCCCGGGAGGGGCCTGCTCCGGGCCTTCCAGCCGCCGCGCCAGCGCGCGGCCGATCGGCGAGTCGATGACGATCCCTACAATCGGGATCATCAGCGCGACCAGGAGGACCAGCAGCACGATCCACATGGCCGGAGTCTACGCGGGATCCAAAGCCCTCTCAAGGGCGCCGGCGTACCACACGCGGATGACCTCGTGCAGCTCGGCGAGGAGCGGTGGCCCGTAGCGCGCGAGGAACGGTGCGACGTTGAGCACGCGTTCCTGCGGCTTCCCCTGTGGCCACACGGCCGAGCGGGCCCGCGCCAGCTGCCCCAGCTCCGTCTCCTGCCGCTTCTTGAGGTGGTGGAGCAGCTTCTTCTCGACCTCCTGCGTGCCGCCGAGCGCCTGATGCTTGGCGCCCTGCACCGGCTTCTCCAGCGTCGGATCGATTTCGATCGCGGCGTGGCCGATCGCGGTGTACTCGCCTTCGATCGCGGCGCGCAACGCGGCCAGCGCGGTCAGGGCGCTCTGCGACAGCTGTGAGCGGACAATGCGGGCTTCCAGCGGCCCCGGCGGCTGCATCACCTCGGTCAACCCGACGCCGAACTTTTCCAGCGCCCGATCAACGCGGGGCTCGACCAGGACGCCGGACCAGCGCGGCATCGCTCGCTGCGGCTCGACCCCCATCCGGCGATAGATCGGCGGGGTGAGGGCGAGGTAGCGCAGCTCGCCCGGTCCGCCCAGGTACGCCACCGTCGGCAAGAGGGCGCTCTCGACCACGGGGCGGAGCAGCACGTTGGGCGAGAAGCGCTCCGGCTCCCGGGCGGCGAGTGCCTCCAGCTGGGGCAGGTCGTATTCGTGCTTCCCCCGTCTCGTGGTGAAGCGCACGCCCTGGCGCATCAGCCGGTCGCGACCGAAGCGACATTCCAGCATCACGAGCGTGGCCCCGATGCCGATGGCGATTCCCGAGTCGGCGCCGGCGGCGCTTAACGCATCGGACTGCGCGGCGAGATCGGCTTCGACCTCGGGGGCGAGCGCGAGCGCCCGGAGGACGAGCGGGGCCGCCGCCCGCTTGACCGCACCGTGGGTGCTGTCGAACACGAGGACGCCGAGCGGCGCAAGCAGCTCCGCCAGGGCCTGCGCATAGGCTGCGGCCACGGTAGCGTCCGGGCGGAAATGCCGCCGGATCCAGTCGAGCGTCGGCGCCCGGAACTCAGACGGCGGAAGATCCCGCTCGAGCGCGGCGACGGCCTCCACTACGCCGGGGCCGAGGACTTCGCGATACATGGGCGTGAGCGGAGCGTCCGGCGCCCGGTGCGGCAGCGAAGCGCCTGTGACAGCGCCGTCCTGCCCCAGCCACTCGGCGTGGCTGGCTTCGGCGAAGTCGTGATCGTCGCCGGCGACCCAGAAGAGCGGGACCACCGGGCGACCCCACTGCTGTTCCAGCACCGCAGCCAACGCGGCGGCCGACAGGGCCTTGTGAATGGTGTAGAGCGGCCCGGTGAACAGCGCCGGCTGTTGTCCCGTAGTCACCACCAGGACGCCGGGCGCCTCGAGCCGCCGGCGGAGCGCCTCGTGCCCCGGGGCGGTCACGATGGCCGGCAGGAGCGCGGGATCGAAGCCTCCGCCCCGGGGCTCCGGTTGGGCGAGCGGCGCCTCGAGCGGCGTCGTCACGATCCGTAGCGTCACCCGACCTCGCCCATGAGGAGCGTCCGTGGTGAGTCGGCCCGGAGGGACCCGCCGTCATAGTCGCCGAACCGGTGCCTCGTCATGACGCCTGCCGCACGGAGCATCGCCTCCAGCTCCGCAGGCTCGAACAGGCGCACCCGCTCCTCGAAGCGCCGGCCGTCGGCGAGGCTGATCCGCTTGCAGACGAACCGCCCGTCCGCGGACAATCGGCGCGTGGCCGCGGCGCCCTCGGCCAGGCGGCGCTCGTCGGGGGCGAGACCCTGGCGGACGGTGCCGGCGTGCAGGAAGTCGAGCACGAACCAGCCTCCCGCACGCACGGTGGCGGCCATCTCCGCCAGCACGGCGGCATGCTCTTCATCGCGGTCGAAGTAGCCGAAACTGGTAAACAGGTTCACGGTGAGGTCCATGGAGCGGGGCCGAACGGGCAGTGCCCGCATGTCGGCGCGGATCAGCGGCGCTTGGGTCACGCGGCGGGCGCGCTGCAGCAGGCGAGCCGAGAGATCGAGTCCCACCGGTCGAGACCCCTCCGCCTCCAGGGCCCGGGCATGACGCCCCGCGCCACAGCCTACGTCGAGCACCCGCCAGCCGGCCCGCCACGGCAGCACCCGCCGAATGAGCGCCACGACCCGCTCCGCATCGGCGTCATCGCGATGGGGATAGAGCTGGAGGTACTCTTCACCGAACCATTCCTCGAACCACTCGGCCATTGGCAAAACAGTCAACGGTGAACAGTGAACCGTCAACAGGGCGGACACGGAAGACTTCGTGACGATCCAGGCCCCCCGTTCACCGTTCACGGTTTACTGTTTACTGCCTTTGTGATACGGCTCCCCGGTCAGGATGGTGAACGCCCGGTACATCTGCTCGGCCACCACGACCCGCGCCAGCTCGTGCGGCAGCGTCAGCGGGCCGAGACTCCACCGTGCGGCTGCTCGCTCGAGCAGCTCGGCCCCCAGCCCGTGCGAACCTCCGATGGCTAACGCGAGGGGCCTGGCCCCGTCCCGCCAGCGCTCCAGACGCCGGGCCAGCTCCCGGCTGGTCCACGGCGTGCCGCCCCGCGCAAGCGCTACCAGCGTCGCTCCCTCCGGCAGGCGCCCAAGCAGGGCGGCATCATCCCGCTTCTGACCTACGGCCGGCGACGCCCCCGAGGTTTCTTTGACCTCCCGCTCCTCCACCCGGGCATATCGGCCGAGCCGGTGCAGGTAGTCATCACAAGCGTCCCGATAGTACGAGCGAAGCCGGCCGACGGCGAGGATGATGATCTGCACGGGAGCCGAGCGCGGCTCACGCGTACATGCCGCGGAGCCGGTGCACGGCCGCGACCCGGTCGATCGCGACCATGTAGGCCGCGATACGGAGGCTCACGCCGTGCCGATCGGACATGGCGGCCACGTCCTCGAAGGAACGGACCATGATCCGCTCCAGGCGCAGATTCACCGTCTCCTCGTCCCAGAAGTAGCCGCCCCGATCCTGCACCCACTCGAAGTAGCTCACCGTGACGCCACCGGCGTTGGCGAGAATGTCGGGGACGACGAAAATGCCCTTGTCCTCCAGGATCCGGTCGGCGCCGGCGCTGGTGGGACCGTTGGCCCCCTCGCAGATGATCCGGGCCTTGATGTCGCCGGCGTTGTGCGCGGTGATCACGTTCTCGAGCGCTGCCGGAACCAGCACGTCGCAGTCGAGCGTCAGCAGCTCCTCGTTGGTGACGCGCTCGGCGTTCTTGTACTCGCTCAGGAACCGGTGCCGCGCCACGTGCTCCTGGAGGTCTTTCACCTTGAGACCCTTGGGATTGTGGACCCCGCCGGCCTTGTCGCTCACGGCGACGATCTTCATCCCCTGCCGCTCCATCATCTCCGCCGCGATGGACCCCACGTTGCCGAACCCCTGGACGACGACCCGGGTTCCCTCGATCGGCATGCGGAGCTTCCGCAACGCCTCCCGCGTGACCTGCATGCAGCCCCGCCCCGTGGCCTCCCGCCGCCCCAGGGACCCCCCCATCTCCACGGGCTTGCCCGTCACCACTGCGGTCACCGTGTGCCGCACATGCATCGAGTAGGTGTCCATCACCCAGGCCATCACCCGCTCGTTGGTGTTCACGTCCGGCGCGGGCACGTCGGAGTCGGGTCCCAGCGTCTCGATGATCGCCGACGTATAGCGCCGAGTAATCCGCTCCAGCTCGGCGTTGGACAACTGGCTCGGCTCGCAGACCACGCCGCCTTTGGCGCCGCCGAACGGGATGTTCACCACGGCGCACTTCCAGGTCATCCACGCGGCGAGCGCCTTCACCTCGTCCAGCGTGACGCCGAGGTCGAAGCGGATCCCACCCTTGGCTGGCCCGCGAGCACGGTTGTGGAGCACGCGGTACCCGGTCAGCACCTCGACGCCGCCGGCATCGCGGAGGTAGGGGACGGCGACGATGACCTGCTTTTCGGGGGCCCGGAGCACCTGGTAGAGTCCGGGGTCGAGGCTCAGCTTCTGCGCGGCGAAATCGAAGCGGGACATCATCGCCTCGAACGGATTTTCCTCGGCGAGGAACCGGTCCTTGTCGGGGCGAATGAGCGGCACGCTATGCGAATTCACGGTCGTCATGGATTCTCCGGTCGGCTCCGGTTTGCCTCGGTTAGAGTCGGTCGACGGGGGTAACGACCGCGTCGAGTGCCGCGGCGATCTCGTCCCCGCCGCCCTCCCAGGCGAGCTCCAGAACCGCCACGAGCGGCTCCGGCACCCGGTTGGGCCATCGGTCGCGCAGCTTGACTGCATCTTTCTCCGTGATCACGACGTGATCGGCCCGCCGGGCGGCGTGCGCCAGCCAGGCGAGGTCTTCGTCGCGGTAGTCGACTTGGTCCTTCCAGGTCGCCACCTGTACGGCAGCACCCGTCGCCTTGGTCTGCGCCACGAACGCATCCGGGTCGGCGATACCCGAGGCCGCCACCACGCGCTTGCCCGCCAGGACGCCGGCGGGCTGGCGCGTGCCGCTCACCAGGCCCTCGAGATGTCTGAGCCCGAGATACGCCACCGCCACCGGGCCCCGGATCTCGCGCTCGATTTCCCGCGCGAGCGCCTGGGCCGCCTCGAGCGGCGCGCGCTTTCGCGTGACGATGACGCCGTCCGCCCGCCGAAGCGCCGCCCAGCCTTCCCGCCACGGCCCGGCCGGCAGCGCCCAGCGCACCGCCCGGGTCGTCTCGGCAGCGACGACGGCCAGGTTCAGGTCGCGGTGGAGATCGAGGCGCTGGTACGCGTCATCCAGCACCAGGACCTGCGCACCTTGCGCCACGGCCCGCTCGCCCGCCGCCACGGCGTCGCGGTCGCCCAGCACGATGGCGCTCGGCACCGCGTGCCGGTGCACCAGGACGTCGGCGGACGTTCCCCCGGGCACGAGAAGCCCGGGTCGGATGCCCCGGGCGATGTAGTGCTGGGCGATCCAGGCGGCCAGCGCGCTCTTTCCCGACCCGCCGAGGGTCAGGTTGCCCACGGCGACGCAGGGCGCAGGGAAGTCCGCCACGGCGAGCCAGCCGCGTCGATATCCCGCAGCGCGGGCCGCCATGGTTCCGCGGTAGATGGCGGACGCCGGGAGCAGCGCCAGCCGCGCGAGCCGAGCCTCGGGCCGGCGGCTGGTCCACAGCCAACGCATCAACCGATGGGTATCGCCCCGCCGGGCCATGGCTCAGCGATCCACGACCTGGGCCATCATCTCGGCCTCGGCCACCGGCTTCCCCTCGACGGTCGCCGTGCCCTTGAGCCGGCAGGTCGGCCCGCGCACTTGCAGGACCTCGACCTCCATGCGCAACTGGTCCCCCGGGCGCACCGGCCGACGGAACCGCACGCGATCGAGGGCCATGAAGTAGACGACCTTGGTTTCGGGTCGCTCCATCGTGCCCATCATCAGGCAACCGCCCACCTGGGCCATCGCTTCCACGATCAGCACGCCCGGCATGATGGGGTGCCCCGGAAAGTGACCCTGGAAGAACGGCTCGTTCAGCGTGACGTTCTTGAGCCCGACGATGCGGGTGGTCCCCTCCACCTCGAGGATCCGGTCCACGAGCAGGAATGGATAGCGGTGGGGGAGAACCGAGAGGATCCGCTCGATGTCCATGGGGAGTTCCGTTCGCCTAGACAACAAGCGGCCGCCGACCATGTCGGCGACCGCCTGTCCGGGTACATCGGGCTCCGCGCACGCGCGACTTACTTGGAGGCCTGCAGCTGCTGGAGGACCCGTTGCGTGAGGTCCAGCGATTTGTCCCCGGTCACGATCCCGTTGCCCGGAGCGCTCACGTCGAAGATGATGGCGTAATTGCCCGCCGCGCGCATCCCCTCGATGACGCTATTGACCCGGGCCTGGATGGGGTCGAGCAGCTCCCGTTCCCGGCTGGCTGCCTTCTGCTGCAGCTCCTGCGTGCGCTGCTGGAGCTTCTCCTGTTGCCCCTCGAGATCCTTCCGGCGCTGGGTGCGCTGGGTCGGGCTCAGGACGGCCGACTGGGCTTCGAAGTCCTGCGCGGCAGAGTCGAGGCCGGCCTGGAGCTTCTGGACCTCCGAGCGGTAACCGTCAAGCTCCTTCGCGAAGGTCGATTCCGCCTTGGCGTAGCCGGGCGTCGCCTTGAGTATCGCCTGGATATTCACGAAGCCGATCCGGGCGGCACCCGGGGCGTCGGCGGCGTCCGCGGAGGGCTTGGGCTGGCTGGGCTTCGCCGCAGGCTTCTGCTGCGCCGCCACCGGGGCTACTGCCAGGGCTGCCCCCATTACGAGCCCGATCCAGGTACCACGAACGACAAGCGTCATGCTCCGCTCCCGATCTGAAGGTGCGTCCTGCTCAGAAAGTGTTGCCCAGCTTGAAGTGCAGCTGCCATCCCGGCGCCGGTCTGCCGAAGACGTCCACCTTGTCGAACCCGTAGGCGATGTCGATGCCGAGCGGGCCCAGCGGCGACACCACGGCGACCCCGAATCCGGCCCCGCGGAAGAGGCGGGTCGGGTCGTACTCGCGGGCGTCGCGGTAGACGTTACCGGCGTCAAGGAACGTGTCCAGATAGAGCGCGCCGCTGATCCGGGCCCCGGCCTCGACCGTGAACGCTGCGAACGATTTGCCAAAGGCGTTCACGCTGGCCTGCCCGCTGCTGGCGTTGGGATCGTAGCCGTTCGGCGTGATCGAGAATTCGTTATAGCCCCGGAGCGGAATCCCGAACTGTACGCCGCCCATCGAATATAGCTCGGTAAAGAACGGTCCGGCGTCGCCGAAGATGAAGCCGGACTTGGCGGTTAGGCCCAGGACGAACTGGACCCCCTGCCCCAGCTGCCCACCCCCGCCCAGCGTTCCCAGGGGGGCGTACCACCGCCCCTCGAGGTCGACCTTCTGATAGTCGCTGGTCCCGCCCAGCACCCCGCCGTTCAGCTCGCCGCCGACGTTGAAATACGTGCCGGCCACCGGAAACGGCAGCCCGATCCGGGTGTCCCGAAGGATGCTGGCCCCGAGCGTCGAACGGGTGCAGTCGCTACAGGAGAAGCGGCGCCGGAGGTCCTCGGACCCCTGGCTGTAATTGATCCGCTGGAGCCCGTACGACCCGAACACCCGGGTGTAGCGCGACCCGAGGAACGGGAAGCCAAGCCGTACTTCGCCGCCGATCTGCTGCCGTTGCCCCAGGTCGCCGACGATGAAGGTCTGGCGGGAATCGAACAGGGTCAACGTGCCTGAAACCCGGCTCTCGCGGATGGCGGGGTCGGTGTACGAAAGGGTGAAGTCGTTGATATTGGCGCCGAACTGCCAGCGGAGCTGTCCGCGCTTGCCCCGGCCGAAGAGGTTCGGCTCCTCGAGGCCGAGGAAGCCGCCGACGCCGGTGCCCTGCCCCAGCGATGCGCCGAAATTGATGTTGCCGGTCCGCTTCTCCTCGACCCGGAACACGATGTCCACGTCCACGCCGTTGGCCGACGGACGGACGTCCGGCGCCGGCAGCGGCTGCTGGAAAAATCCGAGGTTGCTGACGTTCTGATACGAGCGAATGAGGAGGTCGCGGTTGAAGAGATCGCCCGGAAGCATGACGATCGCTTCGCGGATCACCCGCTCGTGGGTGATATCGTTGCCCACGATCTCGACCTTATTGATCGTGGCAGGCGTGCCCTCCCGGATGGCCCAGGCCAGATCGATGGACTGCGACCCGTCGCCGGCGGTACGCCGCGTCTCGATCGGCTCGACGCGCGCGTAGATGTAGCCGTTGTTCGCGTAGAGGTTCGACACCTTCTCCGTGGCGCTCTCCCACTCGGAGCGGTTGAAGGGCGGGTGCCCCTCGAACGGGAAGAAGGCCTTCAGCTCCTCGGTGGAAAACCGGCGGTTCCCCTGGATGTCGAACGAGCCGACGTTGTACACCTGCCCCTCGTCGACGTTGAGCCGGAGCAACGCTTTTCCGGTGGCCGAGTCGGGAAGCAGCGTGTCGCCCAGCACCTGGAAGTCGATGTATCCGTGATCGGCGTACCAGCGCGGCAACCGGTCACGGCTGTCCTCCTCGACCCGCTTCTCGTCGTACTCACCCCGCTGGAACCAGAAGAAGCCCTCCGGCCGAGTGGCCATGTGCTTGACGATCGCCTTGTCGGGGAACGCCTGGTTGCCTTCGATCGCCACCTCGCTTACGGCCACGCGCCGGCCCTCCGCGATGTCGAACACGACGCGCACCGTCCCGCTCGGCTGGGTGAGGGTCGTGTCCTTCACCACCGCGGCGTAGTAGCCCTGCTTCTTGTAGAGGGAGTCGATCGCGGCCCGGGAGCGCTCGATGGCGTCGCGGTCCAGCGGCTTGCCGTTCACGAGCTTTACGCGGTCCCGGACGGTCCCTTCCGGGATCCGCTCGAACCCGCGCACACTCCACGCTTCGAGCAGGGGCCGCTCCTTCACCGTGAAGATCAGGTAGAGCTTGCCGCTCTCACTCTTCTGCTCGACCGAGACGTCGTCGAACTGCCCGGTCTTGAAGAGGGCGGTGACGGCGCGCTGGACATCGCGGTAGTTGATGACCTGGTGGGGGGCAAGATTGGCGCTGCTGAGGACCTGCTGGGCGGTCAGCCGTTCGTTGCCGTTGACGATGATGCTGTCAACGGGCGGCGCGGGAGGCGCCGGCTCCTGTGCCCGGGCAACCACCGGCCCGCCGAGGATGACCGACAGGACGGCGAACGGAAGGACAGGAAGCCGCATCAACACCTGATAAAAGGGAGCGGCGCCGTCCGCCGGAGGCGGGCGGCGCCGGGGGCCTTACGCCCGAGTGCCGGTGAGGGCGCTGAAGACGAGTCGGTCACCCTCAGGGGCAACCGCGACCTCGATCTCGTCGCCGCGACCGAACTCGCCGAGCAGGATCCGCTCGCTGAGCGGGTCCTCGATGTAGCGCTGAATCGCCCGCTTGAGGGGCCGGGCGCCGTAGCTCTCGTCGTACCCCTTTTCGACCAGGAAATCGATCGCCGCCGGGGTGAGGCGCACTTCGTCGCCCACGCGACGCTGCACGTCCTTGAGCAGGATCGACACGATTTGCGAAATGTGCTCCCGCGTGAGCGGGTGGAAGACGATCACGTCGTCCAGCCGGTTCAGGAACTCGGG